>JAGNUG010000171.1 GCA_017987115.1 Flavobacteriales bacterium | reverse complement strand
AACGCAAAGAAGTGGCGCGTATACTCACTGAACTACGCAAACGCGAACTCGCTAATACAGCAGCCAAATGAGTACCACTGAAACAGTAACCGCAGCGGTGGACCGCAACCTACGCAAAGAGCGCGTTGGCATTGTCACCAGTGACAAGATGACCAAGAGCGTTACCGTCAAGGTGGAACGTCGTGTAATGCACAAGAAATACGGAAAGTTCGTAAAGCTCTCCAGCAAATTCATGGCCCATGACGAGAAGGATGAAGCCCATATCGGCGACACCGTGCGTATCATGGAGACCCGACCGGTCAGCAAATTGAAGCGCTGGCGTTTGGTGGAAGTTATCGAACGTGCCAAGTAAACAAGAGACCCAGCGATGATCCAACAGGAATCCAGACTCAACGTAGCTGATAACAGCGGTGCCAAAGAGGTGCTTTGTATCCGTGTACTCGGCGGAACGGCGCGTCGCTATGCCCGTATCGGTGACACTATTGTTGTTAGCATTAAGCAGGCAATGCCCAATGCTGGCGCCAAGAAGGGAACCGTTCACAAGGCAGTAGTGGTCCGTACCAAGAAAGAGACCCGTCGTAAGGACGGTAGTTATATCCGTTTCGATGACAATGCCGTGGTAATTCTCGACGCTGCCGGAGAAATGAAAGGTACGCGCATATTTGGTCCAGTAGCCAAGGAGTTGCGTGAAAAGAAGTTCATGAAGATCATCTCCTTGGCACCTGAGGTGCTTTGATCCAGAAGAGCGATGCAGAAGAAGACACACATCAAAAAAGGCGACATGGTAAAAGTGCTCGCCGGTGAGGACCGCTCCAAAGAGGGGCGAGTGCTCGACGTGAACCGTGACCGCAGGGTTGCTATCGTTGAGGGCCTCAATATCAATAAGAAGCACAGTAAGCCTACTACCGCGAATCCACAAGGTGGCATTGTGGAAAAGGAGGGTCCTATCCACATCAGTAACTTGATGTTGATCGATGCGAAGACCGGAATACCTGGACGTGTTGGTCGTCAGGTGAACAAGGATGGCAAGCTGGAGCGGATCATTAAGACCAAAAAGAAAACCACCGCTAAGTCATGAGTTACGAAACCAGGCTACGGGCCAAATACAAAGCTGAGGTGATCCCTTCCCTTCAAAAGGAATTCGGATACAAGAGCTCCATGCAGGTGCCTCGCCTTGAGAAGATCTGCATCAACCAAGGATTGGGTGATGCTGTTGGAGACAAGAAGATCGTTGAGAACGCCATTGCCGAAATGACCGTAATTGCCGGACAGAAGGCCGTTGCTACGATCTCACGCAAGGACATCAGCAACTTTAAGTTACGTAAAGGAATGCCGATCGGTGCACGTGTTACGCTTCGGGGTGAGCGCATGTACGAATTCCTTGATCGTTTACTCGCTGTTTCGTTACCACGTACTCGTGACTTCCGAGGTGTTAAGGTGAGTGGCTTCGATGGCCGTGGCAACTTCACATTCGGAGTTACCGAGCAGATCATCTTCCCGGAGATCGATATCGATAAAGTGACCAAGATCCAAGGAATGGATATTACGTTGGTGACAACGGCCAAGACCGATGCGGAAGCGAAAGCATTGTTGGTCGCTTTCGGATTGCCATTCTCAGATAAGAAACTAGACTAAGACCCAAGCACAATGGCCAAAGAATCAATGAAAGCCCGTGAGCGTAAGCGCGCCAAGATGGTTGAGAAATTTGCCGCCAAGCGTGCTGCCTTGAAAGCAGCTGGCGATTGGGTAGGTTTACAGAAATTACCTGCGAACAGCAGTTATGTGCGCATGCACAACCGTTGCCAACTCACCGGTCGCCCACGTGGCTACATGCGTGTGTTCGGGATCTCGCGTAACATGTTCCGGGACATGGCGCTAGAGGGTAAGATCCCCGGAGTAACCAAGAGCAGCTGGTAATACAAAATGGGATGTGACATCTGAAAAGTGTCCGACCTAACTAAAAGAACAATGACAACTACCGACCCGATCGCCGATTATTTGACCCGCTTGCGTAACGCCATACAGGCGCACAAGATGGTAGTAGAGGTACCTGCGAGCAACCTGAAAAGGGACATTACGCGTATCCTTTACGACAAAGGCTATATCCTTTCTTGGAAAACCGAGGAGGATGGAAAACAAGGAATTATCAAGATCGCTTTGAAGTACAATGCGCAGACCCGTCAGTCCGCTATTTCTGAACTGACACGTGTAAGCTCACCGGGGTTGCGCAAGTACGCCAACTCAGGTGCGTTGCCTCGTGTATTGAACGGTCTTGGAGTAGCTATCATCTCAACGAGTAAAGGTGTGGTAACCGATAAGGAAGCCCGTGCCTTGAACGTAGGAGGTGAAGTATTGTGTTACGTGAGCTAAAAGAATAAGAACATGTCACGCATAGGAAAAGCCCCGATCAACGTCCCAAAAGGCGTAGAGATCACCATAAGCGACAAGAACCTGATCACTGTAAAAGGTCCGAAGGGTAAATTGGAGCAAGCGGTAGATCCGGATATCACGTTGAAGCAAGAAGGTGAGGAGATCCTGGTATCACGCCCGAGCGATGCCAAGCCGCACCGCGCGAAGCATGGCCTTTATCGTTCGTTGATCGCCAATATGGTGAAAGGCGTTAGCGAAGGGTTCGTTGTGGAGCAGGAGTTGGTAGGTGTTGGTTACCGCGCCACTACCAAAGGTCAACAGCTAAACCTTTCATTAGGATTCTCGCACAGCATTGTCATTGATCTGCCAGAGGCGATCAAAGTGGCTGCGGCACAGGAAAAAGGAAAGAATCCGATCATCCGTATGGAGTCGGCAGATAAACAATTGATCGGCCAAGTAGCCGCCAAATTGCGCTCGTTGCGTAAGCCAGAGCCATACAAAGGCAAAGGTGTTCGCTTCGTGGGTGAAGTGGTGCGTCGTAAGGCAGGTAAAGCAGCTGGTAAATAAGCAACACAATGGCATTCGATAGGATAGCACGTCGCAAGACGATCAAGCAGCGAGTACGGAAGAACGTACACGGAACGGCAGAGCGCCCTCGCTTATCGGTCTACCGCAGCAACACGGGTATGTATGCTCAGATCGTCAACGACGAGAATGGTAATACCATGGTGAGCGCCTCATCATTGAAGGACAAGAAAGCCAACGGCATAGCCAAGGTTGAACAGGCCAAGATCGTGGGCCAGGCAATTGCCGCAAAAGCAAAAGCCGCCGGTATCGAACAGGTCGTTTTCGACCGTAATGGTTATTTGTATCATGGCCGTGTTAAAGCATTGGCAGATGCAGCACGCGAAGCAGGCCTCAATTTCTGATCTCAAAGAACACATGTCAGATAGTAACATCAAAAAGGTCAAGAGCAGTGACCTCGAGCTTAAGGATAAGCTCGTCTCGCTGAACCGCGTGACCAAAGTGACCAAAGGAGGTCGCACCTTCACTTTTGCCGCTATTGTAGTAGTAGGCAACGAGAACGGTGTAGTAGGCCATGGACTTGGAAAAGCAAAAGAAGTGCAAGAGGCGATCGCCAAAGGCATAGACGATGCAAAGAAGAACCTGGTACAAGTGCCTGTATTGCACGGAACCATTCCTCATTCACAAGAGGGTAAATATGCTGGTGCATTGGTCTTTCTAAAGCCCGCAGCGCATGGTACCGGTGTAATTGCCGGAGGTGCAATGCGTGCAGTTCTGGAGAGCGTAGGTGTGACCGATGTATTGGCCAAGAGCAAAGGAAGCAGTAACCCGCACAACGTGGTGAAAGCAACCATCGAGGCGCTAACGAATATGCGCGATGCGAACCAAGTGGCTCGTCAGCGTGGTATCAAGCTGGAAAAAGTATTCAACGGATGATCTCCTTGAAGGAGAACACTCAAAGGAAGTAACAATGAAGACCATCATCATTACACAAACAGGCAGCCAGATCAAGTGCCCAAAACGTCAGAAAGACAATTTGAAAGCATTGGGATTGGGCCGGATCGGCAAGTCCTTGATCGTGGAGGCAACTCCTCAAGTGCTTGGCATGGTGGAGAAAGTACATCATCTGGTATCCGTTAAGGAAGCGGTTTGATCGTATTGAAGGAACGACTTTATGCCTACGCCGGGCCATCGGCGCAAAGACATGGATCTAAGTAAACTTAAACCGGCCGAAGGGGCCACCAAGAAGGAAAAACGTATCGGTCGCGGCCAAGGCAGCGGGCGTGGTGGTACTGCTACGAAAGGTCATAAAGGCCAGAAAGCACGTGCAGGCTGGAGTAGCAAACGTGGGTTCGAAGGTGGGCAGACCACTTTGACACGGCGTATTCCTAAGTTCGGGTTCAATAATCCGACCCGAGTGGAATACAAGGGGATCAATTTGGATGCTATCCAAGCATTGGCGACAGAGAAGAAATTAAGTGCCATTGATCCTTCCGTATTGCACGCGAATGGTCTGATCCAGAAAAAGGATAAACTGAAGATCCTAGGTCGTGGTGAAGTGACAGGTGCATTGAATATTACTGCGCATGCGTTCAGCACTACCGCAAAGGCAGCCATTGAAGCAAAAGGTGGTAAGGCCGAGACCATTACGACCATCGTTGAAAAGAACAACGAGAAAGCGAAGAAGGCATGAAGAATATGATCGATACGCTCAAGAACATCTGGCGGATCGAGGAGCTGCGGAATCGCATCCTCGTTACGCTTGGTCTCTTGTTGATCTACCGGATCGGTAGCTTCATTGTGTTGCCCGGTGTGGACAGCAAGATGATGGCCGCTTCGACAAGTGGTGGAGGAGGTATCGCAGAGATCCTCGCGATCTTTACCGGAGGTGCCTTTACACGTGCATCGATCTTCGCGTTGGGTATCATGCCGTACATCTCAGCATCCATTATCATGCAGTTGATGGGTATTGCCGTACCAGCTGTGCAGAAGAAACAGAAAGAGGAGAGCGGTCGTCGTCAGATCAATCAGTGGACCCGTTACCTCACCATTCTCATCTGCGTTTTCCAAGCTCCTGGTTACATCTTTACCACTATTGATGCGGCAGCGCGCCCGGAAGGTCAATTCTGGTTGATGACTAGCATTATTATCCTCAGTTCATCCACGTTGTTCGTGATGTGGTTGGGTGAGCGTATTACAGAGCGTGGACTTGGAAATGGTATTTCGTTGATCATCATGATCGGTATCATCGCACAACTGCCACAATCATTCGCGCAGGAAGTCGTTGGCCGCGTTGGTCCTGGTGGCGGTGGATTGGTATTGCTCTTGGTTGAAGTTGTTCTTTGGGTATTGATCATCGCTGGTTGTATCCTGTTGGTGCAGGGTACGCGACGTATACCGGTCCAGTTCGCGAAGCGTGTACAAGGCAACAAACAATATGGTGGCGTGCGCAACTATATTCCATT
>JAGNUG010000170.1 GCA_017987115.1 Flavobacteriales bacterium | reverse complement strand
CTCCAGCTTCGATCTGACCGGCTACCGGGTCAACGCCATCACCACGAAGCAATGGAATTGCGGTCATATCATTGATCTGCACGAACACAGGGCCCGAGACTTCTTGACCACTTATGAACCGGAGCATCGTGCCATTGGCCAGTTGGTCGGATATTGGATCCAGCGAAAGTTCAAAGGTGTCCACATTGAGAGTGGCATCGCACCAGTGGGCCATTCCGGAAACGGCAAAACCAACAGTGATCAGGTGATCTGTAGAAGTTGGTGAAGCAATTCCATCGATACCTCGTTGACCGTTGGGACCCGTGAAATGCAGGGGTACGTCGATCCCAACCTGGGCTACACACGGGCAGATCGTCAGAAATGCTATGGGAACAAGCCAATTCATTACCTATTTGAACAGCATCGGTACCCAGCATGACCCAACGCAGGAACAGTAGAACCATAACCACATCCGGCCCCAGGTAATAGCGTCTGGCCATCGAATCCAATGCCTACCGTTTTCGCATCACCGACATTATTTCCTGCACTATCCACCCATTCCATATTTGGTACGGTAGACATGAAATTCACATCAGCGCGACATGCCGCTATCCATTCCGTATACCGGCAAAGTCGAGCACCAACTGCAGCGCAAAGTTCCACCGCCTCGAAAAAGGTCGCTGTGTCATGGGCTTGGGTTTCTATACAGAGGTCAATTCCAACTGGCTCATAACCTGAACGACAAGGAATTGTTACTTCACTGATCAGAATGAAATGCTGGCCATCAAAAACAAAACGAGCAGGGATGTCCGGCTGTAGAACAGCACTGTCCAATGGCGTACCGTTTGAAGTTCGGATCGGCATAGCACCAAGGCCATTAAGGTCCAATTGAGCGTTCGCTGAATTTGCAGAACCAGGGGTCACGGTAACCACCATGCCTTCCGTATAAAGCAAAGGTGGAGGAATAAGGTCGGCAGAAATTATCGAGTTACCCGCACCCACAGCAAAAGTGGTACTCATTTCCCGTGAAGCGCGTAGAGAAACACCGGCATCTTTGGTGAGTGGTTCAGCAACGCCACTGACATGGCGGTCACTTTCCAATGGCGCATTCAATTCCATTCGCCCGGGTACCTCCAACTGGGCTATCGAGATCAAAGGCCAAAGAGTCAAATGCAAGACAACGGCCCGATGGATCATAATTTTAGCAGACGATAGCGACGGGTCCCGTTCAAGCGCAGAACGAGTGTGCCGGTGGAGTAGTCCGAAAGGTCGATAGTGACCATTCGCTCGTTCATTCGTGAATTACTACCATCAAGCAAAGCTCCTGTCGCAGAGAACAACTCCCACTTAGTGATGGTTTCGCTCCCCAAAGAACTTACTTGCACTTGATCAGCGCTGGCAGTTGGGAAAACAGTGAATGAGGACCCAACGGTATGATCCGGCACTGAAACATTGATCACCTCTGAGAATAAGGTGATATGATCCCATGGCCCAGGATCCGTAACAGTTACGATCTGTGGCCCAACTTGTGACATGCTGGGTAAAGCGTACCAATCTCCTGTCGGTAGCGGTGCTTTGTGCATTACAAGGTCGGATGCATCCGCGCCGTTCAACTCTGAAACATCGTAATGCATGGCAATGTCCAGAATAGAGCCCGGAACAGGAGATGCATCCAACCGGTACCAACGAGCAATGCTCGGGATCGTACCATTCGCTAACAACGGTTCATGGCCACGCGTAACATCCATCGGCCCAAGGGCAGTATTCATTGAGACAGTGAGCCCAAGACCTGCAATATTGTTGTCTGTGAATGGGGAGCTAAGGTCGCGCATAGCATGTTCTGTGCCTGCTCCAGTGATCGGTCCATTTGCGGGTTCGGTCAATGTGGCTTCCGAACCAAGTTCGATCAGGCCGTCATTCACAATGGAAGCGCCGGAAACGATCTCAAGGTCCAATGGTCCAACAAGCTCGATCGTAGTGCCCGGCGCGATGGTCAAATTACCACTTTGCAAGGTCATTGTTTGTCCCAGCAAGTTCAGGACAGCGAACAAAGGGATCACCAGGAAAATACGTGCACTGTGCATGTACGCAAAGATAGATGGAAGTGCTTCAAGTGGATAGCAGTATGAAGTTGTACGGAATATCCGGTTCATTTGCTAAGAGTTTTAATGTAGCAAAATTGTCATCCAATACGACTTTCTTCATAGTTGTCGAGACTTTCATGGTGTATTGGCTTGTTCCGGAGGCTTCATCAATCTATGAAGTTGTGGCATGATGGATGTGATTGTTCCGGACCGGGGGCTGACTTAACTGGCATCAAGCTAGCTTTGGCCCAAATGATTCACGCATGAACTGGAAAGGGACCATATTGGATAACATGGGGTATTTTTCACTCTATGATATCCCGAATTTGTTCTTAGCAATACTTGCAGCAGCGTTGCTTGTTTATCTCAGTGCCAAGTTTGGTTTACGTGTCAGAACCGCGGAACTATCTGCGTTATTGGCCCTATCCGCGACAGTTACATTACGCGTAGGTCTTGTAAAAGGCCAACTCGTGTTTGCCGTGATACTCGCGGCGATATTGATCGTTGCGAAAGGATCCGTACCCAAAGAGATTTCCGGAGGTGGACTGTTGTTGGCCATGGTCATTGGACTTGGTTGCGGTAGTGGTGCAACGCTGATCACTTTGGTAGCATTGGTGCCGTTGGTCGTTTTGCTAAGAATGACCGGAAAGTCGGAATAATTGGTTCTTTGCACGAAATGAAAGCGTTGTGGTATGTGACGATCGGTGTTGCAACTTGTACTTTGATCAGTTCGGTAGTTCGTGCGCCTGCCCCTGTGGTCGTCGAAGGTCAAAAAGGCATTGTCCAACAGCGTACTATGCCACGGTTCACCGTTGCCGATGATGGCGAAGTGGAAATGCAACTTCCGGAACAAGTGCCATTTTTGTATACCATGGGAGCTACGAAAGAGTGGCGGGATTTCCCATTGGACGGTCGCATTTCGATAGGACGTGCTGATAAAAGACATACCGAGCATCTAGTGTCCTTACCCACTTCGATTTCCTGGCTTCATCCAGACCTTGGTCAACCTTCAGCGATCGTAGTTAGGGTGGCAGAAAAATTCGATGCTAATAGAATTGGAACACCGTACATGGCCACCAAGGTCATTGAGGACCATCAAGGATTACCCGTGATATCACTGTTGGTTGCAGAGGGTGCCTTTTTTGATCCGGACACGGGTATTTATGTTAGCGGTAATGCCATTATTCACCCGACACCGGAAATGGTCACAACGCATTTGGAGGACGGGCGTTGGTGGAAATACCCTGGCAATTACCATTTCCGGGGTAAAGAATGGCAGCGATCCGGAACTGTTCAATTGATTGATGGAAATGGAGCAGAAGTTTTCCAGTCTCCAGTGGGTATCCGGATCAACGGACAAATGACCCGTGGTTTTCCGATACATGCATTGAGATTATTGTTTGATGCACCGATCAATAGTGCCTTATTCGAAGATGGTGATGGTTCGGGTTCCACCATATTGCTTTTACGTTCGGCAGGCAATGATCAGATGAAGGCCATGATGCGGGATGCCTTGGCTCATGAACTTTGTAAGGGAGAGCCATTTGAAGTATCAAGAAGTCTTGCTTGTGCGGTGTATGTGAACGGAGCCTATTGGGGATTGCATGAATTGCGCCAACGGGTTGAGGAGGAGGAAGTGGCCAGAAGGTATGGCGTGAGTGACAAGGATCTAGCAATGCTGGAGATCCGAAGCAACCATGTACTAGGTAAAAAGAAGCAGGTTGCACTGTTCGAAAGTGATCTATCCGATGTGCTTGCGATGGATCCTGCTTCAAATGATTTTGTTGCAACCGTTTCAGAACGGTTCGATGTGGATGGGTTCTTGAGTTACATGGCATCCGTCATGATCTTGGATAATAAGGATTGGCCTGATGCCAATATTAAATTTTGGCGCTATACTGGAAAGCATACCATGAAAGCTCCACTTGATGGAAGGTGGTATTTTATTCTTACGGATATGGACCTAAGCCTTGGTGCATACGGAGAACCAGAAGCACCATTACTGGATAGGATAAAGGGCCGATCTTCGCCGATGCCGAAATTATTCTACGCATGTATGGGATCACCTGAACTTCGGCAGACTTTCATTTCGAAAGTAGAAGAATTGATCAATGGGCGTTTCGCAGCGAATAGGACCATTGAGACCCTCGATCGGTTCGTATCCGGAATGGAGCCTGAAATGCCAAGGCATATAGCGCGTTGGCGAAGGCCTTTGAACATGGACACCTGGCACATGGAGGTGGATCGTATACGCACTTACCTTCGAGCGCGACCCGAGCAGATACGTTTACAGATACCTGGATTGTTCAAATAGCATCCAGCAATTATGCTAACCTTTCTTCGTCAGGAAATACAGCTATTTGTCCTCATCCTTTTTTGGGTGTTGGCCTCCGCATTTGTCCCAGTGCTGGTCTACGGGCTCCTGCCATTGTCAATACTGATATTCAGGCATCGTGAGCATTTTCCGGAGATCCTGTTCGGCTTCATCATGGTTCTGGTTCTCTCCGACGTTCATAAGGACATTCATGCACTGAACTCA
This sequence comes from Flavobacteriales bacterium, assembly GCA_017987115.1. GTDB lineage: Bacteria > Bacteroidota > Bacteroidia > Flavobacteriales_F > PHOS-HE28 > PHOS-HE28. Next base: position 773 of record JAGNUG010000170.1, on the reverse strand, counting down.
TTCAAGAATGCGAAGAACGTTTATATCGTATTCATAAGCCTTCTTTTCCTCAATGATTCCGGACGCTTTATGCCGTTGGCAAAGGTCTTTACGTTATTCCTTCCTTTTTCCATATACAGCATTTTCCCGTTGGTGTTTTCACCTTCTCTGGTCATCAGTGTGCAAAAGACCGTTTCATACTCATTGCTGATCCTAGTGATCCCGAACTACGTATTGTATTGCTTTCGGACGCAGGGATGGCCATTCGTCCGGAATCTGATGCTCTTTTTAATGTCCGTACTGATCATTGGTCTGTATTTCCGATTTAGTCCGTTGGGTTTCGTGAATGGACGTTTCCGTGGGATCTTCGGTAATCCGAATGGACTGGGATTGTATTGCTATTTGAGTGCTGTACTTTTTGCAGTGGTGAACTCCATCAATCCTAAGCTTTTTAGGTATTGGGAAAAGTGGATCATCTATGGTGCTTTGCTTTACTTTTTGGTGTTTTCAGGATCTCGGGCATCATTGTTGGCGTTGGGAATAATGTTCGTTTTCCAACGATTCTTTTCGGGATCCGTATTCGTGGGATTCATGGCACTTCTCCTGTTCATAGGCGTATTCGAGTATGCTTATAGTAACCTTGAAGCCATTGTCTCATTTTTTGGAGCGGAGGAATATTTCAGAGTTAATACCTTGGAGTCCGGCAGCGGTAGATACTTTGCATGGGAGTTTGCCTGGGTTCAATTGCAATCATACATTGTTTTCGGTGGTGGGTTTGGAACGGATGAGTATGT
>JAGNUG010000061.1 GCA_017987115.1 Flavobacteriales bacterium | reverse complement strand
TGATCACCCCCAAGTGATCGAGATCTGGAATAATGTATTCATGCAGTTCGAGCGCAAAGCGGATGGTTCACTTGTTACGTTACCTGATCAACATGTGGACACTGGAATGGGCTTCGAGCGCTTGTGCATGGTGCTGCAAGGCAAGCAAAGCAACTACGATACGGACGTTTTCCAACCCTTGATCCAAGCATTGGCCAAGCGCGCCAACAAGACCTACGGAAAGGATGACAAGGCTGATATCGCCCTGCGCGTAATTGCCGATCATTTGCGCGCCATCGCGTTCGCCATTGCGGATGGACAATTGCCAAGCAACACCGGTGCAGGTTATGTGATCCGTCGGATCTTGCGCCGTGCCGTTCGGTATGGCTACAGCTTCCTTGGTTTCACGGAAGCATTCATGCACGACCTGGTGCCTGTACTTGTCGGACAAATGGGCGATCAGTTCCCGGAGTTGAAAAAGCAACAACAGATAGTCGGCAATGTGATCTTAGAAGAGGAGAAAGCATTCTTGCGCACCTTGGAGCAAGGCACCAAGCGTATAGAGCAAATGCTTGCCGAAACGAAAGGTGAGATCCCCGGCGACAAAGCATTTGAGTTGTTCGATACGTTCGGATTCCCAATTGATCTTACGCAGCTTATCGCACGTGAACAGGGCAGGGGAGTGGACATGAACTGCTTCGAGGTAGAGCTGCAAAAACAGAAAACGCGCAGCCGCGCAGCCACGGCCGTTGCCACTGGTGATTGGACCGAACTGGCAAAAGGTGAAACGGATTTCGTAGGGTATGATGAATTGGCATGTCCTGCGAAGATCCTGCGTTACCGGAAGGTCACAGCGAAGAATGGCGATCATTTCCAGATCGTGTTGGACCGTACACCGTTCTATCCGGAAGGTGGCGGACAAGTTGGTGATCAAGGTTGGTTGGTCCTGGGTGATGAAAAAACCGAGATCTTCGATACCAAGCGCGAGAACCAATTGATCGTACACTTCGCAAAGAATTTGCCTGCAAATGTGGAAGGTGATCTCACTGCTCAAGTGGATGAGAAAAGACGTGCGCTTACCATGCGCAACCACACCGCTACGCACTTGTTGCATCACGTATTGCGGAAGCAATTAGGAACGCATGTAGAGCAGAAGGGATCGCTGGTTGCACCGGATAAATTGCGCTTCGACATCAGTCATTTCGCGAAACTTTCCAGCGAAGAACTCGAAGCCATCGAAGCCGAGGTGAACAGCATGGTCGCTGCGGATATTGCTTTTGATGATAAGCGCAACGTACCCATTGACGAGGCAAAAAAGATGGGCGCGATGGCGCTCTTCGGAGAGAAGTACGGCGACCAAGTGCGCGTAGTGAAATTCGGGCCGAGCGTGGAGTTGTGCGGCGGTACGCACGTCCTAAGGACCAGTGTCATTGGGCCGTTCAAGATCGTGAGTGAAGGAGCATTGGCTGCCGGGATCCGCCGCATAGAGGCGGTTACAAGCGAAGCAGCCGAACGCATCGTGCAAGAGAAGATCGAGAAATTCGAAGCAATTCTGGCCCTGCTGAAAAATCCGGCTGACCCGGTTCAAGCGGTGCAAAAAATGATCGATCAACATGCAACGTTGACCAAGGAATTGGAGAAGGCCGCGAAAGAACGCGTACAGAATTTAGCGCAGGAATTGCCGAAGGCAGCTAAGACAACGAGCAAAGGAAAGGTGCTTGTGCAACGTTTGGATCTGGACCCACAAAGCTTGAAAGACCTTGGCTATCAATTGCGCGAAAGTCATGGCGATCTTGCAATGGTTGTAGGAAGCATAGTTGAAGGTAAACCGCTCTTGGCCGTTTCATTGGGCAAAGCCTTCGCCGACGCAACAGAGTTAAAAGCGACGGACATCATCAAACAAATTGCACCATCTATAAAAGGTGGCGGCGGTGGTCAACCGGACTTTGCAACTGCCGGTGGAAAGGAGCCCGGTGGTATGGGCGATGCGTTGAAGAAAGCGGAGGAGATATTGGGGTAGCTATCCGATCGTCACGCATTGAAAAAGCCCCGGATCGGGGCTTTTTCAATGCATGGCTTTACAGCAGATCAAGCAATGGAATGCTCGGTCTTCAACGAACGTGCTGGAGGTGGCGGTACATGGCTGCCATAGACCGGTCCGCGGTATTTGGTCTCGTAGCTCAAGCCGATGTTGAGGATGTACAGGAAATTCAGAAGTATCACCATGACATAATCCATCATGCTGTTCTTGCCAAAGCACTGGACCACTTCGATCCACATTTTAGGCATGAAGTAGACCTGGCCAACGACCGGGATCATCAACAACCAGAAATGGCTTGCTGGGCGACCGATGATCTTCAGGAAAACGATCACATTCCAGATCGGGACCAAGCTTGCGATACCCGGTTGGCCTGCTTTTTCATATAGCCTCCATTGCCCTACGACGGCAATGATCGCCAAGAAGATCAAGGCGTAATAGAGGGCATTCCCCATTTTGGAGTAGAAAAAATCGTGAAGGTTCATCAACCAATCCATGTTATGCAGGTGTTAGTAGGTTAGACTTATCCTATTTATTGCAACGGTTCCATGTAATAGGACGAGACCATTAGACGAAGGTTGCCTCCCGTAACGCTGCTTTTATCCCAAAAAGTACTTCTTGTTCAACCTGCGGACGTTGGAAACGCAACAATAACAGTGACTCGGCGGAAAGCGAACTGATGAACAAGTGATTGATGATCAGTATTTTATATCTAGAGTAGTGTCGATCTGTCGCTACGATCACGCTTTTGGGACCGCATAGGATCGCACGTCACTTTCTGTGATCTCTTTTCCGGAAAGGATCACCAATCGCTCAATTACGTTCCTTAATTCCCTCACATTTCCGGTCCACGGCAATTTTTGGAGCTCCTTTATGGCTTTCTCCGCGATCTTTTTGGGTGCGATCCCTTGTTCGGTACAGATCTGCTCAATGAAATGCTCGGCCAGCAGCGGGATATCATCAATGCGCTCACTTAGACTTGGAACATGGATCGGGATCACGCTTAGCCGGTGATACAGGTCTTCGCGGAAATTTCCTTCCGCTATCTCCTTTTTTACGTCCTTGTTCGTCGCCGCTATTACCCGCACATCTACCTTCACGTCCTTATCGCCACCCACGGGCGTAATACGGCTTTCCTGTAAGGCACGCAGCACCTTGGCTTGCGCTGCAAGGCTCATATCGCCCACTTCATCCAAGAAAAGAGTACCACCCGTGGCCAATTCAAATTTGCCTTTTCTGTCCTTGATGGCGCTTGTAAAACTCCCTTTGATGTGCCCGAATAGTTCGCTTTCGATCAATTCGCCGGGTATCGCGGCACAATTCACTTCAATGAAAGGACCCTTTGCGCGTTGACTCTTCTCGTGCAGCATGCGGGCCACACCTTCCTTGCCGGCTCCATTGCCACCTGTGATCAACACGCGTGCATCGCTTGGGGCCACCTTCTCGATCATCTCCCGAATGGTTTCCAGCGCTTTGCTTTCGCCCACCATTTGCACACCGTTGCCTTTGCTTTTGCCTGCTTTGGTGCGTAGTACTTTGGTTTCTGCTACCAGGTCGCCACGATCCAACGCATTCCGAACGCTCACCAGAATGCGGTTGATATCCGGTGGTTTCTGAATAAAATCGAAAGCGCCTTTTTTCAGTGCATCAACGGCCGTATCAATGGATCCATGCCCACTGATCATCACCACGGGTAGGTCCGGATCCAAAGCCTGTAGTTTCTCCAATACCTCGATACCATCCATTTTGGGCATTTTGATATCGCAGAGCACCAGGTCGAACTTGCCTTTCTTGGCCTTGTCCACACCGGACGAACCGTCCTCGGCCTCTTCAACAACGTGTTTTTCGTGCTCAAGGATCTCCTTCAGCGCGTAGCGAATTGCTTTTTCATCATCGATCACTAGTATTTTGGCCATGGCGGAAAGGTATGGAGGCAAAGATGGCACCTTTAGGTTATTCAGGATCTTTTGGAAACTCCAGGATCCGGCAACCTATTCGGTCATCGTCCGTCTTTATGGCGATCTCGTGCATGAATTGAGGAAGTTTAGGAGAGAACCACATTAATGAACCGCTCCTTGATCGTTTAATATGGTCCTCGTAAACTGATAAAATGAACAACGTCTACAGCCCACTCGACATCAACATGGATGGCGTAATACATTACACAGCAACGAACAACGATCGCGATATCATTTTACAGACCATTGGTGGGGTAGTACCGACGGCATCGCGGGTACAGCAGTGGCCATAAAAGCTCGATCCTAGCGAACCATTTAAACAACTCATTCGGAAGTTCAAGAACCGTGGTCCGCTTACAGACAAATACATGCACATGCTTATATCCCATCGTCTCTCCCGCCTTGCCGGCACCCTTGTTCTCTGCGCAACGTACGTATGCCAGGCGGAGGGGCAACCGAACACATGGGTACAACGCAATGCCTTGGGCCGAGCCACACCGATCATGCAAGAGGCTTCCGCCCGGGCAAACGCGGCATCCTTCGCGATCGCGGGGAAAAGCTATGTGGTCGGAGGTTATTCGACCGGTACTCCGCTCAATGATGTGTGGGAGTACGACCCGGCCCAAGATACTTGGACTGAAAAGGCTCCTTGCCCCGGTGCGGCACGTTCGTACGCGGTGGGCTTCGCCGTTGGCGGGAAGGGTTATTTGTGTACAGGATACAGCACTACCGCCTTGTCTGATGTATGGGAGTACGACCCCGTCGCTGATACATGGACACCCAAAGCGGCATTCCCGGGTGGGGCGCGGTATGATGCCGTCGGTTTCACCATTGGTGCCAAAGGCTACCTCTGTGCCGGATTAACTGCGTGGAATGGAACTTTCTTTAGGGATTGCTGGCAGTACGACCCTGTGTTGGACACGTGGCTCCAGCGTGCGGATTTTGGCGGCACGGCGCGTTACAATGCCATCGGCTTCGCTATCGGCAGCACTGGATACGTCGGCACAGGCAATGATGGTACGGGTAGGAAGTCCGACTTCTGGTCCTATGATCCAATTACCAATGTGTGGACCCAGCGGGCTGATTTTACTGGAGGAGGCCGTACACGTGCGGCCGTGGCCGCCATCAATGGAAAGGGCTATCTCGCCACGGGCGAAGCGCAGGCGGGACCGATCGAAAACGACTTGTGGCGTTATGATCCGCTATTGAACAGCTGGACCCAACTGGCGGATGAACCGCTCTTCGTGCGCCGAGGTGCCATGGCTTTCGCGCTGGACAACGCGTTCTATATGGTCGGTGGTGAGAGTGGAGGCTATCGGGGCGACCTCTGGCGCTACGACATCGGGGCGGGAACCTGGTTGCGCAAAGCCAACCTCACCGGCCTCGGTCGCTCCAGCGCCGTTTCCACGAGCGCCAACGGTGTTTGTTATTTCGGCACGGGCTTCAATTCCTTCGAGAGTCTTGGCGACTGGTGGAGCTACGATCCGGCGACCGGGATATGGGCGCAGCGTTCTGGTTTTCCCGGGCTCGAGCGCCACACGGCCTACGCCTTCTCCTTACGTGACAAGTGCTTTGTAGGAGGGGGCGTAAGATCCAGTGCGTTCCTCAACGACCTCTGGCGATACGACCCCGCCACCGATACCTGGACCCAATGCGCTTCGTTCCCGGGCCCCTCCCGCAATTACGCCGTTGCATTCACCGTAGGCAACCTAGCCTATATGGGCACCGGTGAGGCATCGGGAAACAAGTACGCGGACCTCTGGTGTTATGATCCCGATGCCGATCAATGGTCTCAACGCGCACCGATCCCCGGCTTGGGCCGGTCAAGGGCCGTGGCTTTCACTATCGGTGATCGTGGTTATGTGGCTTGCGGGATCAACGGTCCCACTACCGGCTATAATCTGAATGATCTATGGGCTTACGATCCCAGCGCTGATACATGGACGCAGAGGGCCTCGATACCAGCGAGCCCACGCAATGGCGCCTTCGCCTTCAGTATGGGCGGTCTCGGGTTCATCGGCTGTGGTCAGAACGGCACTTCCGGCACGGACGCTGTTTTTGTGCGATACGATCCAGTGACCAACTCGTGGCAGGGCCAGTCGGCCTATGGCGGAGGTGCACGCTATACGGCAAAAGGAGCCAGTTCTGGCGCTCGCGGTTTTGCGGCAACAGGTTCGGCCGGAGGTCAATATGCTAATGATCTATGGGAGTTCATCTCCACAAACGTCACGCTACCGGTATTCATCAAGGTCCGCCTCGGCGGTCCCTACGATCAACCCAGTGGTCTCATGCGCGATGACCTCCGTGCTGCCGGACTGGTCCCCTTGGTTGAACCGTATTCACAAGCGCAGTACGTCGTTTCTCAGGATCCAGGTGCGCAAACTACGCCGGCCGTGCTCGCTATATCGGGTACCAACGCCATCGTGGATTGGGTGTTGGTGGAGATGCGCTCACCAAACGCTCCCTATGGTGTGCTTGCCTCCCAGACTGCTTTGTTGCAAAGTGATGGGGACGTCGTACGGACCGATGGGGTTTCATCGGTCAGTTTCAATGCGACTCCCGGCACCTACTTCATCACTGTGCGCCATCGGAATCATTTGGGGGTGACGACCGTAGCCCCGGTGGCGCTCTCGACCATTCCGGCCATGATCGACTTCACCAACCCTTCAATCGCCACATACGGCACCAACGCCCAACACAACATCAACGGCACCATGGTTCTTTGGCCCGGCGATGCGAACTTCAATGGCGAAGTGAGATACACCGGCACTAACAACGACCGCGATCTAATTCTAACGGCCATTGGCGGAACCACACCTACCAACACAGTAACCAACACGTACAGCCCACTGGATATTAACATGGATGGCACGATCCGGTATACCGGAACCAATAATGACCGTGATATCATTTTGCAGGCGATCGGTGGGGTGGTACCAACGGCGACACGGATACAACAATTGCCTTAACAATGAAGCAGGACCTGAGAATAATACGCTCCTCCATTCGCACATTCGCCAAACAAGCTGCTTTGCTAATACTGGCCATACTGCCCGGTCTATCATTACGCGCACAAATTGAAGAAATACTGGTGCTCGATTTCAATGATGCAGTATTCGGCTCGAATTGGATCAGTGTAGGTGATCCAGCGCAGTTCGTGTCTTCGCCAGTCGATGGCAATGGACTGCGACTGTTGCCTGAGGAGATGCAATCCGTTCCTGCAAGTACCGCACCGTACTACCCAGTGATGATCATACCCATTCCTGGTGGCTACTCCCCAGATCATGGCTACCAACTGGAAGCCTATTGTTACCCGGACCTAGCGATCCCAGGGATAGGCCAATGTGGCCTCGCGACCCTCGGCTGGTTCGATGGCGTCAATTTCTACAATGCGCCACAGATCCTCTCGTTCGGCGCCGATCCGTTCAATTACGGCATCACCCCGTGGCATCTGGGTGGACCGACCACCAATACAGGCACTTTTGCCGTGGCTTTGCGTGCGCAGATCGGATCAGGAGACCTTGAAATTGGCGCTACATTCGATAATGTTATCGTGCGCAGGAAGTCCTACGGGGCATCGCTTTCCTTGCTCACGTTCGTACTCGATGGCGCGTACGAAGCGGGCCTAGGACGCATGCGCGACAACCTGCGCCAGCAAGGGCTCATTCCTCTTGTGGAGCCTTACACTGCCATGGGCTATCCTCAAGTGGGCGGCGGTGGCGAGGTGGCCACGAGCTTATGGCTGAACCAAACCGTTTTCTCCGTTCACCGCTCCGTGGATTGGGTGCGCGTGGAGCTGCGCGCCGCCAACGACCCCGCGCAGCTTATCGCATCCGGGCAATTCGTGCTTTGGAGCAATGGGCGTTTACTGCAAAGCAACAACGGCTCGGAGGTGGTGATGAAGGCACCGCCTGGCAATTACTACGTGGTGGTGCGCCATCGCAACCATTTGGCGGCAATGACGGTGGCTCCGGTATTTCTCAGCTCTAATTTGGCCAATGCAACCGCGCTGGATCTGACCCTTCCTGCAACCGCCACATACGGCAGCAATGCACAGAAGAACATCAACGGCAAGATGGTCCTTTGGCCCGGCGATGCCAACTTCAATGGAGAGGTCAAATATACCGGCACTGGTAACGACCGTGACCTGATCTTGAATGCCATCGGTGGCACCACGCCGACCAATACAGTAACCAACACGTACAGCCCGTTTGACATCAACATGGATGGCACGATCCGGTATACCGGAACCAATAATGACCGTGATATCATTTTGGAGACGATCGGTGGGGTGGTTCCTACCGCTACACGGGCAGAGCAATTGCCTTAGTTCGTCGAGATCATTCGTGAAGCACCACCTTCTTTCAACGCGTATTTGCTCCATGCCAATTCGCGTATTGCGCCTGCAGTGAGCACACGGTCGATCGCGATCAACGCGTAGGGTAGTGTGTCCACGCGGTGTTCGGGAAGGCCCGGCACGTTCAAGCGTTCCGCTCGTGTCATGCGCATGAGCTTGTCGCGCAAGACGTCGAATTCCAAGGCAGTGAAATTCATGGTCTTCGCATCGTTCAGAAGCGGTTCATGGCGTTCAGTTGAAATGATCGAAGCAAGCGAGTCGAAACTACCGGCGCTACCAATGAGCACATGCGGTTCATGGCGTTCAATGATCGCATAGAGCGGCTCCAATCGGTCGTCCAGGTGTTGTGCGATACGTTCCTCCTCCGTCAATGAAATAGGATCACTGACCGGTATCCGATCACGCAAACGCGTAACGCCCAATTCGAAACTGCGTTTCCACATCAGTGCTTTATCGGTAGCTAGGATAAATTCAATACTGCCGCCACCGATGTCCATGATGAGCATCGGTTTGCGCGTGAACGTCACGGCTTTTCGCACGCCTTCAAGGATCAGTTCCGCTTCTTCATCACCGGATATTACACTGATCGTAATACCAAACTCCTGTTGAGCGAATTCAACCAGCAACGAACCGTTCTTCGCATTGCGCAAAGCAGAAGTCCCGAAACCCGCAATACGTTCAGCACGCAACGCACCAGCCTTCGCAACGAACAACCGAAGCGCGTTCTTTCCACGTTCCATTGCATCATCGGCGATCACTCCGTTTTCTATCCCACCTCGCCCCAGAAAAACAGGCAGCTCCTCTGCATGCACGATCTGTAGATCACCTTCGAACACCAATAGGTTGAAGGTATTCGTTCCGATGTCAATAATGGCAGTGCGGGTCGCTTTCATTGCGTCATGCGTTCATCATTCCAACAATTATCGCACTTTTCTGTGGGACAATTCTTCGACCAAGCAGTAGCTCAGCCCACAAGTCAGAATCCGCCTTTATCATACAGATCAGCGTCTATCACTCCGGGCTACGAACCGGAGTGCGTTCCATTTCTTCGACCAAGCAGGCGCTAGCATTCTAAATTCGACATTCTATATTCACTCACCCTTTATAGAACAACCACTTCCCTAATTCCTTCCAACTCGCCTTCTTGCCATACATAAGAATTCCCGTACGGTAGATACGTCCAGCAAGCCATGTGGTAGCGATGAACGTGCCGATCAGGATCAAGATGCTCAACGCCAATTGCCAAAGCGGTGCATTGCCCATGGCCACACGGACCATCATCACAATGGGGCTCGTGAACGGGATGAAACTGCACCAGAGTACTGCCGGACTGTTCGGATTGAAAACGGCGATCTGCGCGATCAACAAGGCGATGATCATGGGTACGGTCACCGGTAGCATGAATTGTTGCGTTTCTGCTTCGCTATCCACTGCGGAACCAACTGCTGCAAGCAATGAACTGTACAATAAATAACCACCGATGAAATACAGGAAGAAAGCAGTCAGTGTCAATGGCAGGTCGATCATCTTGGCTGCCTTGAACAGTTTCACATCTTCCTCATCCACACCGGATGCTTCAAGTTCTCCTTGTAGTTGTTTTTGCACTTGCGGTGTCATCGGCATTTCCGCGATTGCTTTCGCATTCAGCTTATCCTTTAAGAGTACTACGGAGCCGACGGTGACCAACAACGCAGTGATCACGATCCACAGCACGAACTGTGTAAAGCCAACGCATGCAATACCGATGATCTTGCCCATCATCAATTGGAAGGGTTTCACTGAACTGATCAGTACTTCCACAATGCGGTTCTGCTTTTCTTCCATGACCCCACGCATCACTTGCACCCCATACATGAAAATGAAAATGAACATGAAGTAGCCGAAGAAGAAGCCGATCCCGGCGCGTTCCTGCTCCAAGGATTCAATGCCCACATTATCAATATCCACCCACTTTGTGATCAATTGTTTTCGCACCCTGCGGTAGGCATCCTCATCAACACCCTCGGTCCGCAATTTCAGCAGTTCGATCGCCTTTTCCAGTTCGTTGCTAACCGTGCGCTGGACCGCAAGATTCGGCAGCTCTTTGTAATAGATCATCGCTGTAGGATCGGTGATCTCATCCGTGAACCGCACCATTACCGTGTACGGACTTTGTGCAAAAAGCGAATCACTCCAAGGGGCTTGGTCCACGAAAAAGCTGATGTTCTCGGTATCGGTCAACTTGGTTGCGATCACTTGGTTGGGGTCGATCACGAGGACGCGGTGATCGTTACTGTCCTGCATGCCGAGGTATGCCGCGAACATGGCACCACCAGCGATCAGGATAGGCCCCAAAAGGGTCATGATCAAGAAACTGGGCTTTCGCACTCGCGTAAAGAATTCGCGCCAGATGATCAGTTTGATGATGTTCATTTACTGATGAAGTTCAATGGTTTCCAGATCGTGCATGCGCACCAGGATCTTAGGAGCCGGGGTAGTGGATCCTTTTCGTTGTGTATTCGCTACACGATCGATCTCAGCATTCAGAAGATCTCTTATTTCTCTGGACGGTATTTCCTTGAAGACCAATTCGACATTGTTGCTGGAAAGAACATCACTCGGAATGCGAAGCAAAAGATCCATTGTATCCTCTTGGAACGCTTCGCTGGTCACATGCCAATTCGCAGTAACGAATTTTATCTTCTGGTCATCATTAAGAACAGATGCGAATAGGTTGGATTCATCATCGACAATGATCGTAGTGACTGCCTTTCCGCCGCAGCCGGTTGAGCATAAACCGAAGAGAATGACCAACAAGGACAAGGAGAAATGTGTTCGTAGTTTGGATCGTGTCACCATCTATTCGGTCATACCCGGTGTTACTACCGAAGGATCCCGCTCGCTAACGATACGGATGAAAATATCGTGCATGCGCGGGATTTCCTCATGCACACCATGAACTTCCACTGCGGGCAACAACTGGCGCAACACATCATTCACGGAACTGCCCTTACCAAGTCTTACGCGAGCAGTGGCGGTCTCGCCATGTTCTTTGGCATCGATCAGTTCACCCGTGAACGAAAGTGCATTGGCCAACGCAACCTTGGTGCCTTTGAAGTCGATACGGTAAGTATTCGTACTGAACCGTTTGCGGATCTCACCAATACTTCCTTCCAACATCAGCTTGGATCGATCGATCAAACCAATGTTATCGCAGAGTTCTTCAACGCTGCCCATACCATGCGTGCTGAGCATAATGGTGATCCCTTCATCGCGTAGTCGCAGGATCTCGCTTCGGATCAGCTCCGCATTGATCGGGTCGAATCCACTGAATGGTTCATCGAGGATCAGTAATTTCGGTTCATGCATCACCGTGGTGATGAACTGGACTTTCTGTGCCATGCCCTTGCTAAGCTCCTCCACCTTCTTGTTCCACCAGCCATCCATTTCCCAACGCTCGAACCAGGCGGTCAAGCGTTTGCGTGCTTCCGCCTTCGGCATTCCTTTTAGCTGTGCCAGGTACATTGCCTGCTCCCCGACCTTCATTTTCTTATACAGGCCGCGCTCCTCCGGGAGATAACCCATTTGTGCCACATCAGAAGACACCATCGGTCTTCCATCGAACAGGATCCGGCCTTCATCAGGACCAGTGATCCGAGTAATGATCCTGATCAATGTGGTCTTACCAGCGCCGTTCGGTCCAAGTAACCCAAAGACCTTACCGGTGGGCACGTCCATGGTAATACCACTGAGCGCCGTGTAGTCACCAAAACGTTTTACGATATTCTCGAGGTGGAGCATGAAGGACCATGGAATTAGCGGCGAAGATAGCTTCGGTAGGCGGTTGTATAATGTTCTTGGATCTAGGAATGGTACCGTTCGGATTGAGCAAAAAAGGCCGCCCTTTCGGACAGCCCTTTCAAAGTTCGATTTATGATCAACGGTCACTCAGCCAATACAAGCACGGTGTTGTTGCTTACTTCCACTACACCATTCAGCACAGGGAAAACATCCACTTGGCCATTTGCCAATTTCACTATTACATCACCGGCCTTGAGTACGGTGATCAACGGGGCGTGGTTGTTCATGAATCCCATGCTGCCATCAACACCGGGTACGGTTACGCTGATGGCTTCTCCTTTGAAGAGTTCCTTATCCGGAGTGATGATCTCTACGCGCATGTTCTCAATTACGCTTTCGCAGCGTCGGCCATCAGTTTCTTACCAGCGGTGATAACCGCTTCGATATTGCCTTTCAGGTTGAACGCGCTCTCCGGATACTCATCAAGCTCTCCGTCCATGATCATGGTGAACCCTTTGATGGTCTCTTCGATCGGAACCATTACACCGGGTAGGCCCGTGAACTGCTCTGCCACGAAGAAAGGCTGGCTCAGGAAACGCTGCACTTTACGTGCACGCAAAACGCTCAGTTTGTCATCCTCGCTCAACTCGTCCATACCGAGGATCGCGATGATGTCCTGCAATTCTTTGTAGCGCTGCAACAACTCCTTAACGCGCTGTGCACAGTTGTAATGCTCGTCACCCACGATCTGCGGTGTAAGGATCCGGCTTGTGCTATCCAATGGATCAACGGAAGGATAGATACCTAGCTCAGCGATCTTACGGCTCAATACCGTGGTCGCATCCAAGTGAGCGAATGTGGTAGCAGGAGCAGGATCGGTCAAGTCATCCGCAGGAACGTAAACAGCCTGAACGGAGGTGATGGAACCACGCTTAGTAGAAGTGATCCGCTCTTGCATGGCACCCATTTCGGTGGCCAACGTAGGCTGGTAACCAACGGCGCTCGGCATACGACCAAGCAATGCGCTTACTTCGGAACCTGCCTGTGTAAAGCGGAAGATGTTATCCACGAAGAACAGAATGTCACGTCCACCGCTTTCCTCATCGCCATCACGGAAATATTCAGCGAGTGTGAGACCGCTCAATGCAACACGCGCACGTGCTCCAGGAGGCTCGTTCATCTGTCCGAAAACGAAGGTGGCCTGTGAGGTCTTCAACTGCTCATAATCAACCTTGCTCAGATCCCATCCGCCTTCTTCCATGCTGTGCACGAAATCTTTCCCGTATTTAATGATACCGCTTTCGATCATCTCACGAAGCAGGTCATTACCTTCACGGGTACGCTCACCAACACCGGCGAATACGCTGTAACCGCTGTAACCTTTGGCGATGTTATTGATCAATTCCTGGATCAATACGGTCTTACCTACACCAGCACCACCGAACAATCCGATCTTACCGCCTTTCGCGTAAGGTTCGATCAGGTCGATCACTTTAATACCGGTGAAGAGGATCTCCGCACTGGTAGTAAGGTCTTCGAATTTTGGGGGATTGCGGTGGATCGGATAGCTCTGACCGGAAGCAATTTCCTTCATACCGTCGATCGGCGCGCCGACCACGTTGAACAAACGGCCTTTTACTTCATCGCCAACAGGCATACTGATCGGCTTTCCTTGACCAAGAACCTCCGTGCCACGAGCGAGACCATCCGTAGTTTCCATGGAAATGGAACGCACGGTGTCTTCACCGGTCAGCTGCTGTACTTCGAGCACGAGCAACGATCCATCCGGACGCGTTACGTGCAATGCATCATAGATGTTTGGGAGGTCCTTACCGGCCTCAAAGCGAACGTCGACAACGGGTCCGATGACCTGAACGACCTTTCCTATCTGCTTGGACATGAGTGTTTTATGCGATTAAAAGGCGATTTGCCCTTATTTGCGAGCGCGAAGGTAAGAGAACTATGCCATAGGTCAAACCGGATTTTGGGGTTATCAACCGGTCGTTAACAACTTGATGGTGGACTGAAGTATACCTGTCCATTGGGATCCGGAGTTCAATAAAGGGCATGAACAGTATGAGAGGTGGAATAGGAATGGACAACTGGACTCCTGCAAATGGTCGTCAACATGAAGACTCCGGGAAGTGCATTTGATCCCCCAACATCTTTCCCGACATTTACGGCCCAAATGCGCGTTCATACTTCGCTCGAGACGATCAAACAAGTCCGTCGTCCGGTACTCACAACAGGCACTTTTGATGGTGTTCATCGCGGCCATCGAACCATGTTACAACGACTGACGGCGATCGCCAAGGAGGAGGGTGGGGAAAGTGTGCTCTTCACGTTTCATCCGCATCCCAGAATGGTTCTTTTTCCGGGTGATAATGACCTGAAGCTACTGTGTACGCATGAAGAAAAGATCGCCTTATTGGAAGCAGCGGGATTGGAACATTTGCTCGTGATTCCCTTTTCGCGGGACTTTTCCAGAATGCGCGCAACGGATTACGTTCGTGAATTCCTTGTGGGCGAGATCGGTGTTCGTTGTTTAGTAGTGGGATATGATCACCGGTTCGGGCGCAACCGGGAAGGAGACCTACTTCTATTGAGACAATTGGGTGATATGAATGATTTTCGTGTAGAGGAGATCCCAGCGCAAGAGGTAGACCATGTGCGTGTGAGCAGTACCAAGGTGCGGAATGCATTGTTGGAAGGTAAAGTTGTGGTTGCCAATGAATTGTTGGGATACGAATATCCGTTGAGTGGCGTTGTGATCAAAGGAGATCAACTCGGGCGTACTTTGGGATACCCAACAGCGAATATCGGTGCCGTCGATCAGCATAAGCTGGTGCCGTTGGATGGAATTTATACCGCTGGCGTAGAAGTAGGTGGTGAATCGCATGTGGGCATGCTCTACATTGGTGATCGACCAACGATCCGAACAACTGAGGTCCAGAAGTCGATCGAGGTGTACATCTTTGATCTGGACCGGGATGTGTATGGTGAATCGATAACCGTAAGTTTGAAGGATCGCATCCGGGGCGACATGCAATTCAATGACCTGGATGAATTGAAAGCACGAATGGATCAGGACAGAACGATCGCAATGAAACTGCTGCAGCGCAACACATGAGTACACGTCACTTCATCCTCATGGTGTTCGTTCTGGCCACAACCCATGTGAACGGACAACTGCTGGATGCCATCGCACTTGACTCTGTGCATACGTTCAACAGCTTGGAGAAAGCACTTCAGGAGCCGGACAAGACCTATCGCTTGGACCTATCCGGTAAGAAACTGAAAGAACTTCCTGAAAGCATTCGTGACCTGAAGAACTTGAATGCGTTGGATCTTGGCAGTAACAAACTGAAAGTGGTCCCGGAATGGTTGGGAGAGATGACGCACCTCCAAGAATTGCGGATCGCTAAGAACAGGCTCGTTGACTTTCCGTTGATGATCTGCAAACTGATCCATCTGAAACGATTGGATCTCAGTCGTAATGCGTTGACAGGACTTCCACCATGCATTGGTGAACTAACTGAACTGACTTCATTGGACCTATGGAGCAATGATCTTGCGGAGTTTCCGGAAGAGATGGAGAAGTTGGACAAGTTGAGGTTCATGGATCTGCGTGCGATCATGTTCGAAGAACCGGAAATGGAGCGTATTGAAGGCCTTGTCCCTAAGGCAAAGGTCTATTTCTCCCAGCCGTGTAATTGCGGTATGTAATGGCATTGGATGCGTCGACAGCCGAGATCCTTGAATGGATCTCGGTTATCCTGAACATTCTGTTTACGATCCTGCTCGGGCGTGAGATCCGTCTCGGTTGGTTATTGGGATTCGTTGCAAGTACGATCGGCATTTGGCTTTATGCAGAACAGAGCGCATGGCTAATGAGTGCGTTGAATGGATTTTATGCGGCAATGGGTATTTTCGGTTGGTGGAATTGGGGCCGTACGGAGGTCGTTGGTAAGATCACGACCATCCGAGTGTCAACGCATGCAGGCATGATCACATTGGGAGGGTTGATCACATTCGGGCTGGTCCTGTTGATGCGTGCGGTTGGGCTCGATGGAGAGTACTTGTGGGCGGAAGCATTCATTGCTGCGTTCGCTCTTATTGCCACGTGGTTGATGAGTAAGAAGATCCTGGAGAATTGGTTCTACTGGACGGTCGGTGATGTTGTGGGTGTTTATTACAACTACAGAATGGAATTCAATGCATATGCATTACTGATGCTGGTATACATCGCCTTGGCCGTAATTGGGTTCATCAATTGGCGAAAGCAGATGATGCTTCAACTTGTCTGTGACGATGAATGAAAAATGCCCTGCATGACCGCCATGCAGGGCATTCCTTGAAAAGCATATGGATCTATTGTTTAATGAACCTTCCGCTTGCGCGTGTATCTCCTTCCGAAATGTCGATCTGATAGCTGCCTGTAGCCAGCGGACCAACATTCAATAGATATGAATTGCTGTTCCGATCCGGCTCTACCAGAGCAATCTTTCCGGAGGCATCGGTCACACGGAATACTGCATTGGTTGTCATGCCTGTTGGAACTTGGATCGTAATGATCTCAGCAGATGGGTTCGGTGAGATCGTGAGGCTAGTAAGTTCAAGTTCGTCGTTGATCCCAGTGTTCAGTTCTGTGGATGCAATATGAGCGTAAGGCGTTGTGAATTCACCACCGATCAACAAGCTGGCGCTATTAACGGCAAGGGTATTGATGGTGCCATCCAGCCATCCTATCATCGCAGAAACATCATCCGGCGTTCCGTTGAACTGAACCAGGTTATGGCTGTAAAGTCCGATCCCACCGCTTGAGTAATTGAAATCACCTGCAGCATACACTTTGTCCTGATACAATGCCAGTGAACCAATGAATGCAGGACCTTGGTTCGGGAATATGTAATCCACTTTGTTCGGCATCAGCATTTCCCAACTGGTGTCGTTGCCACCGATCCGTGCTAATCCGAATACAGGAACCACATTCGCAAAGAGATCCCCACCGGCATATAGTGTTCCATTCGTGTTCAATAATGCACGTACCGGCGCATCCAGGCCGTCGCCGAGTTGGGTCCAAGAATTATTACTGAGCACGGCAACATGCGCAACCGCAGGATTCATTGTTGAAACTATTCCATCAAAAAGACCGCCGGCAACAAGTTCGCCATCCAGTGATGCTAGGCAGAAAATGGTTTCATTGAAGACTTCACCGACCTGTTCCCAGAGATTCCCATTCTTCCGCAACACCAGATCATCGATACCTGCAAAGCCGCTCATGGAACCCGCTATGTAAAGCTCTCCATTGAGGACATGCATTGCATTGATCTGTGCATATTTGCTTGAGAATGCGGCTTGTGCTTCCCAACTTCCATTGTTCCAGCGTTGTAGATCACTAGTACCTCCATTGAATGATCCACCAATATAGATATCCCCATTGTATTCGATCGCGGCCGTGATCATTCCGTCCATAGGTGTCCCCATGTCAGTGTAATATGCGCCATTCCATCTTGCCACGTTCGTGCACGGTATACCCCCTGCATTCGTGAAGTTCCCAGCAACAAGCAGTTCACCATTGCCCAATGTTCTAAGCACGGTAACTGAACCGTTGATCCCATTACCCAATGTGCTCCAAGGTATAGGTGGAGCATAACCTGGTTGTATCCATGCCAGTTCGTCAGCAGAGAATCCATTGGTTCCCGCCCATTCATTTATCTCAGGCCAATGCATCTCACGAACGTATGCCGTTTCCATTTCGGTATCGATGCGTTGAGCTAGGTCCAATGAACCACTCTCTATCATCAACTGACCAACGGCGCACGCGGTTCCATTGGGGTCGATGAAGATCGGATTGCGAAACGGAAGAATAGTGTTCTGAGGAAATCTTCCGCGATCAGCGTAATTACCCAGTGCTTCCAAAAGCGTCTTCCTATTTGCTGTTGCTTCCACAGATAGACCTTCACATGATCGTATGCTTAGTGTCTCACGGACCAAGTGCAAATGCATTGCAATACGTTCAGCCTCATTGGCGAAGGATACCGGAGTGTCAATTTTCGGGATCGCGGCATCCGTAGTTTTCCATTCAGCGTTCACTTCGATCATATGCTGAAGAAGTGTAGCAGGTTGTTGCGGTGCTAATTGCGCGACGCTAGCAAATGTTGCTAAGGCCAGCAGGGGGAGGAGTATGTGTCGTTTCATTTTGATAATTTTGATCGTGTTCATAGCTTAGACGAATGCCAATGAGTTTCCGCTGCCTAGGTTTGGATTTTAACACTATTTCACTCGGAATAACATGCCAAGGATCGCGGTCGTAGGTCCGGAGAGTAGTGGTAAAACTACACTTGCGGAACAGCTAGCGTTCCATTTCCACGGCGGATACTCTTCCGAAGTGGCGCGGGAGTATCTGAACGAATTGGAACGTCCTTACAATGAAGCCGATCTATTGGAGATCGCTAAAGAGCAGTGTGAGTGTCATGGTTTTGGTGCCGAGGTTTTCAAAGAATTCGAGGTCGAAGTCCGAACCCCTCCATTGTTGCGGGATCAGGCACATGAACGAAGATCCGACGGCTACATGTTCTGCGATACGGATCTGATCACGATCTATATCTGGAGCATGGAAAAGTACGGTCGAGCGCATCCCGTGATCGAACGATTGGCAAGAACTGTGAACTTCGATCATTGGCTATTATGCAAACCGGATATCCCTTGGGAGCCCGACCCATTGAGGGAGAATCCGCATGACCGCGATCGCCTCTTCGATGTTTATGAACTAACGTTGAAGGAATTCGGTAAGCCTTATTTCGTAGTAGCCGGAAACAAGGAACAACGTCTTGAAATGGCCGCAACCAAACTCGATCTTTTGTTCGGCAGCAACGAGTCGGAAGGGTGATCCGTTTCTTCGGGTCAGTAGGATTTCATTCTAAGGAAAAACGGATCACCCGTTCATACACGACATCACCGGGCCAACCTCGCAGCTTGTTTCCAGGATCTGCTTTGACCTTTTCTCCCACACTCGATGCGGGACTGTGTCATCTGCGTTCCATTCATCATCAACGCAACACCGTACATTTGTTCCATCGTGCAAACGGGGTGTCCATCGTAAAAGCTGGTCTGAGATCAAACCCGAAGAACCTGCGCAGGTAATGCTGCGAAGGGAATTAAGGCCCATGCATATGGGCACCTCCGTAAGCCGATGATCAAAACGGAGAAGATCATGAGAGTATTTATTACAATGATCACGATCGCTTGCGGCGTTCTTGGATATGCGCAAACATCGATCAGGGGATTGGTTACGGATGAAGCGACCGTTCCGATGGTCGGTGTAGTCGCATACATTGGAGATGCCGCCATGCTTGCGACTTCAACTGGTAAGGATGGGGCCTTTATTCTGGAAGGAATGCGCGCTGGTAGACACACGGTCCATTTACGCATTATGGGATATGCTCCATTGGATACGACGATCAATGTCGTAGCGGGCGATGAACGCATCCTTCGATTCACTATGATACCGGATCCGTTGATGATGCGTTCTGCGGAGATAACCGCATTACGAAGCGGAGAAAATGCACCATTCGCAAAGTCGTTGGTCACAAAAGATGAGCTGACCAAAAGGAACACAGGGGTTGATCTGCCCTATTTGTTGGAGTTGGAACCAAGTGTTGTCGTTACCAGTGACGCAGGAACCGGAATTGGTTACACTGGGATGCGCATTCGCGGAACCGATGCAACACGCACGAACATCACATTGAACGGCGTTCCATTCAATGATCCTGAAAGTCAAGGTGCATTCTTGGTGAATTTGCCCGATCTTGCTTCAAGTGCGGAGGACATTGAAATTCAACGTGGGGTCGGAACCAGTACCAATGGTCCGGCTGCATTTGGTGCTACTATAAATTTGCGGACCACTTCGGTCAAGAAGGATCCTTGGGGATCGGTCGGTGTAAGTGGCGGATCATTCAATTCGCAACGCTATAGCGTTTCCGCAGGTACAGGGTTGATCAAGGACCGTTTCAGTTTGGATCTACGGTTGAGTTCAATTACCAGCGATGGATACGTGGATCGTGCGACCGCTGATCTGAAAAGTTACTTTTTACAGGGCGCTTGGGTCGGTAAGAAAAGATCACTTCGCTTCATCACGTTCCGTGGAAAAGAGTTGACGTACCAATCGTGGGCCGGAGTGCCTCGCGAGGTGATCGACACGAACCGCACCTACAATGAATACACTTACAAGAATGAGGTTGACAATTACGATCAATCCCATTATCAGTTGATCTTCGAAGAAAAATTGGCCGCCAACTCTACCTTTAATTTTACAGGTTTCAGAGTTGATGGTAAAGGCTATTTCGAGAACCTGAAGGCCAGCGAGGAGAGTCCTGGATATTTCCCGGATCCGATCGTAGTTGGAGGTGACACGGTGCCAATGA
>JAGNUG010000169.1 GCA_017987115.1 Flavobacteriales bacterium | reverse complement strand
ACCCCTTCTACCCCACTCTTGTCCGGTAACTTCGTAGCCCTTCCAAGGCCCCTTGCTCTTTATGAAATTCTCGCACCTCCACGTCCATACGCAATTCTCACTTTTAGATGGTGCGGCAAGCATTCCTGCCCTGTTCAATAAGGCGGCTGAAGATGGACAGCCTGCATTGGCGATCACCGATCACGGCAACATGTTCGGGGCGTTCAAGTTCGTGGCCGAAGCCGGGAAACACAAGAATCCCGATGGTACACCCACGGTGAAACCGATCGTCGGTTGCGAGTTCTATGTGGTGAACGATCGTCACAAAAAAGCGTTTACGCGGGACGATAGGGATAAGCGTTATCATCAATTGCTATTGGCCAAGAACGCTGACGGCTACAAGAACCTCAGCAAGTTGTGTTCGCTTGGATACATGGATGGCTTCTACAGCAAGTACCCTCGTATCGACAAAGAACTGGTGGAGAAATACCACGAAGGATTGATCGCCACCACCTGCTGTTTGGGTGCAAGTGTTCCGCAAGCGATCATGCGCGGCGGTACGGATACCACCAAGGCCGAAGAAGAATTCAAATGGTGGTTGGACCTGTTCGGCGATGATTATTACGTGGAGATCCAGCGGCATGGTATTCCCGAGCAGGAACAAGTGAATGCCGTTCTAGTGCAATGGGCGCGCAAGTACAACGTACCCATCATCGCGAGTAACGATAGTCATTACGTGGATCAACAGGATGCGAATGCACACGATATCCTATTGTGCATCAACACCGGAGAAAAGCAAAGCACTCCGAAGGCCAACGACAGCGATGATGAAGTGAGCCAAAAGGGTAAACGTTTCGCTTTCTACAACGACGAATTCTTTTTCAAGACACAAGCGCAGATGCTGAGCGCTTTCAATGATCTACCGGAAGCCTTGGACAACACGAACTTGATCGTGGACAAGGTGGATACACTGAAGTTGAAGAAGGACATTTTACTCCCGAACTACGAGATCCCAGAGGGTTTTTCCGATCAGGACGAATACCTTAAGCACCTGACCTATCAAGGCGCGATCAAACGCTACCTCAGCGATGATGTATCAGGCATCGATTCCCTTGATCCAAAGATCAAAGAGCGGATCGATTTCGAATTGTTCACCATCCGTACGATGGGGTTCAGTGGCTATTTCCTGATCACGCAGGACTTCATCAACGCCGGCAAGCAGATGGGCGTGTTGATCGGTCCAGGACGTGGTAGTGCAGCCGGCAGTGTGGTGGCCTATTGCACAGGTATCACCAACATCGATCCCATCAAATACGATCTGCTGTTCGAGCGATTCCTTAATCCGGATCGTAAGAGCATGCCCGATATCGATACGGACTTCGACGATGAAGGCCGGCAGAAAGTGATCGACTATGTGGTCGATAAATACGGCAAGAACCAAGTTGCGCAGATCATCACGTACGGCAGCATGGCGGCAAAGAGCAGCATCCGCGATGTTGCTCGTGTAATGGACCTACCATTGGCAGAGGCCGATCGCTTGGCAAAGCTGGTACCAGAGCGACCTGGAATTGAATTGGGACGCTTGCTTCGCGCCCCAATGGATGGCGCTGGATCGTTGAAGCAGCGCGAGAATTTGAACAGCGACGAGATCGCCAACGTGAAACAATTGCGCGAGATCCTCGAAAGCGGCGAACCAACAGCGGATGTGCTGCGCGATGCGGAAAAGCTGGAAGGTTCCGTGCGTGGAACGGGTGTACATGCGGCCGGTATCATCATTGCACCGAGCGATCTAACGGAGATCCTTCCGGTATGTACCTCGAAGGAATCTGACCTCTTGCTGACGCAATACGATGGACGTGTTGTAGAAGATGCGGGTGTGATCAAGATGGACTTCTTGGGTCTGAAAACGCTCACGATCATCCGCGATGCATTGCGCATGATCGAGGCCAACCACGGCATCAAGATCGACATTGATGATATTCCGCTGGACGATGCGAAGACCTTCGGGATCTACCAACGCGCAGAGACCAACGGCACTTTCCAGTTCGAGAGCGCTGGTATGCAGAAGTATTTGCGCGAACTGAAGGCCGACAAATTCGGTGATCTGATCGCGATGAACGCGTTGTACCGGCCGGGACCGCTGGAGTACATCCCAACGTTCATCAAGCGTAAACACGGCTTGGAAGACATTGTGTACGACCTCCCTGAAATGGAGGAACTGCTCAAGGAAACTTACGGCGTCACGGTGTACCAAGAACAGGTGATGCTACTCAGCCAGAAGTTGGCTGGCTTTACCAAAGGCGATGCGGACGTGTTGCGTAAAGCGATGGGCAAAAAGGACCGCGCCACGCTGGACAAGATGAAGGGCAAATTCCTGGAAGGCACGTCCGAACGGGGATTTGATGACAAAGTGTGCAATAAGATCTGGACCGATTGGGAAGCCTTTGCCCAGTATGCGTTCAACAAATCGCACTCAACTTGTTACGCTTTTGTGGCCTATCAAACAGCCTGGTTGAAGGCAAACTTCGCGCCGGAATTCATGGCCAGCGTGCTTACCCATTCGCAGAGCAACATTGACAAGATCACCTTCTTCATGGAGGAATGCCGGAGTATGGGAATTGAGGTCCTTGGTCCGGATGTGAATGAAAGCGGCTACCAGTTCACGGTCAATAAAGCTGGGCAGATACGGTTCGGATTGGGTGCCGTAAAAGGTGTCGGCGAAGCTGCAGTTGATGCCATTGTTGCAGAACGAAGCGGCGAGAATGGGCCATACGCGAACGTATTCGATTTCATGCGTCGCGTGAATCTGCGTAGTACGAATAAAAAGGCGATCGAGAGTTTGGCTTATGCGGGTGCCTACGACAACCTCGGCATCCAACGCGCGCACTTCTTTTACACCAGTGGAGAAGGTAAGCCTACATATCTGGAAAGCTTGGTCCGCTATGGTCAGCAACACCAAGATGGCGTAGACAGTGCACAAGTGAGCATGTTCGACGCTGTTGGCGACGATTCCGCTTCGATCCCTGAGCCCACCCTCCCCGCCATTGAACCATGGAGTGCGCTCGAGCAATTGCATTATGAAAAGGAAGTGATCGGGTTCTACCTCAGCGGGCATCCATTGGATGATCATCGATTAGAGATCAAGTACCTATGCACGGCCAACTTGCTCGAACTTAAAGAGCTCGACAAACTATCTGGAAGAGAGGTCACCTTCAGTGGAATTGTCACCAAAGCAGAGCATCGCACAGCCAAGAGCGGCAAGCAATTCGGTATACTCGCCGTAGAAGATCATTTCGGCACACACGATTTCATGCTCTTCAGTGAGGACTATCTCAAATTCAAACTGTACTTGGTACCGGGCACGTTGTTGTTGATGAAAGGCAGGGCCAGCTTGCGCACTTGGGGGCGCGATGAAGGCCAAATGGAATTCAAGCTAACGAGCATCGACCTATTAAGTGATGCACGTGACAAGTACATCACCAAAGTGTATTTGAAGGTCGAGGCCGAGCGCATGACCGACACGATCGCGCAAGAACTTGGAACGCTATTGAAGGCCTCACCGGGTAAATGTGCAGTGAATCTGCAAGTGGTCAGCAAGCATGACAATATCGCCATTGAAGCGCCCAGCAAGAGTTTAAGCGTGACCGTAACCGAGGAATTGGTGCGTGGTCTGGATGGCATCACAGAGGTCGAGTGGGCGTTGAACTGACGATATGGCAAGGTCCTTTCCATGGCAAGGATCTTGTCAGGGGGGCGTACCTTCGCCGACAAGAAGGCGATGAAAACTTACGGAGGCCGATAGCTCCATGAACATGGAACCGATCACCTTTGCAACACGTATCAAAACCAAACAGGAGTAAATACCGCTCCAAACACAGAACTATGGCACTCGAATTCACAGATAGCAACTTTGAAGAACTCGCATTGAAGAGCGACAAGCCCGTACTTGTAGACTTTTGGGCTGAATGGTGTGGCCCTTGCCGCATGGTAGGTCCCGTTGTTGAGGAACTTGCAAAGGAGTACGAAGGCAAAGCCGTAATTGGCAAAGTGAACGTTGACAACAACCCACAGACCGCCATGAAGTATGGCATCCGCAGCATCCCTACTATCCTGTTCCTGAAGAACGGCGAAGTGGTCGACCGCAGCGTGGGTGCGGTACCAAAGGCGCAGTTAGCTGGAAAGTTGGACGGGCAGTTGGTGTAAGGCTAATACAATTTATTGAACCCCGCTTGAGCTTAGACTTAGGCGGGGTTTCATTTTCAGTGGATTCCAAATTGTCTCTGCGAAGCCGATAATTTATTGGTGCTACTACATTCCTTCAACTTCTCCATCTTTGTAGGAAGCATATTCACCATGCGCTACGACGAAGACGACCACGACGCCTACCAAGAAACGCTTCTGTTCAAGAAGGCCGAAGAGATCCGTGAAATAGCCACGGCAATATGCGAAACTGCACCAGAAGAAGGCAAGAGCGATAGACCTGGACATAAGGATATCGCCGACCATATGTTGCAAGCGAGCAAGGACGATATCATGCAAAACGCATACACGATCGGGGCTAAGATCGCTGGTGCATATGCCATGAACATGTATGATCTACAGATGGAGAACGCCTGTTTGGTCCGTCGTGGTTGTCGTGAAATGGTGGTTGCACTGCGAGGCTTGGAAATGGGCGGCCACAGCGAACAAGCGCACTTCGATCTATTGCGCAAGGCTGTGCAAGAATTCCGACCGTTATTCGCCGAATGGGTCGGCACGTTCAAAGATTCGTTCTACGTATGGGATGATTGGGAGTTGTTCAATCCACCGGGAGCGATCCGGGATATGGATCGAACCTAACAGTAGCACATCCGATCATCTATTATCCTGACCATCCGATCGATCCCCGACCTTTGTACCATGCCCATTGAACAGAAACACATACAGGCGTTAAGTGCACTCGAGTTCAAAGCGCGGCAAGTGGTCGAGGGCTTTTTAGCTGGTTTGCACAAGAGTCCTTTCCATGGATTCAGTGTTGAGTTCGCTGAACACAGGGCGTATAACCAAGGTGAAAGCACGCGGCATATCGATTGGAAGTTGTATGCAAAGACCGATAAGCTCTACACGAAGCGATACGAGGAAGAGACCAACCTGCGGTGCCAGTTGGTGGTGGATACAAGTAGCAGCATGTATTACCCCGCTAAGGGTGAAACGAAGGAATTCAACAAAGTGGAATTTGCTGTACACGCTGCGGCTGCGTTCATCCAATTGCTTCGCAAACAGCGGGATGCCGTAGGACTAACCACGTTCAGTGATTCGGTGCACATTGCCGAGCAAGCGCGCAGCAACGCGGTACATCTGCGGCATTTGATGCAACATTTGGAAGATATACTTTCCATTGAAGCGCCATCACGTGGCCAAACCACTTCCGTAGTGGAGGCACTTAACGACATCGCCCACCGAGCGCACCGGCGCAGTTTGGTGGTGATACTAAGCGATATGTTGGACGGGAAGGATCGTGAAGAAG
>JAGNUG010000060.1 GCA_017987115.1 Flavobacteriales bacterium | reverse complement strand
CAACACATGTTCACTATGGTCCATCACCTTGCGGGCAAGCCCGATCGGGTTCTTCACATTCTGTACACCCGCTACGGCACCAGCCTTCAGATCGGATCCGTTCATCAAGCTCGCATCCATTTCATGCTGTCCATCGGCATTGAACACTGACCCACGTCCCGCATTGAACAAGGGTGAATCTTCCATAACACGTACTGCGATCTCTACCGCATCCAACGAGGCTCCACCTTTCATTAAGACTTCCTGCCCCCTTGTCAAAGCCAGTTCCAACACACCTCGGTAGGCTTGCTCCCGACTGCTGGTCATTAATTCCTTGGATATGGTTCCGGCACCTCCATGCACGGCCAACGCGAACTTCATCATCTGAACGGTCAATTAGCGCGGTGAAAGTAGGGCACCGCCAAGCCGATAAGTGCGCCAACAGCGTAACCTGTCAACACATCCGTGGGGAAATGCTTGCCCGCTCTAACACGCAAATAGCCCATGGCCGCAGGCGCCAAAGCAGCACCGATCCATGTTACGGTCTTCACTCCGTTCGATGCATTACTTCGTTGCATCATGCTTGCACATGCGAACGTTAATGCAGCGGTATTGGCCGTATGTCCACTCCAAAAACTAAGTTGGTCATTATTGGACGGAATTGGCACTTGCGGTGCATTGCTGTTGTAGAGATAAGGGCGCGGTCTTCGCACTAGTTCCTTTACTGTATTGGTAACGCCGCTGGCCAGGAGACCAGAGCTCGAAATGATCACGATCGGTACTAAAGGCTTCGCTTGTTCATCACCAATTATCGCCGTTGTGAAAGATGCTGCCAATGCAACTCCGAATAAAATATTGCTGGTCGTATGTGCCGTGGGGTTCCAATTACGGGTTGCCACCCGATCTACCCCTGGGATCCGGTCATAATTCAGCACAGGTGCCTCGGCGGATCTGTTCCGGTGTTCCAAAAAGAATGAGGTGCCATGGAACAAGGCCCCAGCACCAATGATCGCGCTCTCACGCACCGGCTTCAATTCAAACCCACTTTGGGCATGAACCAACGTAGTGATCGAATAGAAAACGACAATGGCCCTGAGCAGTGCTCCGGGCCATTGTTCAACATTCAAAATGCAATTCACCTTATTCAGCGATCAATACGCCGTCAGCCAAGAACATCAAACTGGTCTCCGGTTCCGTGATCTTAGCGATCTCCTCCTTGGTCTTTCCTGCATCCTCCGCATAATGTTGTAGCGTGGCCACATCCGTGGTTTCCTTCTTTGCATAGCCCTGCATAACAGCGTGCTTTCCTTCCAATCCGGATGTAGGGACGAAGAATCCGTAATCCTTGAAGCGCACTTTCATCACTTCACCATCCTTCAACATCACATCCATCCAACAACCTTTCTTGGTGCAACTGGTGATCACTTCACATTCCACTTTGGTCGCAAGCGAATCCGTTGTTGCCATCGCTTTCAAGAGGTCCTCTGTCGTAATCGCTCCATCCGGCGTGATCTCATCACCGAAACTCTTCATAGCGACCTGTTCAGTCTTTTCTTGAGCCTTTAGTTCAGGCGAAGTCGTACATGCGACCGCTAAGCAAGCGGTTACAGTGAGTAGTATGATCTTGTTCATTTTTCAGTTGGGTTGTTGCAAATATCGGTATTCGCAACGATCATACCATGCTGAATGTCATGCGTTCAAACCAGACCTGTTGGCAAACAGGAAGGAAGAACAGCTCCAGTAACACAATATGACGGTACGTTTGCGCTGAACATGTCCGTACCAAAGATCACCATAGGTCGTCTTGAGCACATTGCGCTTACGGACCTTGGTGTTCCACGCGTAATTGCAAAGATCGATACCGGGGCTTATCGTAGTGCTATACATTATCAGGATCTTGGGATCCGCACTGTGAACGGCGAACGAAAGTTGGTGGTGACATTCCAAATGGGAGGCGTTCGCAAAAAGATGATCTTTTCACGATTCAAGCGGGTAAAAGTCAAGAGCAGCAATGGTTCCATCAGTAATCGCTACTTGATCAGTACCGTGGTTCGATTGAACGATCATGCTGTGCGCACACAATTCACATTATTCGACCGAAGCGATATGAAGTTCCAAGTGCTTCTTGGCCGGAAGTTCCTTCAGGGTCGGTTCCTTGTGGATGTTAGTGAGAAGTACTTGTTGGGTTGAAAACCACACCTATATAATTTTTCAGAAATGCTCTTTTGGCTTAGTCCGTTCCTAGCCGTTTCTTCCATACCGCTTTGGCTCGTATTCGCAAATTGGTGGAAGCACAATGAATGGTGGAAACCAACTCTGTACATTTTGATCTTTTTTGGCACCGTATACGTGTTGCCAACGCTTTTCGCGTTCTTCGGAGTATGGTGCGCTTTGATCGCTCCTACGCTGCTTTTCGTTTACGCCGGCGCCATGCGGCTTTGGCATGAAGCACGCAGAGATACCCCTTAGGTATGCCGCTCAATGAATTTCACTATCTCGCCTGCGATATCGAGGCCTGTGGCTTTTTCTATGCCTTCCAGACCTGGACTGCTGTTGACCTCCAAAACCAAAGGGCCCCGATCGCTTTGAAGCATATCCACACCGGCGACGTGCAGACCCAAGGCTTTTGCGGCTTTAATAGCAGATACTTCTTCTTCGTGCGATAGTTCGATCAATTCGGCAGTACCCCCACGATGCAGGTTGCTGCGGAACTCACCTTCCTTGCCGGTACGTTTCATGGCGCCTACTACCCTGCCATCCACTACGAAAGCACGGATATCAACCCCTTTGCTCTCCTTAATGAATTCCTGTACGATCACACGCGCCTTCAGGCTATTGAACGCTTCGCATACGGCGACGGCACTTTTCTTCGTCTCGGCCAATACTACGCCCAACCCTTGAGTGCCTTCCAATAATTTGATGATACAAGGCGCACCACCAACACTATCGACCACGCTCCCTACATCCTTACTGTAATTGGTAAAAACCGTCTTGGGAATTCCTACTCCGCTACGCGTCAGGATCTGCATGCTGCGAAGCTTGTCACGACTGCGAACCAACGCTTGGCTCTCAATGGTGGTGAACACTTTCATCATCTCGAACTGGCGGACCACAGCAGTTCCATAGAACGTAACACTGGCTCCGATACGTGGGATCACAGCATCAACATCAGTGATCGTTTCCCCACCATAAATGATCTGAGGGTTCTTTTTTTCGATGAAAATATCACACTTAATGTGGTTGATCACACGCACGCTGTGACCACGCAATTCGCAAGCCTCAACCAACCGCTTAGTAGAATACAATTTGGTATCCCGGGATAGTACTACAATGTTCATTGGAGAAATAAGGGCGCCAAATTAATGAACCATCACACCGCTTATCACAATTATCCGGAACAAGACCCATGTTAATTCGGATCTACGCGGAAGTTAAGTAATTTTCGCAACCCAATTCAAGTGGCTTACATATGGCGCCTATAAGTGATGTTATTTCTGAATTCTCCAATGGCATAACACCTGAGCTCAAGGAATCCTTTGAATTGAAGGGATTTCTGCACTTCAGGAATTTCCTGGACAGTCATGCGGTTGAGGTCATGCGGACCGCTATCGCTGAGCTCAGTCAGCGATGGGTGGAACAAGACCTGAAAGTCCTGAATGGGACTCCGATCAAATACGGTCGTG
The DNA here is from genome assembly GCA_017987115.1 of Flavobacteriales bacterium. Classification (GTDB taxonomy): domain Bacteria; phylum Bacteroidota; class Bacteroidia; order Flavobacteriales_F; family PHOS-HE28; genus PHOS-HE28. The sequence goes on along the minus strand of JAGNUG010000060.1, from coordinate 17,003 downwards.
ATGTTGACGGCACACCGATCGTACAGCGTTTTTGTTTCGCATCGCAATTCCACCCGGTTCTCGAGGAATTAATGAACGATCCGCGATTGAACACGCTGTTGAACCTTTACGAAGAGAACGCGCGATTGGGAACGCACGAAAAGGACGGTCTTGTGATCAATCATTACGTGAATTCCTCGGAAAGTAACTTTACACAAATGGGTTGGCACACCGACTCTGTTCGTGACCTCTTTCTTGGCAAGAGAATGTACCCCATGTTGAACGTAGGGATCCATCTGGATGATCAAGATCCACGGAATGGAGGACTACGCATTCTACCCGGAACACATAAACAGCGAAAATCCGGGATCTTGTTCCGCAAGGTGCAATTCCTGGATACTAGACCGGACCCACGAGAAGTAGCATTCGACATTAAGGCCGGTGACCTGACGGTACACGATGGTCGAGCTTGGCACAGGGTCCAACGTTCTTCATTGGTCGGTGAAGCAAGCCGCAGGAGAGTAATGTACATTCCCATTATTTCAGGGGAATTCCAACTCAAATCAGCAACGAGTAAAACCCCGTTCTATCATCGGTTCCAAGGATTTATTAAGTGAAGCTGGGCGTGGTGATGGAGAAAGGATATGCATTGGTAACCGGAGCAAGCCAAGGTTTTGGACGGGCCATTGCGCTCCAATTGGCAGAGCGTGGTCATGGCATTATAGCTGTAGCGCGTACACGGTCCAAGTTGAATGAAATGGCCGATGCCTGTGGAGCATTGAACGGTGGACGGGTAAGGATCATTGAATCTGATCTGACCGCGCCGGACGCTTCGTCGAAATTGGCTGACGACGTTATCGCTTCAGGTGAACAGTTGGACATTCTGGTGAATAATGCAGGTGAAGCAATTTGGGGTCTATTTGCAGCAAAGCCACTGAACGATCATCTCCGCATGATGAAGTTGAACATGACGGTACCAGTGGAATTAACGCATTTACTTATCCCTCACCTGAAACGGTCCAAGCGCGCGTACATTCTGAATGTTGGCAGCATGGCCGGATACAATGCCATGGCTACGTTAAGTACCTATAGCGGTAGTAAATCCTTTATCCTCCGATGGTCGCGATCATTGAGAATGGAACTGGAAGGAACAGGCATCAGGGTCTGTTGCGTATGCCCTGGAAGCATTGTTACGGGCTTTACCGAACGAGCCGGGATGCAAGCGCTGGACGAACTTGCCAAGAAATTCGGGCACCCACCGGAACCCGTTGCCAAAGCTGCTGTAAGTGCCATGTTCTCCGGCAAAGCAGAGGTGGTTCCTGGTCTTATGAACAGCATCACCGTATTCGCTATGGGCCTAATGCCGGAGGCACTTGTTGAGCGAATTGCAAGTGGCATCTATTTGAAAAAGCTGAAGTGACCGAATTCAAGAGGCTCGGCTTCTCGTGGACCACTTTACGGTCATTCCACTTAAGAACCACGCAAACCAAGCCGCAAATGGTGCGGCGACAACATCCACGGTCCAATGCACGTGTTGGAACAGAACAGCGATCCCAATGAAAACTGTAACAGCCAAGAACAAGGGTCGCCAATTCCGACCTGGAACTGCCAGGAACAGTAGGAATGCTGTTGCCGTGTGACCACTGAAGAACAGATCCTTCTCGAACGGTACGTCAGAGGGATAAAAGAGTTGGGCGAAGGGATCTTGCAGCGTTACCAGATCCAAAGGCGGTTCCAATGGCACCAGGACCATGCAGAACATACGCAGCGCAACGAGCAAAATGTAGGCTTGCAAACCACGCAGGAGCCGGACTGGATCTATTGCAGTTAGAACGATCGTCAGTACCACTGCTGCGTAAATAACCCCAAAGATCATAGTGGACATGTCAGTTGGCGGCAAGTGGTCCAAGAGAGGTTCAAATGGTATTACCCCAGGTCGGGTGAGCATCCGATCGAAAACAACGGGCAAGGCTGCGATCATTGCGCCAGCAGCGACCAATGTTCCGATCACCCCTCCGGATCTTAATTCTTTCTTCTTCACGTTGGTACCACTAATGCACGTGGTCCCGAAAGTAATCTCGTTCACACTAGTTTCGCGGTGATGTGGGAAACCATTAAACATTGGTTCAGGATGGATCCGGTTCGAGCGCTCACGGTGATCGCCTTTGTTCCCCGATTGATCGCTGCCATTTTCAGTGAAGGGTACTTTGCTCACGATGATCATTTCCTCGTTATTGAAGCAGCTGGATCATGGGTGGATGGAGCGGATTACAACAATTGGCTTCCGTGGAACCAAGGTGACTCCCCGAGACCGAGCGGACATAGTTTCTTCTTTGTGGGCCTGCATTATCTGCTCTTGTACCTCCTTAAGACCATAGGAATTGTCGATCCAAAGTTGATGATGATCGTTGTGCGCATCTTGCTCGCCATATGGAGTTTGGTCGTGGTGCGGGTCGGGTACAGGATAGCATTGCGCCTTTCCAACGAGGAGATCGCTTGGCGGACCGGATTATTTTTAGCTCTATTCTACTTCATGCCGTTCCTAGCAGTCAGGAACCTCGTGGAGGTAGCCTGTATCCCATTCCTCATGTTAGGAGCATATCACTTGGTACGCAGCAAGGATGAGATCGGGTTGAAAGATGCGCTGATGGCCGGCATCTGGATCGGTCTTGCGATCAATGTGAGGTTCCAAACACTGTTCTTCGCCATAGGTCCAGGACTAGCATTCCTTTTGCAAAAAAAGTGGAAGCAGACCATTTATTTCGGGCTGGGAATAGTGGTACCCATTGCGGCATTACAGGGATCCATCGATCTCATCCTATGGGGAAGACCGTTTGCGGAGATCTCGGAATACATACTCTACAATCTGTACAATACGACCACTTATGGCGTGCTGCCTTGGTACAATTACCTCCTTTTACTCGCAGGCATATTCCTTCCGTTCCTGGGGCTTGCAGTGATGTTCGGGTTCTTCCGTCGGACCACTCCTCTATTGCTCTGGCTACCTACATTGCTCTTCATTGCCATCCATTCCTATTTTCCGAACAAACAGGAACGTTTCCTCCTGCCAATTATCCCCTTATTCTTCGTGATCGGTTACATAAGTTGGGAACAATGGCGCTTAGCTTCCAGATGGTGGCAGAAGAACAACAGGTTGTGGTGCGGTCATTTGGTAGGGGTACATGTCTTGAACCTTGCCATTATGGTCGTCTTGTGTTTTACTTACAGTAAACGCTCCCGTGTTGAAGCACTATACGCTCTGCGTGATCATCGGCCATTGAAAGGGATCATCATCGAAGACACCTACGGTCAGGAAGCACCAATGCCGCCACTTTTCTATTTGGGACAATGGGACCCACATGTGTTGCCTTGGACCGACCCGACCGCGGACCTTGCTCTAGTACTTGAGGACTATCCAGTGCATGAGAAGCCAGAGATCATCCTATTCTTCGGGGAAGAGGATCTCGATCAACGTATAGCAAGGGTGACCGAAGCAATGGGGCCATTGCGCGAGATCGGGAGATCGGAACCGGGTATGGTCGATCGTGTGGTTCATTGGCTCAATCCTGTGAATCGGAACGAAACCATTGTGACCATGGAGACCGAGTCGTAAAGAATAGACTAATTCGCATTAATTCAATGCCTTGCACTGGTATGATCGGATTATATCAATTAGTTGGAATTCTTCAGGTCCATCACTAGTATTTTCGCACTCGAATATCACAGCACACCCAGTTCTATGATCGACCTTACTTCTTTGGATCTCGCCGTTCTTCTTACAACACACGGATTGGTCGCCCTTTTGACCCTGACATTGTTGGAGATCGTGCTGGGGATCGATAATATCATCTTCATTTCGATCATCAGTAATACGCTCACCACACGTGTTGAACAGCGTAAGGCACGACAGATCGGGCTTGCACTTGCCATGTTCACCCGCGTTCTATTACTTCTGTCCTTAAGCTGGGTAATGGGATTGAGTGAAACACTATTCACATTATTCGAGCACGCGTTCAGCGGGCGTGACCTGGTGCTGATCCTTGGGGGCCTATTCCTGATCTACAAGGCCACGGTGGAAGTACACTCCAAGGTCACGGGACATGATGAAAATTCATTGTCGAACTTCAAGAAACGTGGAATGGCAATGGTGATCTCTCAGATCGTAGTTATCGATATCGTATTCTCCTTGGACTCGGTGATCACTGCCGTGGGAATGAGCAATGAGATCGTCATCATGGTATTGGCTGTGGTCATTGCCGTGGTCGTCATGATGGTTGCAGCAACTACGATCAGTGACTTCGTAGAGGATAATCCAACCGTCAAAGTCTTGGCCTTGGCATTCCTACTGATGATCGGCGTAGCACTATTGATCGAGGGGATGGGCGAACACATCAATAAGAATTACATCTACTTCGCCATGGGATTCTCAGTACTTGTGGAGACGCTCAATCTCCGCATGATGAAGAATAAAAACAAAGCCCAACCTAAGGAGTAGCGCGTTCAGTGCCTTGTGCATGATCAAAGCAAACGTTGCGCGGATGGGCGCGAACAATGCTCAAGGAATTGAAGCGATCCGTGTGTTTGTAGGGATGACACCACCGATATTGACCAGAATGATATCTCGATCGTTATTGGTCCCAGTGTAGATCACTACGCCATCCATATTCACATCTTCAACATAGTACCCACTTAATGTGGCAGTTGGTACTATTCCGCCGATCAAGGATAGGATCAGGTCACGATCATTGTTCGTGTTCGTATAGACAATTTGGCTGTCTCCGTTCACATCACCGGCAAACATTACTTGTTTTCCACCCAGCATTTTAGTTGCTGCACTGCCTCCATACATCGCAGCAGTGCCATTGGAAAGATCAACACTCGTTGATGTAGATGAAAGTGAATAGAGGCCAGCCGCCATTATGCCCAAATGCGTTCGATGCCGCACTGCGATGTAGTATTGGTCCGATGGTACATTGAGCACCACCGGAGAGGCGCCGTCCGCACCAACGATGTCACCATCACGTTGCAACAAAGCACTCCGAGTGGCCAAGACCAATGAGCTGTTATTCTTCGAGCGAAGCTCTACTACCACCCAATCCACGATCGCATTGGCATTCGTTACGGACAATACCGCAGCAGATGTCGTTTCCCCACCTCCACCGCCAGCGTGAGTGTAGCCTAATGCTGAATAGGGCTCGTTGAGCGGTACTAGTCCATTCGCTCGAAGATCAGCTTTCATTAGTCCATTAGCGGTATTAAAAGGGCCTTCAAGAAAAGCTCTTAGGCTCACCTTCACACTCGGCGATGAGCTAATAGGCGCATAGCCGTTCAATGTCGATACTCCCGTATTCGCGGAATCCAACCAATCACGAAGTCTGGAGGCCGGTGCAGCTCCATCCCAGCTTTCACTGAATTTCGCACATCCGGTAGGCGATGTGGTCGCGTTGGTACAATTCTGAGCTCCTTCATTCATGTGGCCGACCATGCGTTTGTTCTGATCGAACAATGGGCCGCCACTGGAAACACCTTCTACGATACCTTGGTTCCAATAGCTCCTCCATAACTCAGTATCAACTGTTGAGTAGGACGTTAGTGGGTTCGTATCAAATGTGATCTTCTTCACATCATACGCAGGATGATGGATCACAGTACCTGACTGCGGCGTTGCACCGGAACGATCCCAACCCGCATAATAAACATCATAACCTGCAGCCTGCGGCGAGTTGTTAAGTCTCAACAATGCAAAATCATCATAGTAATCAATTGCCAAAAGTGAGGCACCAGTAAGCGTCTGCACGGTCTGACCGGTATCTCCAACACATGCAGGGGACTCATAATTGAAGTAGAAAACGTATTGGCTCGTTGTCGGTTGATAGCAATGGTTGGCCATATGAAAAAGCGGACGGCCTGGAGCATGAACGGTATTGATCAAATTACCGGAACACCCGCCGCCATCAGGACGCAAGAACATCGCAACAGACTTCTTCTGGTCCTGCCATGCCGCAGCTTGTGGGCAGTTCACATTGATATTGCAGGTGTTGCTCGCATATCCTGGCCAGTAATCGCGTAAATAACCGGCTTCTCTGAAATTGAATAGATCCCGGTACCCATGGGTGATGCTTGCAACGTTCAAAGCACCGTATGAAGACTGAGCAGGTACGCGGTACTCGATCACCACTGCATCTCCAGGCACCACTGCTGTAGCCATTGAACCATCGTTCGGGTTCCGGTTCGCCTGCGTAAACCCACCGATATAGAAATTCCGATCTTCGTTATACAGATGCACCGTCGCACCAGTGGGTAATTCCCATTGATCGAACTGAACGCTCAGCATGGCCGCACCTGGACTTCGAAGAATTAAACGGCATGATCGTTCGCCACTAGGGAACTGATCCCAAACACCTTGTTGCAGAACATTGGCTGCAAGCATTCGCTGAACGCCGTACTTGAGTTCATCCGTTCCAAGTTCTTCTGAATCCACCAATGCCTGTGGATCCAACGGGTGTAACGCAATGCTTGGTATGGATGACCTATTATCATCTCCGCTTCCCCAATTCAATGGAGGTAGGCCTGTAGATACTTGACCAAAGCACAACAGTCCATGGGAAAGTACCAAAAAAGTAATGAGATATCGCATTCTGGGATAGCACAAAGTTAATTGAACAATATGCCATTCCGACATACGAGAGAACCGTCCTTAAAGACCGATTATCACGAATTCTGTTCTTCGGTTCTCAGCCCTTCCGGCCTCGGTGTCATTGCTTTTCAACGGCACTGTAGGTCCCAAGCCCTTGAATGATAGCCGTGATCCTGCAATCCCTTTGTCCTGCAAATAGCCCATTACGGTGAATGCTCTGTCATTGCTCAGCACCATGTTCTCCTGTTCGTTACCCACATTGTCCGTATGGCCTTCAATCCTGATCTTCACGTTAGGATTCTCATTCAGGAATTCGATCAACTCATCCAGTATGGATTCCGATGTTTTTGATATCTCAGCGGAATTGGTGGTGTACTTGATATCGTTCACACGGTAGCTCTTCCCCACTGCGATCTTCTGCACGGTCATATCCACTTTCGCGACACCGGCCCGAACCGTATCCTCCAGCGAGAAACTGTGGGTATCGAACACATGGTCCTTCTTCTTTACGGTCACCACTACATCCCTGTTCTCTTTTAAATTCACAACCGTTGCATAACGACCATCCGTGCTATCCACATGAATGATCTCGGTCTTACGAGTATCCATGTATTTGATCTCCACCGTAGCATCCTTCACTACTTGACCGGCTTCGTCACGAACCGTTCCTTTCACGATCAATATCTCTTCCGGCCGGACATCCTTTGGTAGTTCGAATCCGTAGATATCGAGACCACCCACACCTTGATACCTTCCACTAGCGAAATAGGCTGTGCGACCATCGGCACTGACGATCAATCCGTGCTCGTCCTGATCGGTATTCAATGGATTTCCGATGTTCTTGGGTTTACTCCATTTGCCATCGTCTCCTAGTTTGCTGAAGAAAATATCGTAACCACCTATGCTCTTGTGTCCTTTCTCAGGATCATCTTGAGGCGGTTTGGCAGCGAAATACAAGGTCCGGCTATCGCTGTGCATGAACGGTGCCTTCTCATCTCCCATGGTGTTGATCCCGGGAACAGGCCGTGCAGGAGCCCATTCACCTTTTTCATTGCGTGTGGTTTGAAAGATGTCCGTCCCGTCCGTGTTCTGTCGATTCACCGCAAAGTATAACGTGCGGCCATCAGCACTCAACGTTGGCTGGCTTTCCCAACCATCAGGCGTATTGATGTTCGGCCCCAGATCATCCAAGCCGGTCCAGATATATGTCTGGCCACCCTTATCCATATCGAACTTGCTATCGTAATGTGTACGGTAGATGTCGCAGTTCACATAGCCTCTCGCATCCGCAGGTGAGCAGACAGTAACGAACATTTCCTTGTTGTTCACATTGATCGTTACGCCGCCATAACCGTCTCCCAGGTTAAAGGGTTCCGGTAACGCTTCGCCTGCATTGAAGTCGGCCTGGTTATCGGTCCGGCGAGCTTCGATCAATTCCTCCACATCGTGAGATACAATATCTCCTTTCGCCTTCACCTTACTTTTTCTGGTGATGAACATCAATTCGTTATCGGGTGAAAGCATGGGCAGGTACTCTTCGCCAGGCGTGCTCACCCCGCGAACTACCTTAGGGTTCAATGGCGCTGTATTCTTGTAGAAATCCACATAGAATTGGAGCTCTGGCATTACGGCTTCCACATCAGCATACTTCTTATCGTAGTCCTTGGCCAGCTTCGTAGGATCATCCGTTGGAAACTTGTGGAACGTCTCGAAGGCCTTCGCGGCCTCGGCAAATTCATCCTGCGCGTAACGCATGATCCCTATGTAATAGGGTACGTTGCTGTGGAATTGTGGGCATTTGGTCTCAAGCTGATCAAAATACCTGAGCGACGCGTCATATCCTTTGCCACCCTCCTTTCCGATCCGATAAGCTGACATTCCCAGTTCATAAAGACAGGTTGCGCATTCAGCATCGTTCTCCATTGCTTCCTTCAACTTCTGATGACGAGAAACAGGATCTTTTGCTTTTTCCGCATCAGCAAGCAGTTTCAGGATCTTCTTGTCCGTAGGTGGGTCGCACGGTCCATGTTCGTCCTGTGCAAGCGCACTTGTTCCGATCAACAGGCTTACAATGACCAGGATCTTGGTTAACTGAATGCTCATACTTCTCTTCGGGCGGCGGTATTGCAGGTCATTGCTATTTCTGTGCCGATCTGGGCGTTCCATATTCCCCATTCCGTGCGGACCATTTCCCCATACCGGGCGGATCATGATCCGCCCCTACGGCATGGGGTCATGGTTATTTTACGGTCGTGTTGGTATCCTCGGCTTTCTTGATCATATCATCGCCTTTATTGCGGGCCGTGACCACAATGCCATCTGCACGTTTATCCGCCTCGGCAACGAATTGTTGTTCTTTCTTATCCGCTTCTTGTTTGGCTTTGTCCGCTAATGCTTTGGCCGCCAATTTTGCCAATGGGTTCGTCACTTTCGCCAATTCGTCATCTGCTGCTTTGTAGGCTTGGGACTTCACGCTGGCTGCTTCCTGACGTGCCTTCGCTTTTATGTCATCAGCTTGTTTCTGTGCCTCGGCGATCAATTTCGCGGCTTCTTCACGTGCCTTGGCGATCGCCTCTTCCTTGGCCTTTCCGATCTGTTCGTTCAACTCTTCCTTGATCTCCGTAACGATCACATCCTTCACGTTGGACTCGCCACCCGCGAACTGAGGCTTGATTATCGGTTTTTCGATCGTACCCGTGATCTTGATCGTCGCATCCAGTTCTTTTGGGACCTGGAAGTTGGACCCGATCGCTTGATTTGCTTTTCCTAACAATCCAGCAACAGCCGAGGTTGCTTGCGCACCGAAAATATCGCTCGGGATCTTTGCCTTCATGTTGTAGTCGATCGCTTGGTCCTCGAACGCTGTGCTACCGCCCACATTGGCCTTGATCCGGTCGATCTTCACATCGAACGGATCCGTGATCATCTTACCATCTGCGAACCGATAACTGAATGAAACGTCCTGCAACGTGGTGTTCTCAATGCCTTGGATCTTCAATGCTTTCGCAATATCCACCAAGGGTTGAAATCCATCGATCCGTACGTTCTTCGTGTTCAATGTTCCCGCTCCTGTCAAGGTGTTCATGTTCGGCTCCATGTTCTCATTCAGATCAGCTTGCATGCGCATAGCCGTGCTGAATTTCCCTTTCGCGGTCTTTGCGATCGGTGCCATCTTCTGCACTGCATCAACGTACTTCACCGTCTGCTCAATGTCCAGGTCCTTCACCCTATACCCCAGATCGATGTTGGGTCTGCTCAGGTCCTTGGCATCATAATATCCATCCATGTTCACTGTGCCTTCGAAGAGGTTGAAGAAGACATCCTTCAGGTCTACGCGACTATCATGAATGTGCATACCACCTTTCACCTTGGTCAAATGCATTTCATCGTAGATCACCTCATTCACGGCCATACCCAATCGGAAGTTGATGGTACCCGGCACTTCGATCACGCTCATGGAACTCGTATCCTCAGGTGCTCCTTCAGTTGTTGCAGTTTCAGGTCCCATCAGTTCGTTCATGTCGAACTTGTCCGCGGTCATATCAAAAGTGCCCACGAGCGTACTATCCTTCAACCACCATTGAAGGTAATTATCCATACGGCCTTTCGCTTGGATGCTGCTACTGCCAACGGTTCCATCAAAACTTGTAAGTGCTAGGTATTGTGGACTGAATTCAAAGTACAAACTGTTTATACCTACCGGGATCGGCAACGAATCGCTCTTATACGCCATATCCAAAAGGATCAATTTCCCATCAGCAGTGAATTTCTCATAGCGCTGTTCCTCGATATCGTTCATGGCACCTTTCATGCGAATATCCGCAGTGAGGTTGCCTTTCAATTCATCGCCTTTTTCCAATGGAACCACTTTGTTGATGCTCGCGAGATCCACGTTGGCCTTCAGCTCAGCATCCACGGTCGGGTTCGTTGTGGGCTTTACCAAGAGCATCCGTGCCTCAATTGGATTACCCGCCATCTTCAAAGCGAATCGTTTCAAATTGACCACCATTCCATCTGTGTCCTTTCCATCAGGACTGGTCACTTTCAGATCAACGAAAATATTCTCGCAGCTTTCAGGCAGATCAGGATACTTGAAGCGGCCATTATCGATATTCAGATCAACTCCGAAACCAGGCATGACCTCCTCTCCATAGGTTCCCTTCACATATCCGCCAAAGGCCACTTTCCCCGACATCTCAACGCCGTTAAGGTCTTTAGCGAATGCTGCTGGGATCAACGATAGGATCATTTTCAGGTCGGTACGTTGTGCTGCCCATGTCAGGTCCATTGCGATATCATCCGTCGGCATTGCCAACCAACCATCGAACGCAACTGCGAGTTCATTGATCTTCAACTCATTTTTCTCGAACGTGAACTTCATATTAGCCAGGTCCATATCCAGATCCGCATCCAATTCGGCCTTGACATGTTTGAGGTATTTCACGCCATCATAGACAACGGTCACACTATCGATGGTGGTTTCTGTTTCAAGCGTGAACAGATCCTGTCGGAAATCGCCGCTCCCTTTGTGTTGGACATTGGCCAGATCCATGCTCACAGGTAACGAAAGGTCCTCGTAGATGATATGGCCATTCTCAATGAAGTATTCCCTTAACCCGAAGCTCAGCGAACTAGCCGTATCACTGGGTGCATCAACTGCTGCACTATCTGCCTTGGCGATATCATAGTTGGCCTTACCATCTTCCAGAACACGAACATGGATATAAGGCTTGATGAGTCCCACACGTTCAATGTCGATCTTTTCACCGAATACACTCTTGATATCAATGGTCGCCGTAAGCGAACCGATCCGTGCAAGATCAACGCCCTCGAATGGTCCATTGCCGCTAACTATCACATCGGCAATATCCACTGTAAGGTCAGGAAAGCTTTTCAGAATGGTGATGTCCCATTCGCCCCAATTCACGATGGCATTAATATTCTTGTTGACCTCGACCTTTACCGCAGCTTCGATCTTATCCCTGAATACATAGGGCAGTATGATGGCCGCAGCCAAGATCAGTACAATTAGCACTGCGAGCGTAATGAATATGCGTTTGATCCACTTGGACATTTTATGGGTAGTGAATGGTGATGGGTGAATGGTGAAAGGCTCAGGTCCTACATAAGCCTAAGGTCGTGGATTGGTCTTTTTGAACAATGCAAAAGTTCAACGTACTAACGAACTTCTCGGAACTAAATTTCTACTGACCTTGCAAAGATCGCACCGCTTTGGATCCGCTTAAGCCTTTCTGTCACTGATTCGTCACACTTGATCGTTGAACAGTTTTTCGCCTTGCAAATGAGCCACTACACTACAACAAGTAGCATCTCCGGTAACGTTTACGACGGTACGGCACATATCCAGGATACGATCCACGGGGAGTATGATGGCGATCCATGCTGGATCCAGTCCTAAGGAGGTCAGCACCACGAACAAGGTTATCAAACCTGCGCTAGGAACCGCGGCAGCACCAATGCTTGCCAATGTTGCTGTTAGTACGATACTGACCTGTTGCACGAACGTCAGATCCACCATGTGGAATTGGGCAAGGAACACCACCGCCACGGCTTGGTACAAACTGGTACCGTCCATATTCACTGTGGCACCTATCGGCAGGACAAAGCTCGCCGTGCTTTTGCTCACACCGATGTTATCCTCTACACATTCCAACGTAACTGGCAAGGTGGCTGCGCTGCTACTTGTACTGAATGCCAATAATTGCGCAGGGCTGATCGCTTTGAGGAACCGCAGGAAAATGTTCCTCCGTATTAACAGTGACATGACCGTTGGATAGACAACAAAGACCACGAACGCCAGACCGAGAATGACCGTTATACTATACCCGGCCAATGATTTGAACAGTTCGACCACTGCACCGATATCGTTCCCCGCAATACGAGATACGACGCCCGCCATTAGGGCGAAAACGAACCACGGTGCCACTTTCATTACTACATCGACCATGGTCATGAACACATCATTCAACCCATTCATCAACGCAATAACCGGAGCAGCACTTGCTCCAGGGATCATCAAGAGCACGATGCCGAAAAAGATCGCAAAAAAGATCACTTGCAACATCAACGCATCATTAAAACTGAGGAAGATGTTGCTAGGGACCATGTCCACCAAAAATTGTAGAGGACCTTCCTTTTTCGTGTTACGCGCCAGTTCCACTTTACCCGTGAGCCATTGGTCCGGCATATTTTCATCGCGTGCCGCCATAACCTCTTCGACCACGGCAGCATTTACGGGATCGCAACTAAGGCAGCGGCCGTCCTTCGGTTTATCAACGCTAGGCGTATTATTCACCCATAGCTCATACGTGATCCGGTTCCTCAAACGTGCATCATCATTGGCCATTTTTCCGGGCTGGATCATGTTCACCAAGACCAGACCCACAGTCACCGAGATGAACGTAGTGGTCAGGTAAAGCCCCATCATTCCCAAACCGGTCCGCCCCAGTTTGGTGATATCACTCAGTCCACTGACCCCACTAATTATGCTGAACAAGACAAGTGGGATCGCGATCAGCTTCAGCAGATTGATGAAGATGTCACCGAAGGGAGCGATCCAATCCAACGTGAAGCTGCTCCAACCCATAATACTGGACACTACCGCCCATCCTGTACCAGCAACGAGACCAATAATGATCTTGACCGGCAAGGACAGTCCATTTTTCTTTGCTTCGGTCATATTCGAGCTGATCGTTGTCTTAATAAATGATCGACCAGAACCAAACACGCCATGGCCTCCACGATGGGTACTGCCCTTGGTACCACGCATGGGTCATGGCGACCTTTAGCTTCAAGGATCACGGGTTCACCTTTTACGTTGACCGTGTGTTGCGCTTGTGCGATGGTTGCAGGTGGTTTAAAGGCGACATCGAATAGAATGTCCTCGCCATTGCTGATCCCGCCCTGTACGCCACCGCTTCGGTTGCTCGCGGTCTTTATCCCGCCTGTTTGTGTGACCGTGTACGGATCGTTGTGCTGCGAACCCAGTAAATAGCTCGCACCGAAACCACTGCCGATCTGAAAGCCTTTCGTGGCATTGATCGAGAGCATGGCCTTTGCAAGATCAGCTTCCAACTTATCGAAGACCGGTTCGCCGAGCCCCGGAGGAGTTCCACGCACAACGCACGAGATCACTCCCCCGATCGAATCTCCTTTCGCGCGGACCTGTTCGATCAGTTCGATCATTCGTACAGCAGTGTTCTGATCCGGACAACGTACTGAATTGCTCCAAGTGCTTTCAAGTTCCAGTTCGCTATAAGCTCTTTCCAACTGCACCTCGCCAACACCGCTGACATAAGCATTGACCATAACACCCTCCTTCGCCAAGAGTTGCCGAGCAATGGCTCCCGCAACCACTCTGCATGCGGTTTCACGCGCACTGCTACGCCCCCCTCCCCTATGATCACGAATGCCATATTTCTGTTCCCAAGTAAGATCAGCGTGGCTCGGCCGGTATACCTCTTTCAGATGGTCATAATCAGAGCTCTTCGCATCGTTATTGCGGATCAAGAAGCCAATGGGTGTACCTAGCGTTCTTCCTTCCATTACTCCGCTCAGGATCTCGACATTATCGCCTTCCTTCCGAGCCGTTCCTAATGACGTACTGCCAGGTCGTCGCCTATCCAACTCTGCTTGGATAGTTGCGGTGTTCAATTCCAATCCCGCTGGACATCCATCCACTACCCCGCCAATGGCCGCTCCATGGCTTTCACCAAATGTGGTGAGTTTGAATAAGGTTCCGAAGGTGTTGCCGGGCATCAGTTCTGCTAAATGGACGGGCGAAGGTAGCAGGTCGGATGGATCATGTTGGACCACTATTCAACCGCAAACTGAAGCTTTATGGACATTCATTCCGTTTTCGTGTGGATCAACGCTTCATATTCTCCTAACCCGACTTTCTTTGCACCCCATGCACCGCACATTGATCATCAACGCCAAGGCACTTGTTGGTACACACCCGATCGGCACTGAACTAGTGGCCGGTCCGGACATGGCCAAGCTACCGATGGTCGAGGATGCCTGGTTGCAAGCAGAAGAAGGGCTGATCTCTTCATTCGGAAAAATGGCTGACCTGCCGAAAGACCTTGGAGAGGATATTGTGATCGATGCGAAGCATGGATACGTTCTACCCGGTTGGTGCGACCCGCATACCCATACTGTATTCGCTTCTCCTCGCGAGGAAGAATTCGTGGATAAGATCAAGGGTCGTACCTACCAAGAGATCGCTGCAAAAGGAGGTGGCATCCTGAACAGTGCGAAGAAACTACGGGCAATGGACGAAGACGCACTCTTCGAGCAAGCGAAGGTCCGTTTGCAGGAAATGATGAGGAATGGCACTGTGGCCGTGGAGATCAAGAGCGGTTATGGCCTCACTGCCGAAAGTGAACTGAAGATGTTGCGCGTTGCGCGCAAACTCGGTGAAGCCTTGCCATTACAAGTGCGCACCACACTACTGGCCGCACATGCGGTGCCTCCCGAGTTTACAGATGATCGAAGTGCATACATCGACCTTATCGTGAACGAATTGATCCCGAAAGTGAAGCGCGAAGAACTCGCGGACTATGTGGATACATTCTGCGAAACGAACTACTTCACGGTTGCAGAGATGGAAAGGATCCTTGTCGCAGGCGCAGAGCATGGACTGCCTGGAAAAGTGCATGTAAATCAATTCACCAGTATTGGCGGAATTCAAGCAGCGGTAAAGCATAAAGCTGTTAGTGTGGATCACTTGGAAGTAATGGAGCAAGCCGATATTGACGCATTGGTCGGATCGAATATTATACCAACGTTGCTTCCGAGCTGCTCATTCTTTTTGCGGATCCCTTATGGTCCTGCAAGACAGCTTATGGATCGCGGTCTGCCAGTGGCATTGGCCACCGACTTCAATCCTGGTACTACGCCCAGCGGTAATATGAACCTTGTGCTTTCATTGGCCTGCATCCAATTACGTATGCTACCCGAGGAAGCGATAAACGCCATGACCATGAACAGCGCAGCCGCTATGGGCCTGACGAAGGAACTTGGAAGCATTGCGATCGGTAAGCGCGCAAGCCTTATCATTACCCGACCGGTACCTTCATTGGCCTACTTGCCTTATGCATTCGGGAGCAACCATATCCAAACTGTGATCATTGATGGAAAACCCGTCTGAAGAACAACCTGGACCTGATCCTTCTCCAACGTTCATCCGACCACCCGGGTTGGAGTTTGCTATGGGTATAGCTCTGTTCGGAGTGATCGTACTGCTGTTCTTCCTCGTACAATCAGGTGTCTTCATAAACGGTGTGATCGATCGTTCACCAGACTTGCGCGAACAAGGTTTCTCATTCAGACTGCTCGATGATCCGATCATGCAGGAAAGAATGGCCACATTGATGTCCAATGGCGATCTAATTGGCCAAGCTGCTCTATGGAGCGGCCTAGCAGGCGTGCTCGCGATATTAGCGTCCGTGCTCCTTTGGAAACGAAGTCTTACCAGCCAATTCCTCGGTTTACGGATCCCTGCTTTCAAACATTTCCTGATCTGGGCAGGAGTTTTCATTCTTTTGGGCTTGATCATCGAAGGATTGGCCTATCTCTCGCCAGTATTCCGTAGCGATTTCATGACCGACATTCTTGGCAATACCACCAATATGGTCGTGCTCTATTTGGGCGTTGGGGTGATGGCTCCATTTTTCGAAGAGTTCCTTTTAAGAGGATTGTTGTTCGGTTCTGTTCGTCATCTTGCAGATGAACATATCGCGGTAGCCGCTACTGCAGGCGTTTTCACGATCATGCACATGCAGTATACCCCAGCCGTTATGCTGTTGATCCTACCGTTGGGCGTGGTCCTTGGCTATGCACGTGCCAAGAGCGGTTCGATCTGGGTGCCGGTTGCACTGCATATGCTGAATAACCTGGCCACTGTGGCCTTTCCATAGTTCTGATCCGGACTGATCAGCTATTCAAGCCGATCACTGGATGCCGTCATGACCCTGTCTTACCTTCGCAACCCGAACGAAAAATTGCTCCATGGAACGTAGATTGATCGAGTGTGTACCTAATATCAGTGAAGGAAGAGACCAAGCCAAGATCGATGCGATCGCGGCAGTAGTAAAAACCGTTGCCGGAGTTCAGTTGCTGGATGTTGATCCCGGAAACGCCACTAACCGGACCGTGATCACGTTCGTTGGGGAACCGGAACCGGTAATTGAAGCAGCTTTTCTTTTAGTGAAGAAAGCACAAGAGTTGATCGACATGCGCACCCACAAGGGAGAACACCCCCGCTTTGGTGCGACGGATGTTTGCCCATTTGTTCCGATCAGCGGCATCTCAATGGAAGAGACCGCGAAATACGCCTATAAGCTGGCTGAACGCGTTGGAAAAG
>JAGNUG010000168.1 GCA_017987115.1 Flavobacteriales bacterium | reverse complement strand
GCAAAGGGTATTCGCCAATGGTTCCACCACGTGTATGCTGCGCGGCACGTCGTAATAGTAGACCGCAGTTACCACTTCAGTACCAAAGAACGAAGTGGTATTGATCTGCAACACCGGTACCCGCAATCCTTGTGCAAGCCACTTGTATTCACGCACTACTGGTCTATCAATGGATAAACCACCAATACTATCGCTCATGTTCAAGGTGGTCTTCACACGCAACACATCGAACACACCTCCAGGAGTTGTGATCGCTCCCCACCCGTCAACAACGTTGGTCCGGTCCTGTTCGAATCCGTAGTAACCGACATTGGGCACGTCGATATGATAACTGCTGTGGGAACTGCTCGTGTTCCCGAACTGGAGCGGCAATTGGTAGATCACATCCTGCTCATCAAAGGTTATCGGCAGCGGGATCCCACTTAGTTCCAGACCGAAACCAACGGTCCTATACGAGGAACTGGAGCGATATCGGAACGTATACGGGTTTTCGATCGGCAGTAAGTTGCTCAACGGGATGTCCGTACCCGGTTTGGCGTGATTCGCCCGGTTATCGTTGAAGAATATATCCGCGTAAACGATCGCATAAACGAAGTTGGTGGAAGCTACTGATTGGTAATTCGTGGCATCATTGCCATTGGCCGAAAGGTTCTCGAAGTTCCAGGTGTATGACGCGCCCGTTGCCCCATAATTCAGGAATGGGTTCGTGACAGCCTGAACACGTGCCAACTGATCACCCGCATGGGGCATTTCCGCTTGCGTGATCGTGATCTGCGCCTGTGTTCCGGCTGTTAGAAGTACTACAACTGATAGGGTAAGGAGTTGTTTCATGTGCTGTTCGTTGGTGCAAAACTAGTTCGAACGCCAATGCAGTGTCAACACGAACAACGCCATGGGGAAGTAGTTCTACAAATGTTCATCATCCGCTAAAAACCACTGCTAAAGCGGTTTCCCTGAGCGTTCCCAAGGATGATGGTCCTGCAAGGCGTGATGAAAACTTCCACATACCGAATTGGAGCCCCACGCTATGCTTGCTTTTTCATGAATGCACCTTCACGAAGTTGATCGCACTTCTGAATAGGGCAAGTATCCTTTCTCCGATCTTTGCCCCAATGCAGAACGAAGACCTCGTAAGGCGGTTGCGGAAATTGAGCAGAACGGTCTACATGCTGCAGACCGACCTGCGCCATGGGCATATGAATAAGATGCTGCTCGAAGAGATCGAGTCCCAACTGGATCACGGTATTGCGACGGAATCGCGTTGTACCGGTCTTGTTCCTTTGGTGGATAACGTGCGCGAGAACACCCTGACACCACGCCCGGAATTGTATACCGATACCGCACGCGCCTGCGAAAAATTGAAAGATGCGATCGGGGATCTTGTAGAGCGGCTGGGGTGATAGGATACCAACACCATCGAGGTGGTTCTTAGTTGACCGGATCACTCGTTCCAGCGACCCTCACTTCAGCCTACCAGGGCAACTGTCAACCTTTGTTCTATTGCAGTGTGTTCGGCAGTCCCTTAACTTTCGCCTATGAATTCCCCCATATCATGACCATTCGACCTTACGCTTTCCTTGTCGCTCCATTAATGTGCCTTGGCGCACTTTCTGCTTCGGCTCAGTACGTTGTGATCTATTCCAACCAGTTCATCACACCGTTGGACACTCCATCAATTGCGACATGGTGCCAGTTGGATTTTAGCCCTGACCCGGTGAACGATCTTTGGGAAGGCACAGGGATAGGGACTTCCACAGGCGAGTTCGTGAACACCAATACGGTAGAGACCATCCTCGTGACCGGTCCAGCCGATGTGTACGATGATCCAGCAGGTATTGGAGGTGACTTTTCCATCGGCATGCTGAGAACGGACTTTGGCGATAAGTTGGGTCTGCTTATTGATACGGAAGGGTTGCCTTTCGTGAACGTGGAGATGGACATTTCCGCGATCAACACTACATGCGGTGGGCCATTGCCTATGGATACAGCAATTTTTCTGTTGGAATTACTGGATGCACCAGGTGGTGTCTTCAACATCAGCAACAGTCTTGTGCTCGATGTGGACACATTGATCGGCACAGGACCTGATGCGGACAGCTTTATTTTCAATTGGGCACATGCTGCGGGCAGTTTGGATGTATCGTCCTCGACCGATGGCATGGTAGCATTGCGTATGACACTTATCCGTTCAGCATACGCCTCCTTCGACAATATCTACATCGAGGCTTCCCAAGATTCCGTGATTGCTGCGATATCGGAGATCCAGTTGAGACCATTGAACGGATACCCAGTACCGTGCATCGATCAACTGACGATCGAAGGCCTTTCCGCTGGCTCACAGGTTGCCACAATACGCTCCGTTCTCGGGCAAGAACTAGATGCCTTTCCGATCACAGCGCAAGGCAAATTGGATGTATCACCACTACCAGCTGGCGTTTATCTCCTGAACGTTCAGGAAGGTGCCATTACGCGCACGTTGCGCTTCGTGAAACAGTGACGCAAGAGCAAGGCGTTGGATATCTACTGGAACTGAACGAGCGCCAAGGTCCGGGACCTTGGCGCTCGTTGTTGTTCTCGGCATTAGTACACTCAATTCTGGTGGATAACATTTCCAATGCCACTATCCGAAATATTCACCTCTGGTTGGCCGCGGTAATAGATGTTCCCTACCCCACTCAAGTGACCTTCAAGAAGATCGCTCACGGTCAATTTCACGCTCCCAACACCGGACTGTCCGGCATGGCAGGTCTGAACAGGAAAGTTGAAGGCATTCACACTACCTACACCATCGTGTTCCAGATCCAAATGAGCTGCTGATCCGGAAAGTTCCAATTTACCCACACCGTTGTGCCTGACCCGCAGTTCGTCCAGATCATAGAATCCGCTTAGGCTTGATGTAGAGATCCCTTCGTGGGTAAGGTCGTGGATGAACGGCATGACGACGTCCACTGTGAATGAGATGTGCTGGTAATTGTAATGATCATCCAGATCAACGATCAGGGTGTTATCGGCCACCCGTGTTTCCACGTGCGACATTGCCACAGGGTCGGTAGTCACCGTAACACGGAAGTCCGTACCGTACATGATGTTCGTTCTGATCGCACCTTTGATCAGGACGTTCTCGAACCCGGAAAGATCACGGTCCTGGGAAGTGGTCATACCCGACCCGCGGATCTGGTCCTTTCTGCAGGAAAAGAGCGTGGTGACGACTAAAAGGAGTAAGAGAGAGATCTTGATGGTTTTCATTGTGATGCGTTTTCGTTTTATGGATCTTGGCGCTTTATTCTTTTTCGCGCTTCATACATAAGACCACCTTGCTCGGAAATACCCCTACCCCAATTCGAACTTTTTTTTTCGTGAAGTCGTTCGCCCCTTTGATGAAGTTGCGGATCTTAGCAGGGATAGCGTACTCAATTTGTAGGATCTGCTACCCTATTCAGGTAGGAGACCAACAGCACGCATATGCTTCGTCATGTCCCTAACTCGAACCGCAAGGTCTCACCTCATTCATGCCGCAATGCAAGCACAGGGTCCGTCTGTGCTGCGCGGACCGCACGGAAGCTCACCGTGATCACGGCGACGAGCAATACCACCAACGCTGCACCAATGAACACCAAAGGATCGATCGCCGTTCGAAATGCAAAGTTCTCTAACCAGCGCCCCACACCGAACCAGGCGACCGGTATCGCGACGAGCGCCCCGACCAGGACCAACAACAGGAAATCGCGTGTCACCAAGTAGGTGATACGCAATGTATCGGCACCCATCACCTTTCTGATCCCGATCTCTCGTGTCCGTTTCTCAGCGGTCCATGAAGCCAATGCGAACAAGCCAAGGCATGCAATGAAGACCGCCAACAACGAGAAACTCCCGATAAGTTCCGATAAGCGGCCTTGTGCTTCGTACTGCATATTCAACTGATCATCGAGGAACTGATACTCGAATGGGAACTCCGTTGTGCGCGTATTCCAGATATCCCTTGCGGCAGCGATCACCGGTGCAGGATCGCCCGCATCCAACCGGAGATAGAGGTAGCGGATCCACTGTCCATCACCTTCTGGCAGGCACATATCAAAAACGAAGGGCTGCACCGCTTTGAACAACGGATCGAACGCGAAGTCCTTTGCTACCCCGATGATGCGTTCCTCGCCATTTGGCGTATCCATTCGATCGCCGATCGCCAATGTCGGATCATCAGGATGGGTCTGTCGTGCAAAGGTCTCGTTGACGATCACACTCAATGAATCATCACCTGGGAATGCACGCGAGAACCATCGGCCAGCAAGTAGCTCCACCTGCGCAACTTCGTTGAAGTCCTCATCCACATACAGTGCAGGCAAATAGGTCCATTTGCCCTGTTCCATATCGCCCCAATTGAATTCATGGGTATTGTGTTTCTTGCCAAGGATATCATTTGCCCATGACACGGCTTCGACACCACTGATGTTCTTCAATTCCGGGAAAACCGCAGAGTAAACATCGGCCATGGGACCCCGAACCGGGATCAACATGACCTGCTCCTTGTTGAACCCGAGATCCACTTTCATCAAGTGCTCATGTTGCTTGCGGACGAATACGGTGCCAATGATCAACACCAACGCGATCGCAAATTGCACGACGACAAGTCCTTTTCGCAAGCCCTGCCCACGTGAGCTGCCGCCGGTATTGCCCTTCAGGACCAATGCAGGTTCAAAGGAGGAAAGGAAGAACGCAGGATACACTCCGCTCAACAGACCGAGCAACACGGCGATCGCCAATACACCGGGCACAAGCATGGTAGGCATTGTGATCGCTTCGCCGGCCAACGTGATGAAAGCTGGCATCAACAGGTTGATCAGGATCAACGCTATCACAGCGGCGATCAGGCTCATGATGATGCTCTCCAATAGAAATTGACCGATGAGCTGTCCGCGTGTAGCCCCAGCAGCTTTGCGCACACCTACCTCACGTGCTCGATAAGCACTTCGTGCAGTAGCAAGATTCATGAAATTAACGGCTGCCAGGATCAGGATGAAGAAGCCGATCACCCACAGAATGGTGACACTTCCAGCGTCACCATTCTGGTGCATCTCAAAATCCAATTTTGATGTAAGGTGAATGTCAGCAAGCGGTTGCAATTCGTGACCGATCTGATCCTTCAGGAAATCGGGATAGTACTTCTGAATGAAATCAGGAAAGATCCGATCCACTTCAGCCGCGCTGATGCCTTCCTTCAATCGCACATAGGTCCAACATGGGTTCCAGACCCAGTTTTTCTCTTCAACTCCCTGCCAAAATTGAAGAATGGTTCCAATGCTCACCAAGCCTTCAAAGCGGATATGCGAGTTGTCCGGTATCTCGCCCAGGATCCCGGTGACCATAAGATCCTGTGAACCGTCCCACCGGATCATCTGTCCCATCGGGTCCGAATCGCCAAAATATTTCTTCGCGAGCTCTTCACTCAGCACAATGCTTCCAGGCCTGACCAAAGCGCTATTCGGATCACCGACCTTC
>JAGNUG010000167.1 GCA_017987115.1 Flavobacteriales bacterium | reverse complement strand
AGCTGGGGTCATCGTCCAACAACGTTTCGATCGGTCTAGGAAGAATTCCGATGTTCCATTCTTCATGCCTGTTCAGATCGACGCTATGAAAACGGGCTTTGTTGGCCATGCGTTTCCGCAAGAAACCAAGGAATTTGAAATTACCCGGATAGCGGTACAATTTGCCCTTTTCGATCGGAGTTGGACCCGTGGCAGCGGCGGTGTTGCCAGCAAGGAGTTCCCGCATGACCTGTGCAGGCCAGATCGCACTGTTGCTCAAAACAGCATCAACGGTTTCCGTATGGCCGTGGTCGATCGTTTTGAACCAGCCTTGGCGCAGGATCTGCCCGGCATCGAGGCTTTCCGAGAGGCGTTGGAGCACAGCACCGGTAATGGGGTCGCCCTCCATGATCTCCCAGAATGCAGGTGGACCGCCTCGGAATTTCGTTGGATCACCATGGTGGAAGCTCCAAACACCGTGGGTGGCTAGTCCTAGGATTCCGCCTTGCAGAATGTTGAACCCGAACCGCAATAGGACGTCCGGCTGATAGTCAGAAATGGCGTTGAGGTCTTCTTGATCAAATCGATCGACGACTCCCTTGCCTTGAGTGATGCATTTTAACTGAGGAACAGTCTGGAACAGGTCGCTCAGGTCCTCGGTGACCATCGCATTCGGCTTCGACCAGCGCCTCCGGTATTGGCGATAAAGCGCCGTTCGGAAAGGGTAGTGCGTTAGTTTGTGCAGGAAGGACCGATCGGTCCCGGCTTTCTTGTCGTTCACCACAAGCACGACCAACTCTACACCCTGCACGTCCAGTACATGTCGGATCGCATCGGCCTGCCAACGTTCGAAGGTGGTGCCGTTGCACAGCACTCCAACGCGAATAGTTGTGGTAGGGTCAGCCATTCAGTGCTTTCTCGTAGATCTTCGCAAGGGTTTCACCCACCACCGTTGGACTGAAGCGTTCACTCAATCCTGCGCGGATGGTTGTCGGGTCATACCTGACCGCATCGTGTGTGATCTTGATCATGGCCTGCGCCAAGGCATTGTCATCATCCACATCGATCAAGATCCCGTTCTCCAGTTCTACAAAGGCCATTGGTCCTCCACATCGGGTGGCTATGACCGGTTTGCCTTGCGCAAGCGCTTCACCGGTCACTACGCTGAAGGTCTCCACACGACTATTGATTATCACTGCACTGGCGGTTGCCATGTGATCGAGAACTCCGGTATTGGGCAATCGTCCTTCAAATGTTACGGAGCCGCTCAGTCCATTCGATGCAGCGAGTTTTTGTAGTGTATTCCGATCCGGACCGTCGCCAATGATGCTCAATCGCAGTCCCGGCTCAGTTCGGCGAGCAATGTGCAACGCATTGAGGACGCCGCTCACATTCTTGATCTTGTCGACCAGATCTGCGACCATCAGGAATTGGCCGGGTTTGACCCTTGGTGGCAACGGGCGATCCAGTCCCGGAATCACATTGGGGGCAACGTCATAGCTGGCTGTGAATCCCAATTTGATCAATTGATCGCCCAGAAAGCGTGATACGGCGGTCACACCCTTCGCACGGCGAAAGAAGAAATGGCTCGCGGCCAAATAAGTGGCGCTTTTTTTCTCCATCGTGCCATCCAGGTATTCGCTGCTCTGTTCACCAATGATGTACGGAATGCGGAATTTCCTCCCGAACAGCCACGCGACCAGCGCAGGCCGTGTCATGATGTATGCGTGGATAAGATCCGGCTTGCCACGTTCCTCCCAAATGCGCTGTTGGCCACGGTTCGCGGCATGCAAATAACGACGAAGGTTGATCAGTTTCCGTACCACACCAATTGGGTTCCTATTGTGCCGATATGGGATACGGAGTTCCCACAGGTCATTCGTGGTTTCTACCGTTTCCTGCAGATCGTTATCCTCAACTGCTTCAATGACCAGCACGGACATTTTTACGAAGTTGGATGCAGCCTCTGCCTGTTTGCGCAGAAAATCCCCGAGCTGCGGATCTTGCCTACCGGGGTACCATTTGGGTATGAATAGAACATGCATCCTTTACGGTTGCGCAAAGTAAGTTAGTTGTCGGCCTGAAGGGATATGGTTGATGGAATGCAGATCTGCGCGGAACAACGAACGGAATGAGCGATGCAAGTATTACATTTGCAGCCCCAAAGCAGAAATGCTGCGGGTAATGGTGGTTGTAGCTCAGTTGGTTAGAGCGCCGGATTGTGATTCCGGAGGTCGCCGGTTCAACCCCGGTCATCCACCCACATAAAAAGCTCCGCTAGCGGGGCTTTTTTTATGCGTTATTCGGAGTCGCAAAATAGGCTGTACTCTTCGGAACCCTTAAACTTGCGGCCTGACAAAAGGAAACTCTGAAGTATGTTCATATTAATGGCCGTTGTTTTTGTTCTAGGGTATATCGCCATCGCCCTTGAGCATCCGTTACACATCAATAAAGCAGCAACGGCCTTGCTCACAGGTGCGCTCATTTGGGGCATGCTGATGTTGGGCATGGATTCTATTTTCCCCAACGGCCCAGAGCATGGTTACGAAGGGTTGATCCTTGAACTGCACGAGCACTTGGGCGAGATCGGTGGTATCCTCTTTTTCTTGATGGGAGCAATGACTATCGTGGAGTTGATCGATGTTTACGGCGGCTTTCGCGTGATCACTGACCGGATCACGTCGACAAAGAAGACCAGCTTGATGTGGATCGTAGGGTTCCTCGCATTCTTTCTGAGCGCGGTGCTGGACAACCTTACCACCACGATCGTCATGTGCGCGCTGTTGCGCAAGTTGATCAAGGACAAAGAGACGCTCTGGACCTTTACCGGTGTGGTGGTGATCAGTGCGAACGCTGGCGGTGCATGGAGCCCGATAGGCGACGTAACCACGATTATGCTTTGGGTAGGAGGTCAGGTGACCACCTTGAACATCATCATGAAGCTGATCTTGCCAAGCTTGGTGTGCATGATCTTGCCATTGCTTTGGATCGGTCGCATGCTGAAAGGGGATATTGAAGCCCCGGACAAAGTGAAACGGACAGGCCACCATGAAAGTACCGTTTCTGAAAGTGAACGAACATTGGTATTCTGGTTAGGTGTTTCTGCGCTGTTGTTCGTACCGGTTTTCAAGGCGATCACACATTTACCTCCTTTTGTGGGGGTGATGATGGGACTCGGTGTACTCTGGATCGTTACGGAGATCCTTCATCAAACGAGAAGAACGGATGATCGTGGTGATCTGCTCGTATCTGCTGTATTGCGCCGGATAGATCTGCCCAGCGTGTTGTTCTTCTTGGGGATATTGATCGCTGTTGCCGGTTTGCAGGTAGCTGGTCATTTGAGCTTATTGGCCCGAGGCCTTGACAATGCGTTAGGCGATATCTATTTGATCAATGGTGCGATAGGTATGCTTTCTGCTATCGTGGATAACGTGCCTTTGGTAGCGGCCGCGATGGGGATGTACCCGATGTCGCAGTATCCGGTGGACCATTTATTCTGGGAGTTGCTTGCCCTTTGTGCAGGTACCGGTGGTAGTTTGTTGATCATCGGTTCCGCAGCTGGCGTTGCTGCCATGGGGATCATCAATATCGATTTCATCTGGTATCTGAAGAAAATGACACTGCCTGCCGCCATTGGTTATCTCGGTGGTATGGTCACGTTCTGGTTGATGTGGCATTGAGGGTTTACTGATACAGGGTCCAGGGTAAAGAGTACCTAGTTGAACTTGGTATGTACCCTTTACCAGTTATTACAAACCGTAAAGTGGTGAGGGGAGGATTGACCTTACTTTGGTCGGTCTTTTCCGCTGTACGGCGGAGTGGCTTCAACGGATCATTGCTTTGCGCTGTGGCTCAATTGAGCCAGATCACACTTTCGAGCAAGTTCGAATGCTTTAAGGGCACAGATCTCGGTTGTACGGGATTGACCTTCATTTGGTCGGTCTATCTCTTTTGGAGGTGGCTTCAAATACAAGCAATACGCGCTTTGCTCGATAGCCTTTTTGCTATCTTACCTTCTCTCAAGCTTGGCTTGGTTCAGTCCAGATAGCAAAAAGCCAAGGCACTTCGTGCCATGGCTTCCACTTGGCGGAGAGGGGGATTGCCGTGGGAACGGCGTTCCCAAAGGAGGGAGGCTTCATCGTTGTCGTCGCTGTGCGACTTGGTTCCATTCAAGAAGATCACTCTTTCGAGCAAGCTCGATCGCGATCTTCTTGAATGGAACGCCGCTACGCGGCACAACGCTGGCGGAGAGGGGGGGATTCGAACCCCCGGTACCCTTGCGAGTACTCCTGTTTTCGAGACAGACCCATTCAACCACTCTGGCACCTCTCCGTTCTGTTTTTTTGGGGCCGCGAAGATAGGACTGACGTAACGAACCTAGCGTTGCCGTAGTTCAATTACTTTTTCCTCAATGCACCACGACCAATCGAGCACGGGCGACCAGACCGTTCGCATCGTTGAGTAGGATCATGTACACTCCTGCTGGTATTACCGCAGTGTGTAGACGCACTCCTTCACTCGTACGGTCAACTTGCACATTCACTATACGACCCGCTTGGTCCAACACACTAAGAACTGCAATCGGTGTATTACAAGGCACCGTGGCCCAGCTATCACTTGGTTGCGGGTAAGGAAGCAGCTCCGCAACGCGCTCGACTTCATCGATACCAATGGAAGCATCTTGCGTGCCGAATGTGAAAGCGGTGAGGGATGTAGCTTCATTGTCGAGTTCAACTCCACCCGCATCAGTGCCAGCGCAGGATCCGCTAGTGGTGGATGATCCGCCTTCCCATGCCATGCCATTCCATTGCGCTACGACCAATGGATCACAATTGGTGATGCCGCTTGCCGCTGCATCTTCCCAGAACAATTTTACACGTGCATCATCAGTGGTCACCGCACGGCTCAACGTCCAATATTCCGTGGTACTCACGGCGCTGAGCCCCTGTGTCAGGGCCGTCGTGTTTGAATAGCCTTGGTCGAAATAAGCTGCCGTGTACTCCGTGTCCTGGTCATCGATGGAAGAAATGCCGATCCGCCGCCAAGAACTGCCCTTACCTATAGGAAAATCAAAATCCGAGTTGCCCACTTTACATAATGGACCATTCACGTAACTATTCAGTGTGCCACTTGTTGATGTTCCATTGCTAAGTACAGTTAGCAGGTCGGTGTCTGTAGTGTTAACCAGGCCGTTTTCCAATGATAACAGATCACTCACTGAACTCGGGCCGCTCAGCGTGACTCCGCTGCCATTGTCTACACGAACGCCGAAAAAGTCGGTTGCCTCAATGGTCTGTAAGACCGATCCGACGAATGCTACAGTGTTCACGTCACCATCGAACATTCCGGCGTTCGTCCAGTTGCCTGCCACTTCGATCTCAGCGGGGTCGGTATGCTCCAATACAGCTCCAGTAACAATGGACACATCATTGAAATGAAATGTGCCGACGCCGCGCAGTTCGGCCTGGCCCATAACCTGAATTAAGCCCGCATCTGCATGCACCACTCCATCGTTCCGGAAGACCAAATTGCCATCCAGGGTACATG
>JAGNUG010000059.1 GCA_017987115.1 Flavobacteriales bacterium | reverse complement strand
TTCTATATGTGTTTTTCATTTTGATCTTATGGCTACCAACTAGTCGGTTGTAACTATAATAGGGTTTATTTCCGGACTTGGTTTGTGCTTGGGGTGGTTTTTATTTCACTAATGGGGCATGTAAAGCCCAATAGGGCTTCATAGGACCAAGTCTTCAAACGCGCTGTGGATAATAACAAGTGCTTTTGTGCTGACATGTGTGTAGATCGCTCTGATCCAGAAATTGAATATAGCACCGTTCAGCAATTTACGCGGTATTAGCTGAGCATTAAAGTGCTGGCCTTACACATTCCGCTGGATCATCCTGTCCAACGGCGGAATACCTTTTGCCTTCCTGTTGCCCCGGTTCATGTGCCTTATATGCTGCATGGAAATGCGTACTGCAGGGAAAGCGGACCAAGGTGGCGCGGCGGTGTTCTTGGTGGGTCTGGATCTGTTCGAAACGAGCGCCGCTGGTCAGTGCTGCACGCACTGGTTTGCCAGCGCAGTTTCAGAACGCACCCCTGTTTGCCCAAGGACGGTTGGCCTTAGCGGTACGGCAAACAAACAGCGGAGCGTCTTTGCCGGTTCAGGTCGTGCTTTCGGCAAAGTCCATCACACCAACTGTGCCTTGCCACCGCCCATGAAGTCGCGCAGCAATTTGCCATCACCTACCACCCACAGGACATCGCCCTTCTTGTAGGCAACGTTTCCTTCAGGATTGAGGATGCGGTGCTGGTCGCGCTCAATGCCCACCACGAGGGCGTTGGCCGCAGCGCGCACATGCGAATCCCGGATCGGAACGCCGATCAATGAGGATCCATTTCCGACCTCGAATTTGAGCAGTTGCAGATCCTGGTCATGCAATGCTGCCTTACGATCATCCACAGGAGCTTCATGCAGCCATGTGTTGAATTGGGCAAGTTGTTCATCGGTGCCGATCACGTGCAGGTTGTCGCCGGGCAGCAAGCGTTCATCCCGGTCCGGAACGGGGATTGCGCGTTCGTTCCGATCTATGAGGGCGATGTTGATGCCGAATTTCTCGCGCAGGCCAAGCTCGCTAAGGCTACGACCCACAGCATGCGGTGCATCCACAACGGACACCTCCGTAAGGTGCATGTCCCACGGTGCCAAGGCGGGCACGGTGCGTTGTTCCAAGTGGGCACGCTGGTTCAAGTTCAGTAGGAAGTGCGTTTCCACACGGTGGTAGAAACCATAGAGCCGTTGCCGGAAAATGAACAATGCAACGATAACGAAGATCGGAACAAAGATGAAGGCCAACGCGCTGGGAAAGAAGATAACCACCACCAAGGCGAGCACAATTAGTGCTACACCGATGCGTAACAGTTCCAACGCAACGAGCGGCCCACGCAAGTGCTTTCGGTTGAGCCAGAGATCACGGTACGCCTTGCGCTTGATGCGGCGGATGGCAATAGCCCAAATGGAGGGGATTATGAGGGCAAGTGTTATGAGCCCTACAACCAGCTTCTGATCTTCGGGAAGCGGACCGAGGATGCGAAGATCCTGCTCCAGGAAGAACGGTGCCACGAACCGGGTACAGAGCACGATCACCGCAACAGCGATGACCGTGTGCAGGAGGACGTTGAGGAGATAGGCGCGTAACAACTTGCGAAAGGAACTGATCACCTTCACCTGTGCGCTTTGATCGCTGTAGCGGCCAATGCCTTCCAATAGGCGCTGGGGCAGCTTGCGCGCAACCCAATCCTGGAAGGGGGCACCCGCCTTGATCATGTACGGTGTGGTGAACGTGGTGATCGCCGAAACAGCAACCGCAATAGGGTACAGCATCTCGCTCGTTACCTTCAGCGTAAGGCCCAAGGTGGCGATGATGAAGGAGAATTCACCGATCTGCGAAAGGCTCATACCCGCACGTACGGCGATCCGTAAAGGCTGGCCGGAAAGCAACGCACCGAGCATACTGCTGAGTGGTTGGCCTACGAGGATGACCGCACTGAGCACCAGTACAGGTAGCCAGTGCTCACCCAGCACACGCGGGTCGATCATCATGCCCACGGAAACGAAAAAGATGGCCGCGAACAGGTCCTTCACCGGCTTCACCACGTGCTCTATGCGTTCGGCCTTGGAGGTCTCGGCCAACAAGGAACCCATAACGAAGGCTCCCAATGCTGCACTGAAGCCTGCCTGAACAGCCAAGTACACCATGGCAAGGCAGAGCGCAACTGAAACAATGAGCAAGGTCTCGTCATTCATCCACTTCTTCAAACTGGTCAGTAACGATGGTATCAGAAAGATGCCCACCGTGAACCAGAGTACAAGGAAGAAGCCGAGCTTGCCCATTTCGAAAAGCAAAGCACCTCCGGAAAAATTCTGGCTCACCGCTACCGTGCTCAGCAGGACCAGCAGAAGAATGGCCACAAGGTCCTCCACGATAAGTACGCCCAGTACGAGCGAAGCGAATGAAGTGGTTTTGAGACCCAACTCATCGAACGCCCGAAAAATGATGGTGGTGGAGGAAATGCACAGGATGCCGCCCAGGAAGATGCTGTCCATGGCGGACCAACCCAAGGCGCGCCCGGTGACAAAGCCTGCACCCAGCATGAAGAGCACGGTGACCAGCGCTGTTACCGAAGCAGTACCGCCAACCTTCGCAAGCTTTTTGAAACTGAACTCCAGCCCGAGGCTGAAGAGCAGGAAGATGACACCGATCTCCGACCAGGTCTTTATGTTCCCCTCATCCAACACCGTAGGCACAAAGCCCACATGAGGCCCAACGAGGAAGCCGGCCACCAAGTAACCCAGCACCACCGGCTGCTTCAGCATCTTGGAAATGATGGTGGTCAACGCTGCAACGGAGAGGATCAGGCCCAGATCGGCGATCAGCGGTGGTAGGTGCGTCATGAATGAGTGCGGAACGGATACTGCGCGATGAGCCGCAAGATAATCCGGTTCGTGGCAAGCGGATCTACATCGCCGCCATCAAGAAGGTGAGTAGGGGGTATGGAAGTGGGTGGTGAAATTTCTCATCGCAAGGTCCATAGTATGGCCGATTGATCGGACAACAGATGGAGATCTGCACATGCATTGATCAGTTGTGCATCTGCATAATTCAATTTTGCATCTGCATCTATTCAGTATGCATTTGCTGCGCTCTAGGTTGCATTAGCTCGAATTTCGATCGCATTGAATTGACAAGAGCATGCATGCGATGCTGGACATGATGCAATGGCGAAATGGGGTGGTGCAACTGCGATGGTCGGGTCTGCATTGGCATGAACAGTTCGTGCATATACACCGATACGCCCTGCAACTGTACTGACCACAATTGCATTGAATGAACTGCGTGATGCAAGCGCTCAATTCAGCGCTGCATTCGCATCCATGGATCGAGCATGCGCAACCTTCTTCCGTAACAGCACGTTCAACCGGTAATAAAGGGTACCGTTATGAACAAAGCCAAAGCAGGATTACGTGGGTTGAATGCCGTTGCAAAGCATGTACATGCTTCAACCATCTATACTAATATGGTCGGCAATCCGAACTTCCCGGATCCTACTCCGAGCATGGCCGAATTCCACACAGCCATCGTGCAATTGGAAGGCGCCATCGTTGCCGCATTGGATCGTGGCAGGACGGCCATTGTGCTCAAGAATACTGCGGAGAAAAAGCTCTCTGAAATGATCACACGGTTAGCCGCTTATGTGAACAGTGTTTGCATGGGTGATGCCGCTATGATCCTTTCATCCGGTTTTCACCTCAGTAAGCGTCCGGAACCGATCTCCAAGATCCCGGCACCGCGCTATGCCAGAGTTAAGGCCACTGCATTCCGCTCTCAACTACTGATCAAGTGGGAACCTGTGTCCGGTGCCATTGCTTATGTGGTGGAAGAAGCCGTTGCAGCAAACACCATCGATGCGAGCTGGCAACACGTAGAGGTAACCACCAACGCAAGCTTGGTCCTCAATGATAGAAGGCAGGATGAACCGCATGCCTTCCGCATACGCGCCGTTGGGCGCCGTGTGCAAAGCGCCTATGCAGACACCTATTACATACAAGCCGCATAACAGCTACAGCCATGATCGTACCGCGCATGACCATACCAGAAATGGTGACCGAAGCCCGCAAGGACTACCGTGCACTGTGGAACAAAGTGGACAGCATTCTGCCTAAGATGCGTCGCATGCATCTGCGGGACCGCGCCCACGAACAGTATCACATGGAGGCATGGCGATCACCACGAAAGAACAATTGGTTGCTCCATTTCGGCATCCGAAAGGCAGGGTTGAACATGCATCCGTTGGTATGGACCTATGACACCAAGGGCCGCATCATTGCATTGATCGTAACGCAAAGCGGTAGGACCACTTACTTGGACAACCACATGATTCAGCGTTACGGTGAGCGGTTCGACCCCACGAGCAACCCGCTGGAACGGCTGCAGAGTTTCTTTTATGAGAATAACTACCACGCCGTAGAGACCTTGCACGAACGGAGCCCCGGTGTTTGGGAAGTAAGGGTAGGCATGAACCACGGCCTTGGTTTGGGCGAGTGGGACCAGCATACCGACATCATGCATATACGCACATTCGTTAGCTACGACCTGCTCTTCCCGAACCAACTTGACCTTATGGAACGCTTGGATGCACAACGGGCTTGGGATGCTTTGACCATTGGCCAACAGACAGAGGCGTTGAACCGCGCCAAACGCTTGGAAGCGCAACAAGAACAGCGCGACAAAGCGGCTTGAGGGCGTGCCTTGTTCATAGAACGGAAATTATCCACAACTTTACGCTATGCGAACACTGCTATGCGTGTTGCTCGTGTTGTTCAGTCTAGGGTTGGTCACCGCAGCAGGACATCGCACGGTGCGTTTCATAACGCCTTGAGGCATGGCGTTGCCAGCATCTTGGCGCACGCGAAATGCGACAGGGATAAGCCGATACGCGGCAGCGGGACTCAGATGAGTACCACTACACCGTAGATCGCTAAGAAGACAATGCTGATGATCAAACCCGCAAGTGCGAGGCCATGACCATTACCACCTCCGCGTGTTTTGTTCAACCCGATGATCGACAGCACCAAGCCCGCAAGGGGGAAGATGAAGGCGAAAATGAATCCGAGCAGGGCGAAGATGTTCAATCCACCCACACTCTCTTGCGGTGCTGCCACGGCTTCAGCGTTCATACGATCCCTGTAACTCTGAGCTCCCCGTTCATTCGCGATGAGTATACGGTCCATATCGGCGTTGTTGGATGCGAACGCTCCTGAGTAGGCTTCTGCTTCCGCCGTTGCTAGAGGTGCAGTGGGCATGGGTCGCATAGGGCTTGCTGAAGCAACCTTGGCCGGGAGTTCCATCAATGCAACATCCTGTAGCGCCAAGGGTTCAACACCCAAGTCGAGTACGTTCTCTGCAGCAGTAGCAGGCTCCTTCCCGGTAACCTGCTCCTTAGCCCCCACGTCGATCTTCGCAGGTTTTATGCTGTTACGCTGCGTGCGTATGTCAATGAACCAGCCTGGCTTGTTGTACTTACGGTGCTGGAAAATGCCCCGTTGCACCACGTCATTGCTGGAACTGCAAGAGGTGATGAGGAAAACGAGGATCATGAAAGGGAGGATCTGGTTCTTGCTCATAGGGGGTCAGGTTTGTGTCCAAAAAACGCATCCATACCCGTGCCATTCGCCCGCGAAGGTTGCTTCCGCACCGCATGTGGCGCAATCCGCCACAGTTGTGGGGAATGCGCTCAACAGTAAAAAGCGGATCCGCTTATATGCATGCCGTGTGGTACATGGGGCGGGGTGGTTATCTATGGCGAAGGTGTACGGGGTTGACTTACAGTGGCCACGGTAGGGGGTGCTACACGGATCACAGCTCCGCGGCAGCAGGGGAAGAGCATGCCGAGGTTTAAAGCAAGCAGGCTAAACTCCGCTACTGCACCACGAAGGTGCGCACCGCACCATCAGCGAACCGCAGTACATATTGGCCAGCGGGCAACGCATTGGTACGGATGTGCACTGCACCGCCCGTGCTTTCCATATCCAATGCGTGTTCACGTCCGTCGGCTCCAATGAGTTGGTGGATGTCCGCGCTTTGGGCACCGCTCACCACCAGCTGTTCGCTGCGCAGAACGGGTACCGGTGAGAGCACCACAGAAGCACCGTCCTGCGTACTTATACCTAAGCAGGCATCGATCACGATGGTCATTGAATCGCTTACCGTACACGAGCCGTTCGTGGCTTCCACAATGAAGGTGGTGGTAACATCAATGTCCACTGGCAACGTAGCCGTTGTTGCACCACCGGGTTGCCACACATAGGTGCATCCTGCACATGGTCCGGGGTCGAGAATTCCTTCGTATGTGTAACACGCGATCTCATTTTCAGGAAGCTGTGCCGAGGCCGTGGTAGCAATGATGGGCAGGGGCACCGGCACACTGCTGCCACATGCATTGGTTGCTGCAAGGAGTACGGTATTGATGAGCGTTGGCGCAGTGATGATCTCCGCCGTCCCGCTACCCTGTCCGGAAAGGACCGTCCAGTCGCCGGGGTCCCAGGTGTATCCGCTGGCATCGCCGAAGGCATCCGCTTGCAAGGTGATCGTATCGCCGAGGCACCATTCACTTGTGACCAGATCGATCCCGAATGGTTCGAAGGGTGCGGAGGCACACCAATCAAAGACGCCCAGGGCGCCTTCGTTGGACCCCACGCCGGGCAGGGAGAGTACGCCTGGTCCCGGGTCGTAGTCCACGCCGTAGTTGCCGTTGAAGGTGCCTAACGCCAACTTGCCGCCTTGCAGGTCGAAGCCCTTGCCCACCGGCAGGGTGCAGTCCGACCCACTGTTCAGGAAAAGGTTGAAATCGACCAGACCGCTCACGTTCATCTTGAAGAAGCGCACGAAGTTGAAGTCGCAGTTGTTGCTGTAGGAGCCAAGGAAACCACCTTGTCCGTCGGGAACGATATCGGCGAACCGCAAGTTGCCCGTGGTGGTGAGGCTGGTCTGGTACACTTGGTCCAGCTCTTGCCCGCTCCGTGCGTACTTCACCGCCCAGAAGCCAGCACCGGCAGACGCCTGTGCCATGAGGTAGGCTTGATCGTTGTTGTCCGCCGCAAGGCGCTGATCGCCGTAGCCGATGTTGGCGTGCGCCACGAAGGCGAAGCTGCTGTCGTAACGAAGGAGGTTCTGTGTTTCGGTGAAGACATTGAACACCCCGGGGCCGGGGTCCACATCGATCTGGCTGCTCAGCGGACCCCCATTGTCCAGCTTCTGTGTTACATAGAAGCCGGAGCCATTGCGCAATGCGGCAATGTCGCGACTGTTGCTGAAGCCCGCGTTCCAAGCCTTCACATCGGCCCAATGCAAGGTGCCGTTCGCCCGGTAGCGTGCGATGAAGGAACCCGTGGAAAAGTCGGGGACCACAAGGTTGAAAACATCCGGGCCGGGGTCCATATCATAGGTACCCGTTCCAAGATCCCCGGTGATGTACAGGTTCCCTTCATCGTCGCAGCTGATGCCACCGTACGAATCGCTCAGGTCCGTAAGGCTCTCCACGCTGAGTCCCCACTGGAACTGGCCGCTGCTGTTGTACTTCGCATAGATCTTGCCAGGGTCCACCAGCGTGGTGAGCGGACCGGGATCCAGATCCAACTGGCCGGTGGTGAGGCCGAGGTATACATAGATGTTGTCGCTGGCATCCACATCCATGTCCAAGGCAGTGAGCGTGGGGGCGCTCAGCGTTCTGGTCCACAGCAAAACGCCCGTTGTGCTGTAGCGCTGAAGCAGGACGCTATTGCCTCCATAGCTCAATGCGAAGAGGTCGCCGTTCTCGGCGAACTGCACGCTCTCAATGCCTTTGGCAGCGGCCTGGGCCCATTGCAGGCTGAGCTGTTGGGCGGGTGCGATGGAGGAAATGGAAAGTGAGGCAGCGAAGAGGAAGGATGTGCGCATGATCGGGTAATCGGAGGTCACGAATGTATTGATCAAAAGTGATACGCAGCCCACGAAAGGTGGTCATGTTCACCCCCGGCCCGGCTCAGTTTTCTTCAGTGATCTATCGTCGACACGGAAGCAAGTCTTTATCGACGGTGCAAGACTAGAGCCTGCGGAGGTTTAGAGAGTCGTCGAAATTGAAGAACAAGCGGAGCCGCAAATGATGTAGAGACGGAATCCACGTTTTGGCGAACTTTGTACTAACCCCATTTAGCATGAAAGTACCCAACGTAGAACCAGCCAAAGGATCGGATGAATTCTTTATTGAAGAACGCAAACAGCGAACGATCACACATAGAAAGGCACTTAAGGAAAGCATGTTGCTTCGGTCATTATTTCTCGAAGTTTCGATTTTCGTTGAAGGACTTACAGCGCAACTATTGTCCTTCTTGATTGACGTAAAAGATAAAGACCAAACGAAAATCTTTGGCAGCGGCAGTAAGTCCTTTTCGTTCAATACGAAGTTGGAGTTGCTGATCGAGCTCGGAGCACTTACTAAGGATGACCGGAAACTATTCGAACTTTTTGGTGGAATTCGTAACCAGTTTGCACACAATTGGCAAGCGAACACAGCGGTAGAGACTATGAGCTTTCTTACTGATATGCATCCAACGTTTTGGAAGAGCCGCTGTCCAACTTGGAAAGATGAAATCGAGTTGGACTACGTGAAAGCACTTCAAGAAATTGCACACGAAGTTGAAATAAAAGCATTCAAAATAATTGCAATTGTGGAAGAGAAACAGAAAAAAGAAATCAATGAAGGTATGAATGAATTCACTTACAGAAATATGTTAGAATCAATTCCGAAAGTTAGTTCAGTCGTACGTGATGGAATCAAGGATAAG
Organism: Flavobacteriales bacterium; assembly: GCA_017987115.1. GTDB lineage: Bacteria > Bacteroidota > Bacteroidia > Flavobacteriales_F > PHOS-HE28 > PHOS-HE28. The sequence continues at coordinate 12,248 of JAGNUG010000059.1, read as the reverse complement.
ATCAAGAGAGGTGATAGCTGGACAGGGGGTGACATCTTTTCAATTGTTATGGAATTCGAAAATTTATTACTACAAAATCTCAATGAAAAATTGAGAGGTAGTAATCCAGAGGGTTTTATTTCTGGAGACGAAGATTCAATTCCTTAGTAATTATCACTTAGTGTAGAGCATTGAAGGATATTGCCTTTCAGTATACATCTTATATTCGAAGGGGATTCGACGATAGCCAGACGTGCAGGTTTCGTGTTCCTTCTTCACAGTCGGCAGCGCTTTGCTTGCTTGTGCAGGGTCCTGTTCGAGAGACTTGCGAATGGTTGAAGATTTGAAGCACCCCATGTTGAACACCGTCGTCGCCAAGTTCCGGTTCTTTGCTGGATAAACCTGCGCTACTTCTGCGGATCTGTGGATGAAAGGATACCATCCTGAGAGGAAGGTTTAATTTCGAAGTCCATGCGCTCATTGCTATTTCCTTTTGGTCGTGTTGTGTTGTTGATTATTGGCCTTGGCTGCGAGGATACATTACATGGGCAGGAACCAGATGAAACGGGTCCAAGCAAGCCCTCTGTTCAGAACTGGCTGACTTGGTATTCTTGCTTGGATACTGGCTGCGTGAGTGTCGCACTCCGCCCCTTCGGGTTCAAACCCGCATTGCTTACAGGCCTTTCCACTTTTACTTGGCACCCCCGAGAATCACCAACATACCGAAGAGAAGATTCCGTGGTATGGGGGCAATTGGATGAACACACATCGCTCGTTCTGGTTACTGATGATAGGGTCGAGCTATTCCTCCCGGTGGACGAGGAGGAGGCTGTTCGGAGGTTGGCGTACCGTACGTGGGATCCTAATTGTGCAACGGTATTACAAGAGCAACTACGTGCATTGGGTTGGAAACGTGGTCGTCTCTCATCACACTGGCACGTCTACGATTCGCCAGCTGACCCTACGCTCAGTGTAGCCCTGAATCGGGAAATTGTCAAGTGTTCAGGAGGTCTTCATCCCAAAGTGACCAGCTGGGAGTTGTATATCAAGAATTACCCAAAACAAGTCAAACGTTGAACCCGCTGCGGATGAGTTATCCAAGGCCTTTGCCATTCTCTCCGCTCATTCACAAGAAATAATCCTGAACTCTGCCCATTGTTCCTGACTTACGTGGGCATTAGCTGATGGGTAGAGGGATTCCATGGCAACCGTTTCCGTCCGTTTTGTCCAATTGTCTAATATCAAACGGCTGGGTGAAATGCAATTAAAGACCAAAATGTTAGCGATACCTTGGGCAATATTGAGAGCCATTGAATTAGTGTTCTTATCACTCCCATGAAAGCTGACCTCTATTCGCGTTAATTCACAACGGTTCATATAGGTTAGGATCCGCTCATACAAGACCTTGTTGGCTTCATACTCCGGACGGCCGCGATCTATTGAAAGTTCGAAATGGAATTTTTGATCGATCTGTGATCTGTCGCAACAGTTGTGGTTCGCTTTGGATGCGATGGTGGACTGGCATTGGATCCACGATGAGGTAGAGATTGAAAGCAAAATGAACAACACGTATTTCATTTGATCACAGCTTCTGAACTACATGAATTTACCATTACAAATGGACTCAGCTTGTGCTGATCCACGTCCGCGCATCCAGCGGGTCAATGATCACCACAATTCTAAAGTCCATCGAGCAGCAAGATAAGTCTATCTCGCTCTGCCACTGAGGTTGGGTCATGTTGATCGAAACTCAGCCACAGCCCATTGGTTGTCGCCGCCAGAACGAGTTCCTGTTTACTGGGTTCGAGCATTTTCATGACCTTCTTGAATTCATCGGGGTGGCATTGTAACGCCTTGGCGAGCTTGTCAGGAGGTACTTCACTTGCAGAACCCGGAATCGCGGCAACTGCATGCATGAGTTCAAGGAGTAACGTGTCATTGGGCAGGCGGCAGTATGAGGTTTCGAATAAGGACAACGCCGCAACATAGACCAGATCGTGGTTGTTCAAGCTATCACCATAAGCCTGCTGAGTTGCTGTATTGTAGTTCGGGTCGTACCAATTAATTCCTTCGCCCAATTGTCGTTCCCTTGCAAAAACCGTCATCATCCATGTTGTCGCTGAGCTATCATCCAGTGCAGTCAACGCCACTACCTCAGCATGCCGTACGTACCCCTGATTACCGATCTGGTCTTGGGCCCAACACCAAGGACCTTCTTCACAACGAACGAGCAATACATCATCTCGGGTAATACGTGCGACAACGGCGGAGGCACTATCGGACGTGCGGTGGATCTCAACAATGGTGCTCGAATTCGTAATGGCCCAGAAGGGGTCTGTCTGCGCAAACAATCCGAAATTCGCGAGAACAAAGAGGGCAACCAAACATCGCATCGTGAGCTTAATAGTAAGGATTCACGTCTGTAAAACCCCCATATTAAACAAGCCTGCGGGAATATCGAACATTGAACACCCAATATCGAAAGTCGAAGTTAATGCCAGCATTCCACTTCGAAATTCGGTGTTCATCATTCGATGTTCGATATTCAACTGATCACGATCTCATTACCCGATCCTATAGGAAGTTGTATGCTCGGAACCGGCGTACACCATGGACGGGTTTCCTAGCGCAACCCAGTGCTGGGGATCGTGCCGTAAGCAAGTCGAGTTCCGCTCCAAGTGGAGATCTTCCAGACCAGGAGACCGGGGTGATCGGGTAGGGTGACCGCCTGCTCTGATGCGCCGCTTATGCGCACTGCACCAAGTTCCCGACCTATGGCATCGACAAAGGTGAGAAGTCCCGCTGTACCGCTTGGGTTGAGCACCATTGGGCCGAGCGCGGTCCAAACCAAGCGGGGATGCGAACCCTCCTGCGTTGGTGAAGCTATCTGCGTGGGCAAGCTTGGATCCAAGCGCCCTACCCAGATATCGCCGTTCTGTGTATTGGTGAGGGTAATGTTATCCAGCATCATATCCCCACCGAAGTTGCCTGCCGCAATGATGCCCCCATCGGGCAAATACGCTACTGCTTCCACCTGGTCGCCGGCCAAGCTGCCGAAGCCGCGTGCGGAGATGAAGTTGCCCAGGGTATCCATTTCCGCGACGTAGGCCTGATTGAAGTTGTTCGGCGGGGCGGGCAGTGCGTGCCCATCCAGCACCGTTGCGTTCATGGCATAGCTGCCCCCGCAGACCAGCCAGTCCCCATCGGGAGAAAGATCCAGATCATAGATCTCCAACATGCCGGTTGTAGTGCCCGCCGGGTTCACCCACAGCCATTGGCCATTGTTCGTCAACCGCGCAGTCCAGAGATCGTTGGAACCGGTGCCGGTGCAAGTGAACGGACCGAAAGTGGCCACGTTGCGGTAGGTGCCTGTCACAAACACGTCGCCATTGGCCGCGCCGCATACACCAAAGCCCTTGTCCCAATGGCTACCACCAGCCTGCACCGCCCATTGCCAAGCACCCTGGTCATCCAGTTTGGCGATGAAGATGTCATAGTAGACAGTGGCATCCACCAACTGGATGCTACCGAAGGTGGCCGTGTCGTAGAAGCGGCCGGTGATCACCAAGCCATTGTCCGCGGTCACGTCCATCGCATAGCCATCCAAAGACCCTTGGTCGCTGCTTGCCGAGGTGTTCCAGACCGGTACGCCATTACCGGTGAATTTGTGCACCCACACATGCTGGATACCACAGTGGAGGAGGATGTCATCGTTACCATCCACCTTTACCAGCCAGCCCTTGCTGCTTTGTTGCGTAGGGTTGGGCACTACGCTCAGCCAGGTCCATGCCCCGGCCGGCGACAGCCCGGCGATGAACGCTTGGTAGCCGAAGTCCTGGCCAGGTATGGTGTAGGGTCCGAAGGTGGCGTCGTTACCGTCATGGTATACAAAGCCGCAAACCACCAGTTCACCGGTAGAGCGGAACGCCAAGTCCATCACCTCCATCTGTGAGGGGTTATGCGCTTCGGCGGTCCATTGCACGCTGCCGTCCGTGGGGTCCAGTTGCTGCACGAACAGGTCCGTGAGACCTTCGCTCATAACCGTACTGCCGTTCGCATCGATCGTGTCCGCGTAGGTGCCCAGCAGGTAGACCTCACCGTTGGGAGATACACGCGCCCGGGCATGGTCACCCGCTGACCCGCCCGCTGCCCGGGCCCAACTCCACGTTGGTTCCTGTGACCATAGTGGGAGTAGGAAAAGCGCCAATAAGAGGGTGAGGAGTGGTCGATGCATTTGGTTGGAGTATATAATGAAGTCGTGAAAAAGCAGATCGGGTTGCCTGAGCAAGTGATCGTACCCAGAGGAAAGTTGCTCTTTAACATGAGGAAAAGGTAGACATCGCGGTTCGTTCGGATGCATTGTGCGGGCATTCGTATCCGCGTTTTGGTGCATGGCGATGGCTTGTTGTATCAGGGAGAGTCCGTTCGGCTGGTTGGCCTAGTTCTGTGATGAGGTTAAACCACGGATCACTGATCCGCGGGAGCAAGGGGGAGCGGAGCACGGTTTTCTTGTCGAGCAGGTCGTTTTGCTTGGCCATAGTTTAAAGATAGCGCCGCCTCAGGTCTGCAACACCCCCATATTTACCTTCCGCGTCACCTGCGCGTGTTCTGCCATGTCTGTCGTTCTCATTTGACCTGTAGCTGCACCTCCGCTTCCTGAATGAACTCCTTCACCACGTCCAAAGGAACCCCCATGTCGAGTTCAACGGTGAATTCGTTAAGACCGTGGTAGTAGATCACCCTTCCTATTGGCTTGACATCTTTCTCCTTTCGAATGATGTAGTCCCGCTGTTCATACTCACGATGGAGGCTGACGCCGGTGCAACCATCCATGGGGTCATGGAATGATCCGGTCGTATATCGATACCCTTTATGAACGCGGTCCATTTCGACGGTCAAGATTGAAGAATCCCCATATTGAACTCTCTCGCCGGTGCCCCATGGAATATCGAATATCCAACACCGAATGATGAATGGCGAAGTGTATGCGGGTGCGGCGTTCCACTTCGATGTTCGGTGTTCAACATTCGGTGTTCGATATTCAGGTTTGAAGCACCCCTATATTGAATTCACGAGTGGCGGGAGCTTGTGAAGCCGCCTCTATCCCCAGCGAGATCCACGTCCGCGTATCCAACGGATCGATCACCGCATCCAGCTCAATCCACATTGTAACGCACAAGGTCGTAGCGGAATCCTTCGAGCATGGCGCCGTAGAATTCGAAGTACTGCACGCGACCAACGCCTTCCGCCCAATACGACCGAGGACGTTTCCAATCCGGTTGTTCAGGATAGCCACCGACGCTCATGATCTCTGCCCGCATCATATTGCATGTGAAGGTGCCAGCCGGTACGGCAATGGACTCCGGGGTGGAATACACAGTGTAGTCGAGGCTAACTCCCACGGGACCTGGGTTCGGGCTATAGATCACCTCGTCCAGCGGATCGGTGCAGAAGATCACTTCGTGTTCGGAAGTTACAAGGTAAGTGAGCGAATCGCGCCAGAAACGCGCGTATCCGGACGGGTTGCCTGATATGGAGCGATACAACGCAGCGTACGTGCCAGTAGTAAGCGTCGAATCTCCCGCAACCCAGATACTGTCCATGCCGAGTGTTTCCAAGATGGCACCCGTAGAATCCACTTTGTACTTCTGGTATACCCAATAATTGCCCGCATCCAAATTGCTGTATGTGCTGATGGCGGCTGGTGTAGCGATCGGTGGCGTTTCCTCGCATTTCTCCTTCTTACAGGAGGTAAGGTTCACCAAGGCGACCAAGGAAAGAAGGATGATCAACAGCAGACGTGTCATGTTGGAGGGTGTTTTGTAGCCGAACGCAAAGCGACGGGCCTTATTGTCTGCATCGAGCGCATCTGAAGTTTCGTATGGGTCGAAGGTGATCGATCAGCGAAGGTGAATTGCTTGTGTGGAATGATCAGTGCGCATTGTACTCATAAATGGACAACGCTGCATTTAGCGCCTTCTCCTGCGAGCAGGGAGGAGCAATCACATCGGGCTCCGACGGTTTGAAAGGGGAGCGGTTCAACCTGTGATTACGAAGGCCGCATGGTCCCACCAAATGCCTGGAGATCTCCCGATGGGCGGATCTATGTGGCACAGGGTCCCACCCTCAGCGGCTTTGGGCGTTACCTCGGTGTCATCCAACAACCGGGCGATGCTGGGGTTGCATGTAGTTACGTCGACCAAGCCTTCGACTTCGGTTCATCGCACGTCCGATTCGGATTGCCTGGATGTGTGCAGAGCTACTTCAAAGGCCTTACACCTGTAGGTACCTCTTTTCCTAAGGAACCATCTGTCCTTGGCCTACCGACCTTGTTCTCAGACGTGCTGCGTGTGCATGTTCCAACGGATGAAGCCCATTCCCTGCGTGTCATCGATGGCCTCGGTCGTGTGCAGAAGGATGCCATCCGCTTCAGGAGCGAAACTACCCTTGATGCTACATCATGGCCAGCAGGTGTCTATCTGATGCAGGTATTCAATGCTCGCGGCGCATTGATGCATACGGTCAAGGCCTTAAAGGAGTAGCGGGCTTTCTGCACTGCTGGATCTTTGTACCTTCTTAAGGATATACGGATCGAATGATGTGTCTTCGCGCATGTTGGGAAACAATACCAGAACACCGCACGCATTTGGATGTCGGCGAATTCGTTGTAATGCCCAACCATTTCCATGGTATCGTTTTCATACGGGAACGGTTGGTGGACGCGCGTGGAAACGTTGCGGCGGATGCGGTTGACGGTGCGCGGGATGGCGCGGTGGCCCAACGGGATCCACGTAAACCGCCGGGTATCCTGCATGGTGCGTTGGGACAGATCGTTTCAACATTCAAATCATCCGTAACCCGTATCGCATACCGCAATGATCTATTACCACGGGGCACATCCGTTCGGCAACGCAATTATTGGGATCGCGTGATCCGCGATGCCGCCGAACACGACCGTATTGCCCAATACATCGCCGAAAATCCTGGGAAATGGAAAGGGGATAGGTTCAATGGGTGAAAAAAGAAACCGCAGCGTTAGGTGCATTGAACATCCCTTTAACGAACTATGATCCGACCATTGAACCGGTGGTCGGTCCTTCCAATTCGTTCGGACCCAATTCTCGGAAATTCTACCTTTCATCGCAGAACATTGCAGATGGCTCCACCGTACAAGGTGCCCAGTAGAACCAGACCATCACCTCTATGTGCTTCAAGGATACCTGTATTGCATGGCTTGCCCTGGTGATAGGAAGCTTCAGCGCAGGTCCCATCATGGCGCAGGCATTCATCAATCCGGGTTTTGAAAGTGGCACTACGGGATGGACATGCCAGATGGAAGTGAACTCCGCAAGCGTTTATGGCGGCACCGGATCGAACAAGGTAGCCGAGGTGGATGGACACACGAATGCCAGTTCCACTGCAGATGATCGACTCTTATGCCAGACCTTGAGCGGGTTCACCGTAGGTTCCGTCTATGCACTCGAATTCGACGCAACACGCCGGGCCAGCGCCAGCACGCCTGCAACAGTCACAGTAACGGTATCGGTATCGGGTGCTCTAAGCACTACGGTTACACGTACCGGAGGATGGAACATGGTGCGGGAGCGGTTGTATTTTACGGCAACGTCCACATCCCATGCGCTCAGCATCACGCCCAATTTCACGACATCCTTTGGTATGTTGTTCGATAATTTCAACATCTACGTGTCCAGCCCGCTCCCCATTGAATTGGTGCGTTTCGATGCCCGGCCAGTAGCCAATGTGGTAGAGATCGATTGGGCGACCGCTAGTGAACGGAACAATGCCTTGTTCAGAGTGGAGCGCAGTGTGGATCTCGACTATTGGGAGGCTGTTGCCGAAGTGGCAGGTGCGGGCGATAGCCAGATCATGAAGACCTATGGTGTTCTGGACAATGCGCCCATGGAAGGCCTTTCCTATTACCGGTTGAAGCAGGTCGATCTGGATGGGACGGAAGCTATTTCCGCGGTCCGGACCGTTAACTTCTCGAACAGGAGTAGCGAGCTGTTCGTTTGGCCGAATCCGGCCATTGATCGCATATCAGTTCAATTGGATGAAGAGGGTGCATCTGCCAGACTATTCAATGCGATAGGCCAGCTTTTGACCGTTGCCCAGGAACGGAACGGGAATATGATCGTTCTTGATGTCGCCTCGCTTCCTGCCGGATCATATTACGTGCGCTGTACAAGCGCGCATGCGAGGACAGCAAGTTTCGTCAAGCAGTAGTTCGGAATGAACAGAACTTGAGCAGGTTCATTCAAAGGTGACGGAAATATCGAATAACGAACATCCAATGTAGAATGCTGAAGTGAATGCGAAGCCCAACATTTTACTTCGACATTCGGTGTTCATCATTCGATATTCGATATTCAATTCCTCAAGTCTGTAACACCCCCATATAAACTGGCCTACGGCAATATCGAACACCGAACACCCAATGTAGAATGCTGAAGTGAATGCGAAGCCCAGCATTTCACTTCGACATTCGGTGTTCATCATTCGATATTCGATATTCATTTGATCAAATCTGCAACACTCCCATATTAATCTAGCCTGCGGCAATATCGAATAACGAACATCCAATGTAGAATGCTGAAGTGAATGCAAAGCCCAGCATTTCACTTCGACATTCGGTGTTCATCATTCGATATTCGATATTCAAGTCTGAAGCACCCCCATATTGAACTGGCCTGCGGCAATATCGAATAACGAACATCGAATGTAGAATATTGAAGTGATCACTAGGACCGGCATTCCACTTCGATGTTCGATATTCAATTCCTCACGTCTGTAGCACACCCATATTGAACTGGCCTACGGCAATATCGAATAACGAACATCCAATGTAGAATGCTGAAGTGAATGCGAAGCCCAACATTTCACTTCGACATTCGGTGTTCATCATTCGGTGTTCGATATTCAAGTCTGCAACACCCCCATATTAAACTGGCCTGCGGCAATATCGAATAGCGAACATCCAATGTAGAATGCTGAAGTGAATGCAAAGCCCAGCATTTCACTTCGACATTCGGTGTTCATCATTCGATATTCGATATTCATTTGATCAAGTCTGCAAGACCCCCATGTTGAACTCCCGCGTGGCCGGTGCCTGGCTCGTTGATTCGATGCCTGTACTTTGGATCATTCAGTATCCAGAGTATCCGAACGCGTGAGGTGTTTGTCCCATAGGACTTTGGCATTCTGAGGCTCGATCCACGAATAACGGATCATGTAACGCTCCCCCAAGCACCATTTTGAGCCGAGGCAATCTTTGAACCAAGTGCTGATCGAAGATGTCCGATACTTCTGGCCATATACTTCGTATTCAAAGACGCTTACAAGGTTGCTTTTCCCTGAACGATGGAAGCCTACGACCGTTCCTGGTGTCTCCTTGGCATACCTCTCGATCTCAGCGTCCTTGATCCAAGATTCCCCGACCTTGTATCCGCTGAAGAGTAGAATTCCAATGAGTATGATCCGTTGAAAAGTCGTCTTTGGAACGAACCATTCTCGAAATTTCTCCTTCCATTTCATCAACGGACAGCTCAAGTCTGCAACACCCCCATATTGAACTCCCGTGTCGCCGGTGCTTGGCTTGCCGCTTCGATCCCCAACGACACCCACGTCCGCGTATCCAGCGAATCGATCAACGCATCCTGCCACAGGCGGCTTGCCGCGTAGTACGGACTGATGGTCTCCTCGTACTTCCTGTAGATCATATCAACCATTTGGCCATGCGCTTCTTGGCATCCTCCAAGGAAACGGTGCGGCCAGCCTCTACGTCAGCCATGCCTGCGGCGATCTTCTCCAAGATGATGTTGCGCTCAATAGCATCGTCTGCGTTGAAGCGATCAGGAAGGCTCTTGAGCGAACGGAGCACGGTTTCCTTGTCTAGGAGGTCTAAGTTCTTCGCCATTTGTTCTTTGTTCAAAGGTACAAAGGATCTACGTCTGCAAAACCCCCAAATTAAACTGGCCTACGGCAATATCGAATAACGAACATCCAATGTAGAATGTCGAAGTGAATGCGAAGCCCAGCATTTCACTTCGACATTCGGTGTTCATCATTCGATATTCGATATTCATTTGATCAAGTCTGCAACACTCCCTTATTAAACTGGCCTACGGCAATATCGAATAACGAACATCCAATGTAGAATGCTGAAGTGAATGCGAAGCCCAGCATTTCACTTCGACATTCGGTGTTCATCATTCGATATTCGATATTCATTTGATCAAGTCTGCAACGCCCCCATATTGAATTCCATCGTTGCAGGGCTATGCTACGCCGCTTGGACCCCATGCTGATCCACGTGAGCGAATCCAGCGAATCGATCAACGCATCCAGCCACAGGCGGCTTGCCGCATAATACGGGCTGATGGTCTCCTAGTAATAGGTGCGGATCATTTGCAGTGTTTCTTGTGGTAGGCACGCCCCGACTTACCAGCAAGTTGCCAATCTGCGCATGCTAGGTCCAGCTTGCCGGCATCCATGTGGACAAGGGCGCGATTGCCATGGTATACCTCGCACTGTTGTGCATCGGCACAGAATTGAATGGCTTTATCGAGATCCTCGACGGCGCCAGGGTAATCCCCTAGATGGGATCGTAGTAAACCTCTGGCATGGAGGATTCCCATGAAGCCTGGTTGAACCGAATCTGCTTTGTTGAAGAACTGAAGCGCTTCTTGCAATTCGCCTTGACGCTCTAAATCCTGGCCTTGCTTGAAGTACGCGAAAGCTGCTTCGCTCATTTCGGATTCTTGAGCGGTACAGGAAATGACAAGTGCGGTAGCAAAAAGTGTCGCTAAAGTCGATCGTTTCATGTTGCTCAGGTTTGCAGCACACCCATATTGAACTCACGAGTGGCGGGCGCTTGTGAGGCGGCCTCAATGCCCATGCTGATCCACGTGCGGGTATCCAGCGGGTCAATGATCGCATCCAACCATAGGCGAGCGGCGGCGTAGTATGGCGTGGTGCTGTCCAGGTATTTCTGGCGGATCTTGCCTAAGATCTCTTCTTCGCGTTCGGGGGTGATCTCTTCGCCCTTTTTCTTCAGCGATGCAACTTCAATTTGCAACAACACTTTTGCGGCTTGGTCGCCACCCATCACGGCCACTTGCGCGCTGGGCCAACCCACGATCAGGCGCGGGTCGTAGGCCTTGCCGCACATCGCGTAGTTACCGGCACCGTAGCTGTTACCGATGATGATCGTGAATTTCGGGACTACGCTGTTGCTTACGGCATTCACCATTTTGGCGCCGTCCTTGATGATGCCGCCGTGTTCGCTGCGGCTGCCGACCATGAAGCCGGTAACGTCCTGCAAGAAGACGAGCGGTATGTTTTTCTGGTTGCAATTGGCAATGAAGCGCGTGGCCTTGTCGGCACTGTCGCTGTAGATGACACCGCCGAAACGCATTTCGCCTTTCGCGGTCTTTACGATCTGGCGTTGATTGGCCACAATGCCCACAGCCCATCCATCGATGCGCGCATAAGCGGTTACAATGCTCTTGCCATAACCGGCTTTGTATTGTGTGATCTCGCTATCGTCCACCAAGCGTTTGATCACCTCCACCATGTCGTAGGGTTTGGTGCGCTCTGCAGGCAAAATGCTGTAGATCTCTTTCGGATCTTCTTTCGGTTTCGCCGGTTTTTCGCGACTGAATCCTGCGTCCTTCGGCTTGCCCAATTTGTCCATCAACGAGCGGATGGTCTTGAGGCATTCCGCATCGTCCTTGCACTGGTAATCGGTAACGCCGCTGATCTGGCTGTGTGTGGTGGCACCACCCAATGTTTCGTTGTCGATATCCTCGCCGATCGCGGCTTTTACCAAGTAGCTACCGGCCAGGAAGATGCTGCCAGTGCCTTCTACGATCAAGGCTTCATCGCTCATGATCGGTAGGTACGCGCCACCCGCCACGCAGCTGCCCATTACGGCGCTGATCTGCGTAATGCCCATGCTGCTCATTACCGCGTTGTTGCGGAAGATGCGACCGAAATGTTCTTTGTCCGGAAAGATCTCATCCTGCATGGGCAGGTACACACCCGCGCTATCCACCAGGTAGATGATCGGCAAGCGGTTCTCCATCGCGATCTCCTGGGCGCGCAGGTTCTTTTTGCCCGTCATCGGGAACCACGCTCCGGCCTTCACGGTAGCATCGTTGGCCACCACAATGCACTGGCGCTTGCTCACGTAACCGATCACCACAACAACACCCGCGCCGGGCGCACCACCGTGCTCCACATACATGTCC
>JAGNUG010000058.1 GCA_017987115.1 Flavobacteriales bacterium | reverse complement strand
CGTACGGAAAGTGTTCGATTCGTTTATTGAACCTCCCCTACTCTTCGATCACGGCGAACTGCTGTTCAAGTGGATCCAATTGAGCGAGTAGCTTATCAATGTAAGCCATGCCGTGCTCAGCCAGCATTGGTAGGATATTGTCCCGGCGTTCCTGAAGCCCTCCTCCAGGAAAGACTGAATCTTGAATACGCGCCATGCGTTCCAAAGGAATGGACTGCTTTTGTTTCGCGGCACGTACCAACCCTTTTCCTATCCTATCCAAGCCAAAGAACGCGGAGGCACGGCGAGCTTCAACGGCTCCCCTCAATGTACTATCCGCTGCTTCGGCCCGAATTAAAAGATCATCGTAAAAGGCGTTCAACCGTTCGCGTTCCGGATCCAGATCCGTATTCAGGTCACCAAGCCTTTTTGCTACTACTTCACGCAGTTCTTCTTGAGGCTTGAAAAGGTCTATGATGTCCAAGCCTAGCTCTTTCCATTGGCGCGTGTGTTTCGTCGAAATGAACGCAGCACTGGTCCGAAGCAACAGCGCAGGCATAGGCACTTGAAGCGCTTGGAACACCCACTTCAATTGGAACCAATAAGCTAGTTCTCCTCCTCCCCCAACATATCCAATGTTCGGCAGGATCGTTTCCTGATAGATCGGTCTTATAACAACATTGGGCGAGAACCGTTCCGGGTGCTGTTCCAGTTCTTTGAGCAATTCATCCAAGGAGAACGATGGTCCATTGTTCACTACCTGATAGCGTTCACCTTGCCGCTCTATTCGGGAACGATCACCTGTTCTCAGGTAGAACAAATTGATCTCACGTGCATGTGCTTGTGCCCCGTAATTCTTAGCCAATTTCTCATTGGCATAGCTCACCGCACGTTGCGCTACTTGATTCAGCAATTCTTCCCGCATGGCCGGTATGAACAGGCGTTTCAGCTCATGATCGTCCGCATCCAAACATACCACCCCAAGATGCCCGAACAAACCATTCACGAACAAACGTGTTGCTTGTGCCAGTGTATACTCTGGACGATAGGACGTCCGTAAGAGATCTGCTATTTCAGCCGCGTGTGGCCCTTGTCCGATCAACGAAATGCATTGCTCCACGACTGCTTCGATCCCTGTCAATTCCAACGACCCAACGGCTCCATTGATCTCGCCAGGCCAGTGAACTTTTGTGCCGTTGATCCACGTATGGTCGATCTCCGGCCTATCGTGATCCTCAGTCGCCATCCAGAACACAGGGATCACGGGTTTTCCGCGTTCCTTGGTCAATTTATTGGCAAGTCGCACGACGTTCAGGATCTTGAAAGGCACATACAGCGGACCTGTGAACAGACAGAGCTGATGACCAGTGGTCAGTGTTAAGCAATCATCCTGTGCGATCGCGATCAGACTCTCGCTCACTTTTTCATGGATGGGTATGCCCGCGTATTGCCTCCGAAGCGCTTCACATAGAACCTCCCTGTTGCTGGCCGGGAATTTCCTTTTCTGCGTAGCGGTCAACAAACCATTCAACGTTGGCGGATGCCCGTAAAGCTCAACCAAAGCCTGCTCCCTTGAGAGGTAATCCAATACCAAAGGCGAGAACCGTTTGGTATCTGCATAAGAAATCTGGCTCACCTGCATAGGGCCGCAAATGTACCTACCTGATGGCGTTCAGCCAGTATCTGCGGTAGGGCTCTAAGGGTGATCATCGATTACCTGAGTCCATACACTTACAGGAACTTATATTGACCTCCGAACAACACCCCGCTATGAGAAAGACCCTTACCCTACTGATCGTGATCATCTTGAATGCCCCATTGCTGTTGGCTCAGGACGATACCATTCGCGTTCAAACGCTTACGTACGATTCCATAACAACGCGCCGTGGTTGGTGGGTTTTCCCGGATGAGAGCCATACGTTCAGGAAGGTATTGATGCACCACACGTTAAAATGCGACCCGCAGACCACACAAGATGCGTTTCCCTGTGGTGAATGGGATTATTTGACACACAGTGAGGTCTATGAACATACGGGGGTGCTTGACTCAACGGATCTCGAACATCCATTCTTTAAGGTTGGCACCGCCGCACCGGACAGTGTAGACCGTGCAAGCACTTTAACCTTTGATCACATCCAACGCTGGGAGCGGAATTCAAGCATCGTCCAGATAGGAACGGAAACCATTACGACAATTGGAACCGGCGCATCGCCGAACATGACCCTGTTCGACGCTAACACGGGGATAGCTCGCGAGCAATATAGGTTCACCGTTGATGAATTGATCGCTGCAGGCTTAGAACCGGGCATACCAGTGAACCAACTACGCTATGAGTTGAATACCGGTGGAGGTGCATGGTGGATCACCGTGCGAATGAAAAATGTAACCGCAAACTCCACGAACCGGTTCGATGATGTTGGCTTCGCGACCGTCTACGATGCGAACACGATATTCCAGATCGACCTGCAATTGACGTTGCACACACCGTTCATTTGGGATGGTACGAGCGATATCTTGATCGATATGGCTGCCAGATCAAATGGAACCGGCGCTTCAACGGAGGTGATGGCCACCGAAATGGGTACTACTATCGGCTTGCGTCAATCTGGTTTGGACGGCTATGCCGAACTGAAGAATGATCATATCCAAGCGGATGCGGCACCAATGGCAGGACTTGGAGACGCGATCACGATAACATTCCGGGTATTCGGCGCACCTGAAATACCAGTTAACACAACGATCTTCGAGGCATTGGATGCGAACGGACAACGGATCATCAACATCCATATGCCTTGGAGCGATAGCCGGATCTACTGGGATGCGGGCAATGATGGCAGCGGAACTGACCGAATAGACAAACTTGCCCCACCAGCGAATATCGCAGGCCAATGGAATGATTGGGCCTTTATGAAGAACGCCACCACCGGGATCATGCGGATCTATTTGAATGGCGCTCTTTGGCACGCCGGAACCGGAAAGACCAAACCAATGCAAGGCATCGCGAAATGGCGCATCGGTTCAGGAGTAAACGGTGCCTACCCTTATCCAGGTCTAGTGGACGAGTTCAACGTGTTCAACGGTGAGGTCAGTGCTGCGGATATCATGAACTGGCACGGCAGAAAAGTGAATGCATCACATCCGGATCATGGTGCGTTGCTCTACAGTTATGGATTTGATGAAGCCGTTGATGCACCACAGGCAGTAAATGCAATTGACCCATTGCTACCGGCAACGTTGATGGGTACCGTCCGCAGAGACCAACATGAAGCCATGGACCTGACCAGTGATCCAACAGCAACCAGCCTTCGCCCCAATATCGCATTCGTGCAAGGTGACCATGGACTACAGCATGATAGTACGATCGTAACCATTGACCGGCCAGGATCCTTGCTGACCATTGAGAATTTTGAGATCCAAGGCAATTTCGCGGTTCCAATGGATACACTCTTCGGCGCACTCGGCGGTTGGGAGTACACGGTTGATCCTGATGGCGTGTTCTTGGACAGTCTTTACCACGGAGGCACTGTGCACTACAACGATACATTGAACTACTACGGTGTACCATTCGAAGTGCTGAACAAATTTGAGATCGGGCGTTTCATTACGCCATACGGGATCAATTTAAGCTTAGGGCCGCAAGGATTCCGTTGGACCTACGATGTAACGGATTACCAATGGCTATTGCACGATAGCGTGGAATTAAGTTCGGGGAACCAGCAGGAATTGATCGATCTTGAATTCGAAATGATCGAAGGAACCCCGCCGCGCTCCGTTGTGAACCACCAACGTCCGTGGGGCCAAATGGGCAGCCACACGTATGCAGATCTCGACAATGACGTGAAGTTAGCTCCGGTCACCGTGCAATTGGATCCCGCAGCAAGTCAATGGAGCTTGCGCACGCGCCTGACCGGTCATGGTCATAACAGCAATACAGGAGACTATCCACATTGTTGTGAGTGGAAGGACAATACACATTACGTAAAAGTGAACGGTGCGGAAGTGGATCAATGGCATATTTGGCAAACGAATGATTGTGCGTTGAATCCTGTGTATCCACAAGGTGGAACATGGCTTGGCAGTAGAGAAGGATGGTGCCCCGGTGATGTTGTAAAGGACCACACCGTAGAGCTCACCTCGGTATTGTCCGGTGGAAGTGCTGAGTTGGATTATGACATTACACCGGTTCCGGGAAGTAATGTTGGCATGGGCGGGGGAAACTATGTGATCAACATGGACCTTCTCGAATTTGGTGCACCGTCATTCGCGCTTGATGCGGAGATCCTGGACGTGCAACGACCAAGTGATGCGGACTATCGCCGAAGGGATAACCCGATCTGTTACGACCCATTGGTGGAGTTAAGGAACGCGGGAGGCACGGACTTGACGACCGTAACATTCACATACGGCGTTAGCGGTGGCACACCACTCACTTACACTTGGAATGGTATTTTGAAGCACATGCAGACCGAATTGGTTGCGCTGCCTGTTGTGAACGCATCATTCTGGAATGGTGATAACGAGAATATATTCACCGCGACCGTGAGTGCGCCGAATGGAGGAAGCGATATGCATTCGGCCAATGACAGCTACAATACCACATTCGCACTGCCTTCGGTGTATACCACGGATGTTCTCCTGCATTACAAGACCAACAACCGACCTTCAGAGAATACCGTAACGGTGAGGGATATAACTGGTGCGGTAGTATTCAATCGTAGCGCCCACGTGGCGAACACGACTTATATCGACACCTTGAATTTGTCGGATGGTTGCTATACTGTTGAAGTATTGGATACCGGTAACGATGGTTGGTCATACTGGGCAGATGCTGCTGCCGGAACGGGATACTTCCGGTTGAAAAAGCCTAACGGTGCGACTTTACAGACCTTTCAATCCGAGTTCGGCAGAAAGATCCACTGGCCATTCACGGTCGCAACAGGCGTTGGGATGGACGAAGGATCCAGAACATTACAACTCATTGCGTTTCCGAACCCAAGCCATGGGCACTTCTCCATCGACCTCGGCGATGCACAGGGTACAGCACAATTCGTTGTTCTGAATGCACTGGGCAAGGAAGTGAAGACCGGATCTCTTTCGCTATATGGCAATGGTCTGCACGAGATCGACCTAAGTCACCTCGCCGATGGCATTTATCAATTCCGTGTTTCGACGGAATCAGGAACAGGTACGGTCAGGTTAATGAAGCAGTAACATCGAAGTCTTTCGCTACACGCTTAATTTCGCGATCAACTGATGCGATAGGGAAACTGAACAGCCTGCATTGATCTATTTTAATCTCTTACTATAACCAATACCACCTCACTACCATGCCGATCAGAATGGTGCCCGACGAAGGGCAGAACGGATCCAATAATTCATCAAGACCACGTCGATCATCCGGTGGTGGTGGTGGAATTGGTGGAGGACTCGGAAGTTTTTTGCCCATGATCCTAGGCTTTCTGATCAAGAAACCGAAACTGTTGCTTGTGATCATTGCACTGGGGTTGCTGTATTGGTTCACCATAGGCAAGAACAGTGGTGGGAGCGATATGATCAGCCAACTGGCCGGTTTCACGACCGGAGCCAACTTCGATCCCAAATTGTATGACCAAGCTGAGGTCTATGAGCCGTTGGCGGATAATGTGAAGAACCCGCTTCCGGAGCGTACGACCCTCCAGGACTTTTGTCCACCGCGATTGAACCAAGGGCAGCAAGGCAGTTGTGTGGCTTGGGCCAGCGCATATGCGGCTCGCACGATCGTGCAAGCAAAAGCAACGAATGCCGACCCGAAGTCCTCTGCATTCAGTCCCAGCTATTTGTACAACCAGATCAAGATCGATAATAGCGATTGCCAGGGCTCGTACATCTACCGCGCTATGGAATCCATGCTAAAAGGCGGAGCACTCCCCTTCAGCAAATTCGGCTACACGGATCAGAACTGCAGCAAGCAACCTACAGCGGAAGAAAAGCAGCAAGCACTTCCCTATCGGATCAAAGGATTCCAGCGCTTGACCCTCGGTGCGGATGAGCAGCGCACGGACATGTTGGCTATGAAACAGCACCTCTCACAAGGGTCGCCTATTGTGATCGGCATGATGGTCGGTGGTACGTTCATGCGCGGCATGGAAGGCCAGGAGGCCTGGGTCCCATCTGACGCGGATCATGACCAACGCGGTTTCGGTGGACATGCCATGTGTGTTGTGGGTTATGACGATTACAAGTTCGGTGATACCGGCGGATTCCAGATCATGAACAGCTGGGGCCCTGAATGGGGAAATAACGGAATGGCCTGGGTTCCATACCCTGTTTTCGATTTTTTCGCCAAAGAGGCTTATGCCGTTTATCCGCAAGGAGAAGGAGTCGATGTGGATCCAACGGTAATGGATATCCGATTCGGCTTCGTGGATAACGCCAGCAAGAAGAATATACCGCTCCGGAATATCGGTGGCAATGTATTCCGGAGCACTTCGCCCATAGCGAAAGGTTCTAAATTCAAGATCGAAGTAACGAACAATGCAGAGTGTTACACGTATGTCTTCGGTCAGGAGACCGATGGACGGACCTACGTACTTTTCCCATACACACCAAAGCATTCTCCGTATTGTGGGATCACCGGTACTCGCTTGTTCCCAAGTGATCAGAGCCTAATGGCCGATGATGAAGGCAATTTGGACGTAATGGCGATCTTGATCACCAACCAACCCTTCGATTATCCGAAACTGAATGAAGCCATGCTTGCGAGCACTGCCCAAGGTCTGGATGCTAAACTGAACGAAGTCCTCGGTCCGGAGTTGGCAACCGATGTTCGTTTCACGGATGGTGAAACCATTGGCGCCACCAGCAGCACGGGAAAGAACGCTTTAGCGATCGTTCTGGAACTCGAAAAACGGTAAGTGAACGATCTACGCATTGAACGGAAGTTCTGTTAACCGATCCATCACCTTTCCTGGATCTCAAGTTCGGATCGTTTTGTGGCAACAGCGATCACTGGTTCCACCGCGTATCCGCGTTCGCGCATGCCTTGTATCAATCCGGTAGTACCGGGTAAATGGGCTGCTCCTACCAAGAAAAAGCATGTCGTATCACTTTGGACCAAACTATCCATGCGATGCACCATGCGCAGATTTCTATCGGTGATCAGAACTCTCTCGAAGTTAGCGGAGATCCCTTTCGGGTCTTCGGCCAATTTCATCAATGCATTCAGATCCTGATCAGCATAGGCTTGTAGCATTTCTTCCTGTTCGTTTCCTACATCCTTTTTTTTGCAATGATCAAGAAGCATTTGGGCTTGTTCCTTCACCGGGATCGCATCGAGCGACCTCAGTTGTTCTTCCATCGTCTCCAAGCCACCTATTCTCTGCCCATTGGATCTGGCAATTGATTGTAAATGCTGATCCAATAGCTCCGGTTGATCACCCTCCAGAGCACTCTGCCCTAGTAACATTAACACGAAAATGGGTTTCATCCGAAGGCCCATGGGTGCCATTAGTCCCATATGTTCATCCATTTCCGCCTTTACCAGGATCCAGTCTTTCTTCTTGAACAGGTCCTCCAAGCGCTTCTCATCCGGTAATCGCATTGCTGCGGCTAAGCCAAGGGCATTGCGCTGTTCAGCTTTCAGATCCAACTCGCCATACACCGCGTTACAGCTGGCCATAGCCGGCATCACACTATCGGTGAACTGAAAGGCGCGATCGTTCTTGGTGTGGAACGTACCATAGAGGTAACTGGCATTGCTTCCATTGGGTGGAATAATTCGCCACAACAACGTATTGGCAAGGTCCTGAGCCTCAGCCCAAAAGAACAATACAGAAAAGACCAGCAAAAGTGTAGGACGCATGCCCCAAAACTAGTTCAGAACTGCATTAATCGGTGTCTTCACCAAGGCACACGGGCCAAAGCGAAGGATACGATGGCCAACAACGCAAAAGCAACCATACTCGTGCGAATGATGAGTGATCGGTCTTTGGTTTGAGTACGTTCCATTTCGGAGATCGCGTAGAGTAACCTATTGACGGAGAAGTGCGAAAAGGTTGCCTTGACCAACACACTATTTTGTGTTCGGATCCTATCGATTTCGCTCAAGATCCGCGCTGGATCCGCTTAACATTGATTTTGCTTCGACCGATAAGATCATACAAATTGGCTCCCTTTCACTTTCCACAATGAACTTACGAGATCGGACGAAACCTGGATCGATCATCACTCTTCCATTCGAGCCCATGTCCGTAATAACCACATCTTTGCCGACCCAAGCCATTTTCCAAGGCTAAATGCTGTTCAATTCCATAGACTTTGCGGTATTTCTGCCGCTTATCTTTCTACTCTATTGGTGGGTAGGAGGAAAAAGTCTGCAACGCCGTAACGTGATCCTATTGGTCGCGAGTTATGTGTTCTACGGATGGTGGGACCCTCGCTTTCTTGTACTCATTGCCTTCAGCACGTTAGTGGACTATTTCATTGGTATTGCGCTGGGCACAACACTCGATCAACCAAAACGAAAATACTTGCTGTGGATCAGCCTTGCTGTAAATCTTGGGCTACTCGGCTATTTCAAATACACCAATTTCTTTCTGGAAAGTTTCGTGGATGCGTTCAGCCTGTTCGGAGCGGAATTTCACGTCTCTCGGCTCAACATCATCCTTCCGGTGGGTATTAGCTTTTACACCTTTCAAACACTCAGTTACAGCATTGATGTCTATAAGCGCAAGCTCCTTCCTACGAAGGACATCATCGCATTTGGCGCATACGTAAGTTTTTTCCCTCAGCTGGTCGCCGGTCCAATTGAACGCGCTACCAATTTGTTGCCACAGTTCAGCAAGTTGAGGGTATTCAACTATAGTAGCGCCATCGATGGTTCCCGGCAAATGCTTTGGGGATTCTTCAAGAAGATGGTGATCGCTGATAATTGCGCAGTGGAAGTTGATCACATTTTCGCGAACTATGCGGACTGTAGCGGGGCAACCTTACTTCTTGGGATCTTCTGGTTCGCCATGCAACTGTACGGTGACTTTAGTGGGTACAGCGATATCGCTATCGGCTGTGCGCGGTTATTCGGGTACGACTTAATGAAGAATTTCGCTTTCCCCTATTTCTCGAGGGATATTGCCGAATTCTGGCAACGCTGGCATATTTCATTGACCACCTGGTTCCGCGACTACATTTTTTTCGCTATGGGCAGCAGCCGCGGTAAGAAAGGCAAGTCGATACTGGGCATCTTCATCATCTTTTTGGTCAGTGGTCTATGGCATGGGCCGGCATGGCATTTCGTGCTGTACGGAGGTATACATGCCGTTTTCTTGTCGTTGATATTCTTGCGGAAGAATCGTCCGCGAAGGACTTCAGTCGTTGCTAAAGGGAAAATGTTGCCTACACCGAAGGAGGTGTGGTTAATGGGTACCACCTTCTTCCTGAATTGCATGACCGGGATCCTTTTCCGATCACGGGATATGGATCACGCAATCGGCTATTGGCGTGGCATGGTGGATCCTAGCATTATGGAGATCCCGTTCTACAAATTCGCAGCATTACCATGGCTAGTGGCTTTCTTCATAGGTCTGGAATGGTTGGGGCGCGAGAAAGAACATGCGCTGGAAGCCCTGGGAACGAACTGGCCTAGGATCGTACGTTGGGGTGGTTATGCGATCATCATTGCCATGATCGGAATGTTCATGAATACTGAAGAAACTCCGTTCATTTACTTCCAGTTCTGATGAAACCACAGCTCAAATACCTAGGTCAATTGTTGCTTTTCGCATGCTTTTTGCTGATGGTATACCCGCTGATCATCGCATTCGGAAGAACAGTGTTTCCTGCGAGCTATATGCGCAATGTCCCCTACCCGGTCGGCGGCTATGGGCATACACATACCCGTGTATCAGAAGCGGAAACAACTGGAAAGGTCGAAATATTGTTCCTTGGTTCATCCCACGCCTACCGCGGCTTTGACACACGTATCTGGAAGGCACGCGGTTTCACATCATTTAATTATGGCACTAGTGCCCAAACTCCATTGCAAAGCGAGCTCTTGTTCACATCTTCACTAACAACACTTCAGCCCAAAGTATTGATCATGGAAGTGAACCCTATCCTATTTACCAATGATGGAGTGGAATCAACCTTGGACCTGATCGCAAATCGTCCGATCGATATGGCAACCGTATGTATGGTTTATCGGGAAGAACACATAAAGACCACGAATGCCTTGCTCTATGGTGTGTTGCGACAAAGTATAGGCTTCGACAAGAACCTACGAGAAGCGGCTGCGGAGGACAATGCGCTATATATTCCGGGCGGCTTCGTAGAACGCACCAAAGGGTCGTTCACTCCCGAAGAAGAAGCCGTTGATAAGGTAGCAGAAGAATATGCAACGTCTCAAATTGAGGCCTTTGAGCGCTTATTGGGAACGGCGCATTCAGCTGGTATCCAAGTGCTGTTGATCGAAGCTCCGGTCACGAACTTCGTCTATGGAAAAATGCAACAACCACAGCGGCAATTCGAATCGTTCATGGACTTTATGGCCGCCAATAGCAAATTCCTGAATATGAACGGAAAAGTTGCCTTGAGCGATAGCCTACACTTCAGCGATGGTCACCACTTGAACCAGGCGGGAGTGGAATTATTCAATGCAGCCTTGATCGACACCTTGATCGGGCGAGGTTGGTTGCCCCGGAACAGATCCAACGAGATCCAAGGAAATAGCAGATCAATTGGATCGCCAAGCGATGGTTCAATACAACAGTGAGAAATTACAATGTGTTCATCAGGCATGGTACACTACAAGAACAGGAAGGCCTTGTATATTTGCCACGGTTCCTTGGTCTACATTAACATGATGTATTGAGGTAATTCGATCTGATGTCCGCTACCTTAAACAAATTGTTCCAAGGGTTTTCTCTATACGCGGAACAGACTGCGTTCTTTATTGCGGGTCAGCCGTACAGTTACAAGGACCTCAAGAACCGTGTAAACACCATACGCTCATACGTGCGGGAAGCGGTACCCGTTGAGGAACAAGCCGTTGGGATCTATGCCGTTGACGATATATTGACGTATGCCGCCATTTTCGCATTGTGGGCTGAAGGTCGTTCCTACGTTCCTTTGGACCCTGGTTCCCCCGAGGCACGGAACATGGCGGTGATCGAAAAGGCTGGTATACGTAGTGTACTTTCTGCGGACCTACCAGGCCCCATGGGAGATATACGTATTCTGCGAACCGATGAGGTCGAGATAACCAACGTGGACCTCCCTCTGATCGATATTGCCGAAAAAGCGATAGCGTACATTCTATTCACGTCAGGCACTACAGGGCAACCCAAAGGTGTGCCAATTGACCATGCAGCCATCTCGGCTTTTGACCTTGCATTTGATGACATGGGCTACGTTATGGGGCCTAATGATCGTTGTTTGCAAATGTTCGATCTCACCTTTGATCTTTCGGTGATGTCCTACTTATTGCCGTTGTTGAAAGGGGCTTGTGTTTATACAATCCCAAAGAACGAGCTCAAATACACCTATATCCATGCTTTACTGGAAGATCACGAGCTTACGGTAGCGTTAATGGTTCCTTCGATCCTCAATTACCTGCGTCCCTATTTCGACGAGATCATGTGTCCGCATTTAAAATTGAATCTATTCTGTGGAGAGGCGTTGACCTTGGAAGTTGTTGATGAATGGAGCAATTGTGTGCCAAATGCCTCGATCGTGAATGTTTATGGCCCCACTGAGCATACCATATTCTGCACAGCTCATACCTATGACCGAAAAGGCCCAAATAAGGAGCGCAACGGGGTTCTTTCGATAGGGCGACCGATGAGCGGTACCTCCGTGGTTTTGCGCGATACAAATGGAGCATTGGTAGGCCCTGGCGAACAAGGAGAACTTTGCTTGGCGGGCCCACAAGCCACCAAAGGATATTGGAAAGACCCTGAACGAACGAATGATAGCTTCTTTGTGGTCAACGGAACGCGGTATTACCGCACAGGCGACCTCTGTGAAATGGACCAGGAAAAGGACATTCTATACATCGGCCGTACCGACCAACAAGTAAAAATACAAGGCTTTCGCGTTGAATTGGCCGATCTGGAACACCATGCACGAAAACAATTGGATCGACAAAATGCAATTGCGGTGGCGTTGGTGAACGGATATGGCACCACGGAGCTAGGTTTGGTGATCGAAGGTTCGCCGATCGATGAACGCGCGTTGGTCCTTGCGTTGCGGAGCAGTCTTCCAGAGTACATGGTCCCTCGACACATCCTTAACATGGAGGTATTACCACTGAACCAGAACGGGAAGATCGACAGAAGAGCGATCCGCGACTTTGCACAAACTCGTTCTAAATGAGCACTGTCACCATACGCCAAGCGAATATGGATGATATCGAGTTTCTTACGGAAGCGGTGATCGCCGCAGAACAAAGTGGAACTGGCCGCTCTGGGTTGGCAAAGATCCATGGACTTACCGAAGACGCATTACCGGCATTGGTGAAAACCATGTTCGAAGAAGAGGTGGATGGTTGCGAACTATCGGTTAGTAGTTTTCTGTTGGCTGTTAATGACAAGGAACCTATAGCTGCTGTTGCTGGATGGTTAGAAGGTGGTGTGGACGGGGTTCCTTCCGGATCGCTTAGAACCAACCTTGTGGGCTATACTTTCCCAGGCTCGGCATTGGAAGCATTGCGAGAAAACGGTCAAGCCGCTGTTGATCTGAAATTGGATCGTGACGAAGGAGCACTGCAGATCGAGTATGTATACGTTTCACCAGCGGAAAGAGGGAAACGTCTTGCAACTAAATTGATCCAAGCTCATATTGATCGAATTAAAGGATCAGACCAAGTACCTGGTAAAGTGCAGATCCAAGTATTCAACAATAACGACAAAGCGCTATCGGCTTATTTGGCAATGGGTTTCCAGGTGGTTAGAACCGCCCGTTCGCAAGACCCTCGTGCACTCGAATTACTCCCATTCAATGAGAAATCACTTTTGGAATTGACACTCTGACACTACAGAAATGGAAAGGAATATTTTGGCCGAAACCGTACGTCGGACATTGATCGAAGTTTTGGGTCATGATAGGTTCGAAATGCGCGACGACCTCACTGCGCCGGATGTGGAAGGCTGGGACTCGCTCACACACATGTCCATAATAACCGCCCTTGAAAAGGCCTTCAGTATTCGATTCAAGTTACGTGAGATCAATCATCTTAGGAATCTGGGCACATTGATGGACCTGATCGCAACCAAGGTCGCCTGAAGGAATTTCAATGATATTCTTTTCGTTCGAGTTCCTCGCTTTTTTTGCGGTAGTTCTGGTATTTTACTGGACCATTGCAAAGCGATCCGCAGGGTTTCAGAATATCATACTTCTTGCTGCCGGGTTGCTCTTTTACGCATGGCTTGACCTTCGATTCTTAGGGCTGTTGGTCATAAGTGCCACGGCCAACTTCGGTGTGGCTCTGGCCATTGACCGGGCAGAGCGGGACCCTGTTCGTCTTTTTTGGTTCTGGATCGGAGTTATCCTGAACATCGGGGCCTTGGGCTTTTTCAAATACTTCGGGTTCTTCTATGACAGCATCGTTGATCTGCTTGGCCATATGGGGTTTTCGGCTCACCACTTGGTTCTACAGATCGCCTTACCGCTTGGCATAAGTTTCTACACGTTCCAAATGCTAGGCTATTTGCTCGATGTGAACAATGGCGTTCAAAAAGCAACGAATAAGCCCTTGCCATTTTTCGCTTATGTATTCCACTTTCCTAAGATCCTGGCCGGACCTGTGGAGCGCGCACGTGTTTTTCTTCCGCGATTGGATAAAACACGCAGCATCACCAATGCACAGATCTCTGATGCCCTAAGACAGATCCTTTGGGGACTGTTCGCCAAGATCGTCATCGCGGATAATTGCAGTGTATTGGTGGATCAAGTGCATACCAACATTGGAGGTTCGAACGGAAGCACCTTGCTACTTGGGTCACTTGTGTACATGATCCAACTGTACGGCGACTTCTCTGGTTACTCCAACATTGCTATTGGCCTTTCCAAGCTTTTAGGACTACCCCTCCAGATCAATTTCCGCGCCCCGATCTTTGCTACGGACGTTGGCGACTTCTGGCGTAGATGGCATATTTCATTGACTTCTTGGATGATGGACCATGTATTCACCCCACTCAACTTCATCCTGCGCTCCCATGGGCGTACCGGGCTGGCCATTTCCATCTTTGTTACATTCTTGGCTGTAGGGATCTGGCATGGTGCCAATTGGACGTTCATACTATTCGGCACGTTGCAAGGACTATTCTTCATTCCGTTGGTGATACGGGGTAACGTGATCAGTTCTGCGGACAGCGTCAAGGGCAATCGTGTCCACGTTAAGCGCGCTTTTTCCGTCATCTCAACCTTTCTACTTATGTCGCTCTCATTCGTATTAATGCGAGCTGTAGATCTTAGTGCAGCGTACACTTATTGGCGCGGCATAGTCTCTCCAAGCCTATTCAATGCGCCTGAAATGATCTTGAATGCTACACCATTCTTGGTTCTGTTCTATTTAATGATCGAATGGATGGGTAAGGAACAAGAGTTCGCGTTGGCACAATTTGCGACGATAAGATCTGTATTGTTGCGCTGGGGACTTCCAGCATTCTTGATCTTCTTGATCGGTATGTACATGACAACGAATGCAGATGCATTCATTTATTTACAATTCTAGGATCAACCGCAATGCTGATCGAAATTAGCACGCCGATCGATAGCAGTATTATATCACGATCAATATACGGATAAGAAGTATGATACAACAAAATTATACGGTCCGCTTGATCCTTTTTTCTGTTTTCTGTATCATTGTTTACCCTGTCCTTGTGGTGATCTGGGGCGCGTTGTTACCGAAAGAATTCGTTGGCAATGTCAGTCGAACGATCGGGGGTGCAGGCCATTTGCGAGCACGATTAGCTGATGTACAGGACCAAGGGCCGGTAGATGTCCTGTTCCTCGGCTCGTCGCTTTCCTACCGGGGTTTTGATACCAGGATCTGGAAGGAACGAGGGTTTACCTCTTTCAACCTGGGTTCTAGCGCACAATCTCCTGTACAGACCGAGATGTTGGTCAATGAATTTGTCGATCAACTTGCACCCAAGTTGGTCATAATGGAAGTTTATTCCATATTAAGTGCTTCGGACGGAGTTGAGTCTTCTTTGTGGTTGATCGCAAACCACAAGCTCGATACCGGTATTATTAAGATGGCCGGTCGTGTTGGGAACATACTCACCATTAACACGTTGATCTATGCATCTGCAAGGAAGGCGTTTAATGTGGACAAGAATTTCTCCGAACCAACCTATACGCCTCCGGACCGTTATATAGAAGGCGGCTTCGTTGAGCATGACAGCACAGGGACCGATCTGGCATTTAACAAAACACTGATCCGGGCTGAGCCTCGATCCTTTCAATGGAACGCTTTCATAAGGACCCGTGAACTATTGAACGCCAGAAATTGTCGTGTTATATTTGTTGAAACGCCTACCACGGAAGCATATGATCGGTATAGACGCGCAAACCAGACCGAAAGCAGCAGATGGTTCATAAGTCAACCAAATTACTTGGATATGAATGGCAAAGTCCTGTTGAACGATAGCACGGATTTTTACGACTCGAAGCACCTACAGCAGACGGGCGTGGAGAAATTCAATTCTGCACTGATCGATACCCTCGAGAATAGAAATTGGCTCCCAAGCAATTGATCATGGGATCTGCTCTTGCCGCACCGCGGTAGGCATAACCCCATCGGTAATCCACCAACAAAGACCGGCACTGGCAGCATGAGGAGACCAAGGCATACATGGGTTTTCAATGATCAAGGGGATTTATGAGTCTCCCAGACCCCCTCATTCTCAACAACAACAACATCACTATAAATTACACCTTTTGCTCTACCAATAACTGGTCCTAAGGATGTGGGAACTTTAGGCGAATACGAGGGCACGAAGAAACACAGTTGGCTCACGCTGTGATCAGTTCCGACTGTAGGTTCACAATGCCAAATCCTTTATCGGCATTCTTTGAAGTGTAATAGCCAAGCCCTGTTGAAATACCATTCTTGATTATCTCTTTCCTATATTGTTCCGCTTTCTAAACATATTCTCTCCATGAAACTCTCCCACTTAGCACTTGCTGCCCTTGCAACTTCGTTGACCTTCTATTCCCACGCACAAACCTTCGAATGGGGAAAACAGCTTGGCGGAACGGCCTATGACTATGCCACAGCCATTACGGTAGATGGATCGGACAATGTGTATTCCACCGGTCAATTCCAAACCACTGCTGATTTCGACCCAGGACCCGGTGTATACAATCTCTCCACCACAACAGCTTACCAAGTATTCGTCAGTAAACTGGATGCACAGGGTGATTTTGTTTGGGCTGTGGAACTAGGAGGCCCACAAGGCGACTATCCAAATGATATTACCATAGATCCTTCGGGAAATGTGATCTTGAGCGGCACATTCGGCGCTACGGCGGACATGGACCCTGGAGCAGGTACGTTCAATTTGACATCCATGGGCAGTTCTGATGTGTTCGTCTGCAAACTGGATCCCGATGGAAATTTCATCTGGGCAGTGGGTTTGGGTGGCATCAATTACGACTATCCAACATCACTGGATGTTGACGTGAACGGCAACATCTACGTGACCGGCTTGTTTAGAGATACCGTTGATTTCAACCCGGGGCCAGGTGTGGAGCAGCGAATTGCTAATGGCTATGACGATGGGTTCTTGTTGCAACTGCTCCCGGACGGGTCATTTGCGGATGTATGGGTATTTGGTGGTATTGGAACGGTAAGGCCAAATTGCGTTGACGTTGATGACGCTGGCAACAAATACTTGACGGGGTATTATGATGGTGATGTTGATCTGGATCCTGGACCTGACGTATGGAGTGCCAGCGGATCAGAGTCTGGGGATCTTTTCATAAGCAAGCTGGATCCAAATGGGGATCTGATCTGGGTCAATGCTGGGGCCGATCAAAGTGAAACATATGGAAACTCCATCGCCGTGGACCAATTCGGGAATATTTATGTTGCCGGTGAGTTCTATGGCACGGTCGACTTTGATGCGGGTTCGGCAAGTTTTGAGTTGACCTCAGAATACGGGAGCAGTATGTTCCTGTCCAAGCTAGGACCAACGGGTGCGCATCAATGGACTCGCGACCGCGGGGAACAGGATGCCGACCATTGGGGTAGTAGTATAGACGTGGATGTACAGGACAACATATACATGTATGATGTGATCACCAGATATGGTGAGGCATTCCAGTCAGTTTCTCAAGAGGAAAGACAAGGTTTTCAACCCAACTATCTATCTATTCAGAAATGGAACCCATCCGGCATTCTTGAATTCGACTATGAACTAGGGCCGAGTGCTCGTGGGTCCTCTTCTTCTCCACATGCTCTGTTCGTTACCAATAATGGCGATATTCATGCGGCTGCAAATTTTGCTTACGATCCTATTGACGTTGACCCTGGTCTTGGAGTGAGTGAACTTACACCATTCGGCAATCTGGACATACTGATCCATAAAATGTCACAATGCCCCTCTACCTTTAATTCAATAAACGTCAGTGCCTGTGAGGCATACACTGTACCAAGCGGAGATGAAACGTACAACGCGAGCGGGACGGTTCAGGATACACTGGTGAATGCATGCGGAGGTGACAGTATCCTGACCATTTTCCTTACCATAAACTACAACACTGTTGGTAGTGAGACCGTGACCGCTTGCGATAGCATGACCTGGGCGGCAAGTGGTATGACCTACACCACCAGTGGTACCTACTTTTCAATGTTGGTAAACGCTGCAGGATGTGATTCACTGGCCACGCTGGACCTGACCGTCAACTACAGTAATACAAGCACTGTTGTAGAAGAAGCATGCGATAACTACTTATGGTCTGTTGATGGTAACACCTATGATGCCAGTGGAAGTTACACAGCTGTGCTGACGAATGCCGCAGGATGCGATTCCACCATCACGTTGGACCTCACCGTCAACTACAGTTCCGCAAGTACAGATGTTCAGGAAGCATGTGATAGCTACTTATGGTCAGTTGATGGTAACACCTATGATGCCAGTGGAAGCTACACTGCTGTGCTGACGAATGCCGCAGGATGCGATTCCACCATCACGCTGGACCTCACCGTCAACTACAGTTCCGCAAGTATAGAAGTTCAAGAAGCATGTGATAGCTACTTATGGGACGCGGACGGTAACACGTATGATACCAGTGGTAGTTACACCGCTTTGCTTACCAATGCCGGAGGATGTGATTCTACCATCACGCTGGACCTCACCGTCAACTACAGTTCCGCAAGTACAGATGTTCAGGAAGCATGTGATAGCTACTTATGGGCAGCAGATGGTAACACCTATGATACCAGTGGTAGTTACACCGCTCTGCTTACCAATGCCGCTGGATGTGATTCCACCATCACGCTGGACCTCACCGTCAACTACAGTTCCGCAAGCACGGTCGTAGAAGAAGCATGCGATAGCTTCTTTTGGGATGAAGATGGTAACACCTACAATACGAGTGGAAATTACAGCGCTCTTCTAACCAATGCAGCTGGGTGCGATTCTACCATCACGCTGGACCTCACCGTCAACTACAGTTCCGCAAGTACTGTCGTAGAAGTAGCATGCGATAGCTTCTCTTGGGACGCGGACGGTAACACGTATGATACCAGTGGTAATTACACCGCTTTGCTTACCAATGCCGCAGGATGTGATTCTACCATCACGCTGGACCTGACTGTCAATTACAGTACCGCAAGCACTGTCTTAGAAGTGGCATGCGATAGCTTCTCTTGGGACGCGGATGGTAACACGTATGATACCAGCGGTAGCTACACCGCTATTCTCACCAATGCCGCTGGATGTGATTCCACCATCACGCTGGACCTCACCGTCAATTACAGTTCCGCAAGCACTGTTGTAGAAGAAGCATGTGATAGCTACTTATGGGCAGCAGATGGTAACTCCTATGATACCAGTGGTAGCTACACCGCTATTCTTACCAATACCGCAGGGTGTGATTCTACCATCACACTCGACCTGACTGTCAATTACAGTACAGCAAGCACGGTTGTAGAAGTAGCATGCGATAGCTTCTCTTGGGACGCGGACGGTAACACGTATGATACCGGTGGTAGCTACACCGCTATTCTTACCAATACCGCAGGGTGTGATTCTACCATCACGCTGGACCTTACCATAAATAACAGTACCGCAAGCAGTTCTGTAGAAGTTGCATGTGATAGCTTCTTCTGGGATGCAGACGGTAACACGTATGATACCAGTGGAAATTACACCGCTCTTCTAACCAATGCCGTAGGGTGTGATTCTACCGTCACGCTTGACCTTACCATCGGTAGCAATATCAACAGTGTAGATGTTCAAGTAGCATGCGATAGCTTCTTCTGGATAGTGGATGATAACACCTATGATATCAGCGGTAGTTATACAGCTATTTTAACCACCGCGGCTGGGTGTGATTCTACTATCACGCTTGACCTTACTGTGAATAGCAGTTCCGCGAGTACATCTTTAGAAGTAGCATGCGATAGTTTCCTCTGGGATGCGGATGGTAACACCTATGATACCAGTGGAAGTTACACAGCTATTCTGACCAATGCCGCTGGATGTGATTCTACTATCACCCTGGACCTGTCCATTCTGAACAGTTCTGCAAGCTCAACTTCGGCGAATACCTGCACTGATTACTTCTGGGATGCAGATGGTAATACCTATGATAGCAGCGGAACATATAGCGCAGTGTTTATCAACGCAGTGGGTTGTGACTCTACTGCTACACTTTTCCTCACGGTGGATACAGTGGATGTAACAGTGATCACTATTGCGGATACTGCGTTCACCGCTAGTGCTACCAATGCCGTTTTCCAATGGCTTGATTGCGCTAATAATAATGAGCCGGTTCCCGGAGCCACTTCGGCGGACTTCGCTCCTACGACTGCTGGCAGCTATGCAGTTGAAGTTACCCAGAATGGTTGTACGGACACCTCCGCGTGTTCCATTTCCACGGTAGGTATAGCTTCGCTGAACGCCACGGCAGAGATTGTTGTGTTTCCTAATCCGACCGATGGTCAATTGAACATTGTATTCGGAAAAGTACATGCAAGTGTGTTCATAACAGTGCATGCTTTGGATGGAAGACAAGTAGCTGCATTCAAGGAAAAGCAGACCGACCGTATTACAACAGAACTCGACGTGGCACAGGGAAATTATCTGATCCAAGTATACACGGATGATCTGCCACCTGAGATATTCAAGGTGTTGGTGCAATGATCCAATGAAATTCACCTTCTCGACGCCATGAATACTCGATGCAGATACCAATGACACGATAGCTAGGCCACATCTTCTGCGGGTTATGACCGCTGGAACAGAACTACAATAGTAGGCCATCACCTGAACCAACCTAGCGTGGAGCTGTTCAACGCTGCGTTGATCGATACCCTCAATCGCCGAAATTGGCTCCCGAACAAATGATCACGGTATCTGCTCTTGCCTCACAGCTGTCGGTACCACCCCACCAATGGTCTGGAGAATGATATCGCGATCATTTAACGACCCCGTGTACTTCGTATTCCCGTTCAGGTCCGTATCCGTTCCATTGTAAATTCCATTCACTACAGCTGTTGGTACTACACCTCCTATTTCCTCAAGTACAGGGTCCCTATCATTGGAAGTACCGGTATACATTACTTGGTGATCGAAATTGACGTCACCAGGCCAGAGTACCATGGTGCCGTTTACATTAGCCCGTGCACCGGTACCCCAAGTAGGCGTGCTCGAAACGCTCAGATCCAACAATGGCGTGGAAGCGGAAACTGCAACTGGCGAGTTCGTCATGCAACCCAAATGATTTCGGTGCCTGATGGCAACATGATAATTCCCTACCGGAACATAGAAACCTACCAATGGACTGCCATTAATGGCAACCACTCTACCATCTCTGCGCAGCAGCGCTGAACGGCTTTGGATCACTTGTGTGGGTGTCGTTGCAC
>JAGNUG010000057.1 GCA_017987115.1 Flavobacteriales bacterium | reverse complement strand
ATCCATGCCGGAGCGTATTACGTTCAAGAAGCTTCATCCATGTTCCTGGAACAGGCTATACGGGCATCGGGTATGGTGGATACCGATATGTTGGCCTTGGACCTATGCGCTGCTCCAGGTGGAAAAACCACCCACCTGCGAAGTTTATTGTCTCCCGGTTCATTGCTCGTTGCCAACGAAATTGACGATCATCGAAGGTCTGCTTTGAAGGAGAATCTTTGGAAGTGGGGAGCCAAGAACGTCGTCATCAGCGGCAGTGACCCACGCGACCTGGTAAGATCACCGAACATGTTCGATCTGATCCTTGTCGATGCTCCCTGTTCCGGCGAAGGGATGTTCCGAAAGGACAAATTCGCTCGTTCTCAGTGGAGCCCTGGATTAGTGGACCGCTGCGCCATGGTCCAACAAAACATACTCGCACGAGCATGGCGATCGCTGGCACCCGGTGGCATACTGATCTACAGCACCTGTACTTGGGAACCGAAAGAGAACGAAGCACAGATCCGATCGTTGATCAATGAAGGTGCCGAATGTGTTGATATTGCGTTCGATCCGACTTGGGGAATCGAACGTAGTACCTTGCTTGGAACGATCGGCTACCGGTTCTATCCGCACCGTACGAATAGCGAAGGCTTCTTCCTGAGCATGGTACGAAAACCAGGTGAATTGATCTTGCGGGACGAGGGAAGTACGCAAGATGATCACGAAGAAGTACGCAACTGGTTGATCGATCCCACAAAGCATACTATCGCGGAGTGCGAGAACATACTTTACGCGGTCGATGCAAAGTGGCGCAATGTTTCCAAGGACCTTCAGGCGTCCTTCAGAAAAATATTGCCGGGTATTCCAATTGCACAGCGAAAAGGAAATGCTTGGCAGCCACATCCTGCATTGGCATTCAATACACTACTGTCTCCTAAGGCATTTCGGTCACTGGAACTGGATCACGATGCGGCCATACGCTATTTACGCGGTGAAGCGCTGACCGCTCAGGGCGCCAGCGACGTTCGTCTTGTATCATTTCAAGGATTCCCTTTGGGTTGGGTCCAGGGCGCTGGGAATAGATGGAACAATCGCTGGCCAACAACTTGGCGCATTCGTGCACAACAACCTAATGCGCCGCTCGTATCTTGGGCCACGTAGCCGTGATCGAACCATGAAACTTGTTCAAGTTTATAGCATTACGGAGCGATCAAAGGCTCCGTTATGATCGATAGTTTCCTTGATTGGTTCGAAGAGCATAAGGTGGGAGTGATCGGTACGCTCACTGTGCATTCGCTTTTTCTATTCGTTTTTACATTGCTGACCATCCCCATCGAAAAAGCAGAAGAACAGATGGTGGAAATGAACATGGAAGTGCTTACGCCTGAAGAAATGAAAGCCCTTGATGAGCAGACCGACCAGCTTGTGAACGGCCCTGTGACCAAAGTGACGAACCTTACGAGCAATATTACCGCAACGCAGACCTTTCGGACATTCACTACACCAAGAATGGCTGAAGCTGTGGAGAGCGAGCTACGGAACCTTGAGGCTGCCGAATTCGAAAGACTAGCTCAGGAACGAAGAGACCGAGGCGAAGAGGTTGAGATGCCTACGCTTGACCCAAGCAAGTTCAATAAGGATCTTTACCGTGAAAAAGCCGCTGAACCGGCGAAGGTGGAGGGAGCTACTACTGTTTGGCATGATCTACAAGATCGCGTGCGCGAAAATGACGTACCCGGGTACTTGTGTAAAACGCAAGGCCGTGTGGCCATTGCAGTTTCATTGGGAACGGATGGCACGATCAAAAAAGCAGAGTTCGACGCTTCGCGGAGTGCAAATGCCGACGACTGCATGATCGAACATGCACTCAATAGTTCAAGACGTGCACGGTTCAATAGCAAGGCCTCCGCACCCGACCCGCAAAAAGGCACGATTTTCTTCCTGTTCTTGGCTCAATAGTGACCAATTGTCACTGTTAACGAGGTTTTCCGGACGTTTTGACCGATGGTCCGTGATGGCATTTCTTTTGACCGGAGCGCATCGTGCACAACGTACAATGAACCAATAAAACAAAAAACAATGACGATCACAAAATACAAGAACAGGCCAGCGTTCGTCTCACCTTTCAACGATCTGATGAGCGGACTATTCAGCAACGATATTGGAAACTTCGTTGGCCGTGATGACATTCAACGAACAACAAATGCCGTCAACATCACTGAACGTGAAGATGCATTCGAACTACAGTTGTTGACCCCTGGTTTTTCCAAGGCGGACATTAAGCTGAGCGTTGAGAATGATATGCTTACCATCAGTGCTGAAAAGAAAAGCACCGAATTGAAAGAGAACGAACGCTTTACACGTCGTGAATTCAATTTCAATGCTTTCACACGAAGTTTCACGCTACCTGAAACCGTAAATGCGGAAGCAATAAAAGCGGAATTGGTCAATGGCGTTCTTCACCTGGAACTTCCAAAGAACGAAAAAGCAAAACCACGTACGCGTGAGATCAGCATTTCCTGATCTACAATTTCGACCACTATATAGAACGGCCACGCTTAGTGGCCGTTCTATATTTCATATCTTTCGTTCTCGAACTCCGGAAAATGAAACGTCATCTTGCCCCAATACTGCTACTTTCCCTACCTTATTACTGCTGCGCACAGGAAACCGATGCACCGAAGATCGTTAAGAGCGAGGGAATCGAGATGCAAGCGATTGCCCCTGTTCCGGCTAAGGATATGGCATTAGCCCCACCCTCTGCGGTAGGTGATTTCGATTCACCTCCATCCCATCCGGATTGTGCTAAAGCCGAAGGGCAAGCCTGTCTGGACCGCACTTCAGCGTTGGTCTTGTCCAAATTACAAGAGTCTATGGGTACGCCAGCACAAGATCTGGATATTCACGGAAATGATGTCGTTTCAATTTCCTTCGGGATCAACCAGTTCGGTGACATG
Source organism: Flavobacteriales bacterium (assembly GCA_017987115.1). Taxonomy (GTDB): domain Bacteria; phylum Bacteroidota; class Bacteroidia; order Flavobacteriales_F; family PHOS-HE28; genus PHOS-HE28. Next base: position 18,118 of record JAGNUG010000057.1, on the reverse strand, counting down.
AAGGATATTCGCGTGCAAGAGCTCGTTGGCGATAAGGATCTTTATCAGAAGATCATGGTCGCGCTTTACGACCTACCAAAATTCACTCCAGCGATGAAAGACGGATCATCCGTAGGAGCGACGATGCACATCAGTTACAAATACGCAGACCTGTTCGGAAAATAAAGGGCCTTGGTTATATGCTAAGTGTACTAATTGAAATAGCGACTATTCCAAGCTTGTGAACTGAATTGACCAAAGAAGGCCAACCAGCCGAACACAGTAAAACTGACCATCACCATGCTTATCCAGATGAACAGGAAAAAGCGGTGAACACCCCATTGCGCTAACACTTCACTTGGAAAAACCAAGGTGATCAATGCTGCAGCAAACAGTACGGTAATGCCCAGGTGTATTGGGGTTCTGAAGGACCAACCACGTACAATGCGTGTCCAGGAAATATCCTTACCCCATTTGTGCACGAGGTAATACTTGTCATTTCCGATAGGCACGAACAACAATGGATCCACTTCGCTGTCGCACAGTTTGAAGCGTTCAGCTGGTGCCATGATCTTATAACTCATTAAAGGACCGCTCGACTTTCGCTCCAATTCACGTATACCGAGTATGGCTTGTGATGGGATCTCACCCTTAAAAAGACCGGAATTCAAGAATCGCAACCGGTATTTAATACACAGTGCCTTGATCGTGGTCAGATGAAATACACGGTCGTGATCCAAAGCCTCGATCCTTACGACCCGTTCCTTGCTACTACTTAACACCAAGGCGCGAAGTATATCATCGCGTTTCTGTTCCTCGGCCAAAAGATCATGGATCTGGTCCATGAATTCAACCTGGCCTCTTAAGATGCGCTGAAGTCGCTGTTGTTCTATATATGGATCCATTGGTCGTTGCACTAGAACGTGATCGGTGCCCGATCAGTATTTCATGCTAGCTGCCATACCACTATTCAGACTCTTCACCTTGTGTTAACTCACGCACATGAGCAGGTGCATCGACGGCTACGGACGAGTACACCAGGTTGTTCGGATTAAGCAGCTTACAGACAGCATTCACTTCAATTGGAGCGCTATACGTCCCCTTCTCCACCACCACATTCCAAACGCCATCGAACGGTATAACGAATCGCACAGGTGATTCTTCAAAGCGCCCGCCGTAGTAATTGTGCGTCTTTCCCATCCGGTAGGCTTTCAGGGCAGTACCGCTCATGAACTTTACGCTCGTGGCCACATCGATATCCACCTCGATGATCTCCTTCCTTTTTGCTTCAAAACTTTGGTGCAGAAATTTCATTGACGCTGGTTTGTTTTGCGTAAAGTTACAATGATCCAACCCGGATGATGCAACAGAATTTCCATACTTTCCATGGAAACTCAGTGAGACCGATGGTATCACTCCACCGAAACGGCATATTCCACAGGCCTATGTAGCAAACTCTTGCTGATACCGGCTTGGATCAGCACTGCAACCGATCACTCGTCAAAGCTTAACGCTCAATACCGGGAATGTTGTATGATTCACAATGTCCTCGGTCAGTGATCCATTCACCACCTGAAAGAACCCAGTGCGGCCATGTGTGGCCATAGCTATCATATCCGCATCTATCCCCCGGGTAAAATTCAGAATGCCCTCCTCTATACTTAGGTCATTGTAGATAGTAGCCGTGAACTTTGATAGCGAATGCCGTTGAAGAAAAGCGTCGATCGCCCGATTACTGTCTTCGCTTCGTTCGAACGACCGCGGGGTATTCACCTTCAATAGATGAACGTTAGGATCGAAAACATCGAGGAATGGACGGAAAGCGTCAAATTTCTCAATATCACTGGATGTGAAATTAGAAGCATAGACAACATCACGGATGCTGAAATCCTCGATCGGATTCTTTGTCACCAGAACTGGCATTGGGGCCGACCGTACTATCCTCTGTGTGTTACTTCCGACCAAGTTCTTTACGCCCTTGGCTCCATGGGTTCCCATTACAATAAGGTCCGCCGATGCCAATCGTTCATTCTTGAAGATATCCGTTAGACCGACCTGGCGCAACATGAATTTCTTCAACTCGATCCCACCAAGAAAAGGCAATTTGGGAACCATCTCAAGCTTCTCCTCGATCTCCTCACGGATGCGCTGGTTCTCAGTATGGAAATCCGTCATCTGTTCGTAAAGATGGACGATATCAATGACCGCATTCGTTCTCTTGGCTATTGTGGATGCAACGCGTAATGCATCCGTCGCACAATCTGAAAAATCATAGGGTACTAATATGGTTCTAATGCTCATGGGTCAATTGTATTTCAGTTACGAACAATGCTGAAAGATAAGTGATGTGGAAACTTATTCCCCACCTTCCTCGAATAAATTGACCAACTGCTCTATTTTCGCCATGTTCATCCCAACCATGGAACCTTTTGAAATAGCCCCGTCCAGCAGAACACCGCATGTTGTTTTCAATAGTGGTAGCGGCAATATGACAATAACAGGATGCTCGATCCCTGAAAATGGGGATAAATTCTATGCTCCGATCCATGAGATAATTGAAAAATATATTTCTGCACCAGCTGAAAAGACTACGATGCGAGTGGAGTTATCCTATTTCAACTCAAGTTCTGCAAAGTTCTTGCTGGAAATAATGAAGAAATTCGATGATCTCCATAGCTCCAAGGCCTCAGATGTTCTCTTGGAATGGTGCTACGTAAAAGGTGATCTGGATCAACAGGAAGCTGGAGAGGATTTCAGGGAACTTCTGGATTTCCGTACCGAATTGATCGAACTTCCGGACCCGGACGAATAAATTCACTCTCCGAATGCTTCAGCCCAAGCGCGTTCAGATATCGGCACTTGGTCCTTGAAGTACGTTATGTCACCCCACGGATGGATCACCCTGCGATAAACGCACATCTTGCCAGCTTTGGTAACCTCACGCTCACAGACCAAAGCCCTTCCTTCCTTGCTATACCGTTCGACTACGCCATCGGGCAGCGGCAGCTTGGTATTCGCATTGGTCGGCGCGCTGGACTTCTTTTCCATAGGAACCTTTGAACGTACTTTCTGTTCCGGGACATTGGTCGAAACGTTAACGGAGGATCTTGGATCCTCCACTGTGGGGACCGGCTCGGTCGGTGGTTCCTGCGGTATTTCGATCGCGATCGGAGGTACCTCTTTTGCAATGATCGGTTCTGCTGTTGGATACAGTTTCTCGAACATGATTCCATTTTCCGATCCTGTCGGTTCAAGTTTCTGTTCTGTTCGTAATTGGATCAATGCATTCAGATCCTGGATCTTCACCTTCGGAAATACGTTGTATGGACGCATGTTCCGAGCAATCCTATACTGCTCCAGTGACTCTTCGAACCGTTTATCGCGAAAGAGTGCTTCAGCCGTATTCATAACAGCCTGATAAGCAACATCATTCTCTGAATCGCTTTGTTCCTTTTTTGCGATCCTGTTCCTTTCTTTGGCACTCAGGTCGGCGAACTCCTTGGTCAAGCTGGTATCCGACTGAGCGCATATACTACTGAGGATCAGCAAGGATGCAAGGATCACGGAAGTACGCTTAACGTATCGTTGATATTGTAGCGGAGCGCTTTTCACTGGCCTTGATCTCAACCGAATCGAAACTCGGCCTTCGTTCCTACGAAATTCGGGTAAAAATGGTTTCACAACAAATTCTTTATTGTTCATGACACAAAAGCCTAGTTATGATCCGGATCTAAGCCGTTGATACCTTTAGCCCGCGATCTTTAGTATGAATTCTGATATTTTGGCAACTACAGCGCATGAAACGATAGCTGTCCGCGTTGAATGATTCCAAAGAGCCACATGAACATGAAAGCTTTTCCGCCCCTTTTTCTAAGCATTGTTATTCTGCTCACAGCTTGCACTGCGGAGCCGAAGCAAGACCCCATGGTCCAGCAATTGGAACAGGATGAGGCGCGCGCACGCGCTCAGGTTGCTGAACGGGACTCAACGATCAATGCAATGTTCAGCACGTTCAATAGGATCAACGAGAATTTGCGCGAGATCAGGGTCAAACAAGGTGAATTGGGCTCCACCGGAGCAGGTGCTGAACAAAGCGATAACATGGAAGACCGGATCATGGGCGGTATCCAGAGCATAGATGACCTGCTGGCAGATAACCAAAAACTGATCTCGAAGCTTAGGGCACAATCGAAAGTATCGGCCAATGGAATTACTGAGCTCGAACGGACCATTGCTGAAATGGAACGCAGCACGAACGAAAAGAATGTGGAAATAGAGGGCCTGAAAGAAGAACTGGCAAGTTCCAATAGTTCGTTGGCCACGTTGATCGCGATGTATCGGGATAAGACGCAACTCTCCGATATGCAACGTAATGACCTGAACACTGCCTATTATGTCGTCGGCACTTCCAAGGAATTGCGTGCAAACGGTGTACTGACCAAAGAAGGTGGATTCGCAGGTATTGGATCAAATACCAAATTGAATATGGAAAATTTGGCAAAAGAGAACTTCAAGCAGATCGATATATTGGAAATGCAGGAGATTCCCGTTCTATCCGAGAAGTTCAAGCTGAGCACTTCGCATCCTGCTGGTAGTTATAAGATCGAAGAGGGCTCCGGCAAATTAATGATCACAGATCCAAATGCCTTTTGGAGCGTTTCCAAATACTTGGTGATCGTAGTGGAATGATGAATTGAAGATCAACTGCCTTTTGCTCCACGCACCATTTGCTCAATTGCATCCCACATACCCGGCTCTACCATGTCCAGCATGTTGAATTGGCCTGCACCTTTAAGCCATTCCCCGCCATCAATGGTAACCACTTCACCATTGATGTAGCCACTATATGGCGAAACGAGGTATGCAACAAGATCAGCCAATTCCTGGTGCTCACCTAATCGGCCCAATGGAACTTTTTTCCGCATATCGAATTTCTCCATCATTTCTCCAGGAACCAGTCTGCTCCACGCACCTTTGGTAGGGAATGGCCCAGGTGCCACTGCATTTGTTCTGATCCCGTACTTACCCCATTCAGCAGCAAGTGAACGCGTAAGAGCTAATACACCAGCTTTAGCGCACGCACTGGGTACAACATATCCTGATCCGGTCCAAGCATAGGTGGTAACGATGTTGAGTATCACTTTATCGCGTTCCTTCTGGTTGATCCAATGCTTTCCGAGGGCCAACGTGCAATTCACGGTACCCATGAGCACAATTCCAATGATCGTCTCGAATGCTTTACTGCTCAACCGTTCAGTTGGGCTGATGAAATTACCTGCCGCGTTGTTGATCAACCCATCTACTTTTCCGTAATGGGCGACCGTTGCAGCCACCATAGCGTCCACCTCATCCGCTCTTCGAATGTCACAGGCAAAGGGATAAACCTTGCCACCAGTTTCCGCTTCCAGCTCTTTGGCAGTCTTCTCCAGAACATCCATTTTGCGGCTGGTGATGCAGATATCTGCACCCAGTTCCAAGCAGTACTTCGCCATGCTCCTCCCTAGTCCTGTTCCTCCTCCAGTGATCAAGATCACTTGTCCCTTCATTGCGCCTTCGCGCATCATGCCTTGTTTGTGTTCCATTTGAAAATATTATGGTGCGTTGCTCCTGGTGGGAGCATTGGTCCGCGGTGTTTCCGGGATCACCGGTGCATCCCTATTATCAGGGTCAGCTGTTTTAGGAGGAACCGACATGCCTCTGTCGCAATTCGCGTTCAAAAGCTCGCGTACCTCTGATCCATGGAAAGCAGTGAATTGGAGGGATAGTGCCGTATGAAAATGTCCACACGCTCTTGTCGTATCGCCACTTTCCAACGCTATTACACCTAAATTCCGATACACGTATGGGTTGGTCCTGCTCTTATTGGCTGCCAAATTGATGTTCTTCAATGCCTTGTTCCGGTCACCCAACTTGTAATAGGCCCAACCTCGGTTATTGAAAGCGAAACTGTAGTTCGGATCCAGTTTGATCGCGCGATCGTAGTCCGCTATAGCCTTCTCAAAATGGCCTGAAGATGCATGGAGGAAGTATCCTCGCGCATTCCAAAGAACGGCATTCCTTGGTTCCAGTTCCAACGCATTGTCCAGTGATTCCCTTGCCTTCACCGTATCTCCCATCAACGCATAACTACCACCGCGTTCACTTAGTACCAGCGCATTCGCTGGTTCGATCGCCAGGACCTTATCGAAATGGACAATTGCAGCATTATGGTCATTCTTCGCTTTCTCCAATAAACCCAAACGATACCACGCTTCAACGTCCTTGGGAGAACCCAGTGAACGCTCCAACCATGTGCGCGCACTATCCGGTGCCCCCAGACCGAGCATGGATATGCCCAGTTGTAATGCCGCCAACCGCTTCAACTCACCATCGAACAGGCCATAGGCTTCCCGCGCATCGTTCTTTGCGTGGTCGTATTCGCCGATCTTGTTCTTTCCTTCTGCCCTTAATACCAGGAATTCCTTTTGTGGCGGTTTAACCACCATCATATGATCGCATTTACGAATGCCTGGATAGACCTTTCCCAGAGCATAGAATGACAAGACCTTATCCCATTGTTTTTGATCCTGTGCCTGAGTTGTGGCTAGAAGCGACACTAAAAATATGATCACCGCGGTCCATCGCATGCTGCGAAGTTATCCCGAGCAGTCTTGCCCGCAAGGGAATATATTCGTTCCTTGCTCGTTGTTCGTGCATTACCCCTTCTCAGAATAGCGATCATAAAAGGTGAACTGTATTGCAAATGAAAATGGAATATCCAGCGAAGGTCCTGCTGGCGTGGGGTGAAGCGATCAGCGGTCATGTTGGGCTCAGGGATTGGCTTATGAAGAACGGTTACCCTGAGCTCGGCATTTTTACGTTCGCACTTCGCAACAAGAAGGAAGCCCGCCAGTGGCTAATGGACAATGGGCAACCCCACCTTATGGCGATAATAACCGGAATTGAAGGGGATACCAACGCACTCTCTTGGCTGGAGCATAATAATATGAACGTTCTGAAACAACTCGCTTTGACCGGGGATGGTGATGAAGATGCATTCCGCTGGCTAGTAGCTCAAGGGCATCGTGAGTTGGCCATGATCGGAAAGAAAATGCATCGCGTCAAAAGCGATATGGACGACGACTATCGCGACCCGCACAAGTTTGCACGAGATTGATAAGAGTAACCTCTCAAGGGTCCTTGGAAAAGTAAAAAGCCCCTTCCGAGATCCGGAAAGGGCTTTTGGCTTCTGTTCTAGATCGCTTAGCGAACGACCAGGCGTTGTGTGGAACGCGTTCCGTCCGTGAAGGATAAACGTACTTGATAAACACCTTGAGCAAGACCGCTCACATCAAATGCGGAAGTGATGAGTCCTCCACCTGTGTTCGCGATAACCTGCTGCTGCATAAGCTGGCCGCTAGCATCGAAGATCTCAATACCGCGTGGGGCGCGATCGGTAGTATTGAAACTCAGGTTCACCTCAGCAGTAGCAGGATTCGGATATGCTGTGAACTGCACATCGTCGTAACTCAATTCGGTGACACCGACCTGGCCGGGGCCGAACATCCATTCCGCAGTGCGCGTTACTGCAGGGTTTCCTGCACCTATAATAACCGTGTCGATGGACATTTTCATGACCGGATGACCTGTCGTTCCGTCGAAAAAATAATACGTATCAAAACTCCAATAGATCGCAGCGAATGGATTCTGATCATTGATCACCTTACGCACCTTTACCCGTAGTACATCATCCACAATAGCTTCAGGCAGCGATAATGACCCATATCCGTCGGCTTCACCAGCTATCGTCCCGATCCGGGTGTTCGCAATTCCTTGAACACTGAAAGAAGCTGCGAAATTATCCGTCCATGTATCGCCATAATCCAACGGCAACTTAAGTTCAAGAACCGGATCACTATAGGTGACCAGACCAGCTAACGAATTCTTTTCACCCCTACGTTCGAGGCCATCCATGCCTAATGATAGGAACAGCGTATCAGTACCACCGTCCGTTGTAAGCAATGTTGCGGAAGGCACCGTTGTTGGGGTTACGCTTGGTGCCAGATAATCGTAGTCACGATTTCCAACACTGGCCGGCCAGAAACCATAGGCCTGCCCTGCTCCTGAAGGGCCTACATCCAAAAAATTATCTGCCCTATCAATTGGGAATTCAGAGCCGGGTGCTCCAACACTGTTTATGGCCGTTAAGGTGGGTTGAGCGATCACCATGCTTCCGCCGAACACGGAGGTGGTAATTAGTAGTGTACGAATGTTCATGTCTTGCAAGTTCAGTTTTAGGCTTGTGCAAAGAAAGACGGTATTTCTTACCCGAACGCTGCTTTTTGCATGAAGCGCCCTTCATTCCGTGGCTCTGGTGCTCAAAACTTTGATCATTAAGCCCTTCGGAACCCATTTCTTTCCGTCACTTTGCAGCCCTACCCCATCACCAATGAAATTCAGTGTAAGTGAAGCAACTGATCTGATCCGGCAACGGCGAACCATCTATCCCAAGGACTACACGGATCGTGAAGTACACAAGGAGATCATTGAGCGCGTGCTTACCAATGGCACTTATGCTCCCACCCATGGCATGACACAGCCATGGCGATTTACGGTATTCACGGGTGAAGCACGAAGAACTCTCGCTACCTTTCTTGGAGAAGAATATTCCCGAATGGTGCTACCTGAAAAATTCCTTCAACGGAAATTCGACAATGTTACGTTACGTCCAATGCAGAGTTCCGTGGTGATCGCATTGGGTATGGTGCGTGATCCGAATGGCAAGATCTCCGAACGTGACGAATTGCTGGCCATGGGTTGCGCCGTTCAGAACATGCATCTGACCTGTGCCTCTTATGGCTTAGGAGCGTTCTGGGCGACAGGTGGACCGTTGATCGGCGACGGAATGCGCAATTTTCTTGGTCTTGGTGACCAGGATAGTTCGCTCGGGTTATTCTTCATTGGCTACCCGGCAATAGAATGGCCAAAAGGCTATCGCAAGCCTATCGATCAACTCGTGACATGGAGGACTAATTAGGGATCGATCCGAATAAACAGTTCCTCGAATGAGGTCAACCTAGCCTTTCTTGCAGTGACCGATAGTGAAATACACCTGCGTGGCTGCTGAGTAGTGCTCATCTTTGCACTGAAACAACCACCTCTAGTCAGATCTCATATTCTACGGTCCTGATCCATCAAAAAAATACCGGTATCGGAACGGTCAGTTCATTTTTAATGAAGCTGACGTTCGTAACATATGCGGTCCTCTCAAGTATTTCCGTTTGCGCACAACGAGGATCAACCACATTCGGCATTCAGGTAAAACCTGTGATACCGTTGGACATGTTCAACAAACTGGTAACCGTGGAACGCGAGCACTTGAAAGGAAGTGTGGAACTTACCGGTGGGTTCGCCTTTGGCATGACCGTGCGCGTTGGCATTACGAATGCTATCTCTTTCGAGACCGGTCTGGGCCAGATAAAACGCCGTTATGAATATTCGATAACCAACGATACGAGCAATTTCTCGGAGAGCAATAATGTGCGCTACTTGGGGTATGAACTACCCATCACAGGCCTGGTCCATATCCGCCTTGGCGAGCAAATGTGGATGAATGCCGCGTTGGGTGCTTCCATTGATATGTACCCCAGTGAGGTGCGCTCGCTTGTGGATGAAGGGAGCATTGATATTGCCCGTAGGTATTGGGCACAGCTTGGCATTCTGGGAAATCTCGGTGTGGAATACAGAACGCGAAAAAGCGGTACTATCTATTTAGGCGGCACCTTTCATAGGCCGTTCAATGATCTAGCGCCATTCCGACTGATATGGGCAAAAACAGGCGGGGCTGCCTATAACATGGATGGCACCATTGATGGCGGTTACCTGACCGTGGACCTACGCTATTATTTCCACGAAGATCCTCAAAAACGTCGGGTGAAGCGGGCAAAGAAATAACAGTTCAATTAGCCAAGGGATATCTTCACCGCCAGATAATCCGAACCATGCGCGCTTCTACCCTATTGTGTCTTTCTGCATTCGTTCTCTTGGGGTCGCTGACCGCAAGTGCCCAAGTACCTTCCAACGATATATGTGCAACAGCTATACCGATCACATGTGACCAGACCATTAGCGCCACTACGGAACAAGCAACGTTGGATAGCCTTGATGATTGCGGTCCAACAATAACGGCACCGGGTGTTTGGTTCGTGTTCCAAGGTACCGCCGGACAGGTGCTACTTTCTACCTGTGAAACGCATTCCTATGATACCAAGATCAGTGTATTCACCGGAACCTGCGATGAACTTGTCTGTGTGGGAGGTAATGATGATGGTACGGATTGCAATTATGGATCATCGTATGCATTCGTCGCGCAGGATGGGGTCACCTATTACGTCCTGGTCCATGGTTATGAAGAAGAAACCGGCACATTCGATCTGGAACTGCAGTGCATAGAGGTTCCGAATGACGATTGCGCTGGTGCCATCCCGATCGCTTGTAACCAGACCATTTCCGGAAACACAGTTCCCGCGACGCTGGATAATGTAGCCGATTGTGTTACCGGAATTGCAGCGCCGGGCATCTGGTATACGTTCACGGGTGTGGAAGGCACCGTGCTTCTGAGCACCTGCGAAACCTACAGCTACGATACGCGCATGAACGTGTACAGCGGATCTTGTGGAAACTTGACCTGTGTGATAGGCAACGATGACGTGATGCCCGATGTGTATTGCTCGGAGGTAGCCTTTGCTGCTGATGCCAATACCACGTATTTCATCCTTATGCAAGGATACAATGGAGAGACAGGTCAATTCGACCTGTTGATGAGTTGCCCTTCGTGTGGCACGCCGGTGAATATTGGTATTTCCCCCGCCGACACCGCCGCGTTGGTGGATTGGACATCGACGAATACCGGGTCATCATTCAACCTAGAGTATGGAACAGCTGGATTCACACCCGGCACCGGAACCACGGTAACAGGTGTTGTTGGCACCAATGGTCCTCCGCTTACCTTGGGTGGGTTGATGCTTGGAACCGATTACGAAGTGTATGTGCAGGAACTTTGTGGAATCGGTGATGTTAGCGGAAATGCCGGACCTTTTGCGTTCACAACATTGAGTAGCCCGTTGCCGGCGAACGTGCTTTGCTCAGGCGCCTTACCATTGGCTTGTGACTCATCCGTTACTGGAGATACTTCGTTGGGCATTGCAACCCCTGGCCCGACCTGCGGACCGGCGAACATTACTTCCAAAGGACTTTGGTACACCTTTATGGGGAATGGTGATGATGTGATCTTAAGTACGTGTGGACAAGCCGGGTTCGATACCAAGATCAGTGTGTTCACCGGAACATGTTCTTCGCTGATCTGTGCAGCTGGTGGCGATGATCAACCGGGATGTCCTGGAAATTCAACACGCGTTGTTCTTCCAACGGTAACCGGCACCTCGTATTTGATCCTAGTACATGGTTATCAGCAGGACGCGGGAATTTTCACAATGAACATGACCTGCGCTCCCGTATGTTCACCTGCTGTTCCGAATGATGATTGCTCTACTGCCCAAGGCATAACACCTGCGCCGATCGGAGCATGTAAACCCTATACCGGAACGTTGGAATGTGCCTATGCTTCTCCGGAAGTGAACCCTGATTGTGACCCTTATGGGACCGTATCCGATGTCTGGTATTCATTCAACTCAGGAACATCTTCAACGTGTACTATCACAGTGGAAAACGTCAATGCGCAATCCGTCAGCATCGCCATCTATTCAGCCTGTAATTCGCTTCAATACATCACTTGTGAAGCTGAGATCGACGCGCCATTGGATCTCACAGGACTTGATTTGAATACGGACCACTTTATCCGAGTTTGGAATGCCGGTGGTAGCGATGCAGGCACGTTCCTGTTGTGCATTGAAGCTGAGATCATGATCGGTGTAGAAGAGCAGTTGAATGATCAGAACATTCACCTGTGGCCCAACCCTGCGCATGAGCTTTTGCAGATCACAGGAGCAATTCGCGGCCCTGTTGTTGTTCTGGACCTGCAGGGTCGAATGGTCATGAATACTTCACTGATCGCATCACCCACTGTGATCGATATACACGAGCTTGCGCACGGGATGTACGTATTGAAAAGTGGGAACGGAGTACTGCTAGGACGGTTCGTGAAGAACTAGCGGAACTCTTGGACAATGTAGTGTGGATCTAGCGCTTTAGAACGCGTGCTGTTTTCCTACCGTTGGCACTTTCAACCACAACACTATATGCGCCTTCACTCAAGGCGCTAATGTCTGCGAACACGCGATTATCGTTTGGTACCACGCCTTCATGCAGGCGCATGACCTCACGACCCAAAGCATCTAAGAGCCGCACAATCACACGCTCATTCGTAGCTGAAGTAAGTGTGATCATGACGAGTGATGAAGTAGGATTCGGAAATACCTCTACGATCGAAGGTCCATCCGCTTCAGAAATTCCGGAGCTGATGTCCAAGACATTGAAATTCCACCATCCCTCTGGTGCCACTATTGGACGGACCTGCGTTTTGCCGGATACCGAAGTTCCTTCGACATAGTAGAACACTTCAGTTCCTGCTATTTGAGCTGGGATGGCGCCGGCCCAGTTCCCGGAACCTTGATCCGTCATTGGCAATGCCGCATAGCCTTGGGTGGTATCCGTGGTCCAATAAAGTTGCGCATTTGCTATACCGGATCTATGCCGCATATAGGCCTCAACGCTATATGGAATGACGGTCTCATACGTATCGCTTAATCGTTGGTGGCTGATCAATAACGGATCATCTACACCGATCGCTTTGGTTATGCAATGGATGGCTCCGCTTGCACTTATGATATTCTGATCACTATTGTCACAATCAATACCTACGACGTTATATCCGGGTAGCGTTTCGCGCAGGATCCGGAGACCCGTGGTATCGTATTCATCCCGGTAGGTCGGAACCAGAATGGTCTTGTTCAGGAAGATATTATTGGCGAACGTGCGATAGCTTGCCGATGGCGGATAATTACCTCCAGTGCTGCTAGGCATCGGTATGCGCACTATTCTGTACGGTGTACCGAATAGTGAATTGTAGTTGGCCAAAACGTTCTGGATGTTCGTCTCCAATGTTGGTCCATCGCTGACGCCCACAGGAAATTCTCCGATCAACAGGGTTTCCTCGTCGATCAGTTTCATGTGCATATCAATGTGGTTAATGGCATCGAAAGGCAACGGTGTCATTTTCACATAACGTCCTTGTTCAATGCCCATGAACTGTTCCATGATATCATCAACCTGCGCTTCCGTTTTCACTGTTTGATTGAACTGCCCTCCCGGTCCGTTCTCATTCAGGACCAGCTCACTGCTGAACGCCGTACCGAAACCATCGGCCATGAAATTTCCTCCCGTATGCACAAGATCATAAGGAGCTTGTGTAGTGCTATAAATGGGTAATCCCATCTGTGCAGCAAGTGCATCACTCAAGCCATCATCCAAAGGCCGTGGACGGTTGTAGATCCAATCCAAGAGCATGACGGAATCCACTTCGTTCCGATAAATGGTCTCAGGTCCGAAATCACGGCACCATATGCTGTTGAAATCCTCCACGAGGAACGTGATATTGTTCAGGTCAGGAAGAGGGCCACCATATTGGCTATTCTGTAAGTAATCCGTAACGCTTGCTTCATCGTCACAAACAATGATCACTTCGCATTCCGCCTTTGCATGCCGCACGATCTGTTTCAGGATCCCCGTATACGAGGTCCATGTAACAACCACAGCTTGCACTTCTTCCCATTCAGCCATGGTCCGAACAGGGAACGCAGGCGGGGTTGATATTCCACGAGAAGCTCCAGCGCGTGAATCCCTATAAGCCGGGATCAGGGGTTGCTCTTCCGGCGCAAGCTCATGGGGTAGACCATGCTGCGCAGATGCAGTAAAACTCAATAATAGGAACAAGGGAAGTATTGATCGACGCATAAACGAGGGTTCTGATCTGCGAAGTTACTGCCAAATATGTGGCAATGATCGTGTACGTTCAGCAACAATTAAAAGCCCAACAGCTTGCGGATCATGGTGAACGTTCTTCTGCGGTGTTTGCACTGATCGCATTCTCAACTACGCTTTTCGCGGACGAAACAACCGACGACACCTTAGTGGATGCTGTATCCAGTTCTCTCGACAAATTTGAAGCGATCTGCTCGGGTGTTCTTTTGACAACGCGTTGGCGCTGTTTCAACTTGCGATAGAGCGATTCAATATCGCGTACGTAATGAAAAACCTGACTACCGTTACAATAGCCATTACGCATCGTCGGGTCCATATAATACCGAGGCTTGGATAATAGTAGCACAGCACGTTCCACATTATGATCCCAACGTTCAGGATCGAACCCAAGTTTCTCGGCAAGGCGCTGTGCGTCTATGATGTGACCCGGACCAGCATTGTATGAAGCCAGCATGAACCGCATCCGTTGCACTCTATCGGGAACCGCTCGCATCCACAGTGTATCCAATCGATTCAGGAACCTTGTTGCAGCCTCGATGTGATCGCCGGCCATCATGGATGAATCCAATCCAAGGCGCAATGCTGTCCGAGGCATGATCTGCATCAAACCTCGCGCTCCTTTGTGAGAAACCGCATTACTATCGAAACGTGACTCTTTATAGGCCAAAGCAGCCAATAACTCCCAGTCCCATCCGCTATTTGAGGCATACCGTTGAAATTCCGCGTCAAATGGAGAAATGCTATCACCACTCACAGGAATACCTTTCATTATTCTCAATGGGCCCTGCTTGGGGATCTTGCTTGCATAAGCCTTCATGATGAGTTCATGCTCCGCAATAACGTCCTTATCAGATAACCAGGAATCCAGCGCTGTGCTCAATTCCGGAGCATTCTTTCGCATGGCAAAGCGTAGTTTTTGATCGGGACGATCCAACCGTTCAAAATCCAGTACCGGGAATCGACCAGCCTCATATGAAGCGCGTGCATCGGAAATGATCGCTGCATGATGCCTCCCCATGACCACTTCCATAAGAAGCTCTTCCGGTGTAATATTCTTTTCAACCCGTATGAAATGGTGGGCCAGGTCTCCTTTTCCTAGATCATAACCGGGAGTTGCGAATGGAGACCATTGGCTGATCTCTATCGTATCCAGCGCAGTTCGGACAATTGGACCATCAATGATCCGAGCCGGGACCGGGTCTTCCCGAAGAACAGCCAACACGGGACGTACTTCGCGGTACGGACGCGAGAATTTGACCCAATGCTCATGGTCATCCCGAATTACCAATTGCGCCGCTATGAGATCTCCTCTGCCAAGTTGCAAGGCGAGCAACATTGAATCCGGATCGATCATGGGTATGAACGTTATGTTCAGGTCAGCTGTCTTGGCAAAACGACGTAAGATGTCGTGTTCCAAACCCGATACAGCGCCAGGACGAACCTCCCAAGTGAGTGGGTCTTCCAAGACCAGAATACGCAACGTATCTTCTCGAATATCGGAAAGGTCCCGTACAACCTTGGGGTCCGCCCACGCCACACGTTGCTCAGGCAACGAAACATCCATGTTCCGAAATGCCACGAAACAAGCTGCGCTGAAAAGCACAAATCCAAAGACCAGCAAGATCTTACGCGGCATAGGGATCATACGTACTCAGCAATGTGTTGTTCCAACTCTGGGAGGAACGCATGAAATTCCTCGTTGA
This sequence comes from Flavobacteriales bacterium, assembly GCA_017987115.1. Classification (GTDB taxonomy): domain Bacteria; phylum Bacteroidota; class Bacteroidia; order Flavobacteriales_F; family PHOS-HE28; genus PHOS-HE28. The sequence continues at coordinate 2,459 of JAGNUG010000057.1, read as the reverse complement.
ACTGGTCAAATTGGGCTTCCAGTATATGTTCCACTCCTATCATGGACTCTCCTTTCGGCACACGGCGTGCCAAACCACTGATGGCTTGACCAATACCCTCAATTGTTCTGTATGAGGTCAACCAATCCCGACTTACCATGTAATGCAACAGGTGTTGGGTTCGTTCGGTCATCAGGTCGGCATGTTCAGGCAAAAGGGCGTACATGCGCGCTGCAAATTCAGACAAAGATTCTTCCGCCCACCAATGCGGGTCTTTGGCCAGGAGATGATCATAGAACATGTCCATGACCACTCCGGAATAGCGACCTGAGTATTGTCGAACACGCGCTCTTCCCGCATGCTGTAGCGGATGCTTATCCGTGAACGAATCAATTGCCCGGTGCATGCGTATTCCACGCTCTACATCCGGGTGATATTTGCTAAGATCCCGCCCTTTGATCTCATCGGCCATGAAGTTCCCAACGATCACAAGCGGTGTATTGCCCGAAACGTAGAGATGGCCAAGAAAATTCATCGCCGAAAGATAGCAGTCCGAGGTTCGTGGAATGATGAACCTCATATCCAGAAAGTTGAATGTAGCCTCCCACCAACGGATCAAGCCGTTCATGTATTCCATATTGTAGCTCCGGATCGTTCGGGTACTTTAGCTCCGTACTATGTCCTCAGGAACCCACCGTTTTGATCTATTCAGTCGCACGCGAGTCGTGTATTGGGTTACTCAATTGATCGGTTGGGGTGTATTCACTGGCCTATTCCTATTCTGGAACTATTTGGAGGATCGTTTAACAACTGATGGCGTTAAGGTGAATTTCGTGGTATTCGTGATCGGGATACTGATAAGCCATTACTTCCGAAGTATCATCATACGCAGAGGATGGTTGGACAAGGATCTGGGGTGGGTCCTACCTCGCCTCGCACTTTGGTCGGTTCTTCTCGGCTTCACCGCCTTCTTGGCATTAGGGATCATCCACGATCTATCATTCGATTTCGCACCGCTACTTTCGGGATCCGCATCCGATCTCTTTGGACGTATTCTGAATTGGGTGGTATTACTTTTCCTATGGTCACTTTGTTATTTAGGTTACACCTATTTCATCCGGCACCGACGAGAGGAGATCCGGAACCTAAGGCTCCAGACCGCCAATCACGAGAATCAACTACAGAATTTGCGCGCTCAGATGAACCCGCACTTCATGTTCAACGCGCTCAATAGCATTCGTGCTTTGGTCGATGAAGACCCTGCTGAAGCAAAACGTGCGATCACTCAATTGAGTGCAATACTTCGCAATGCCTTGGCAACGGTAAAACGCAAAACGGTTCCATTGGGTGAAGAACTGGATATAGTTAAAGCTTACCTCGGTCTGGAGCGCATCCGTTACGAAGAACGGTTACGTGTGCAATGGAACATTGAACCGGATCTGGACCGGATCCAAGTACCACCAATGTTGCTACAAACCCTTGTGGAGAATGCCGTACGACACGGGGTAGCGAAATATGCGGATGGTGGCGACATCCATATCAGTGCTCAAAAAAGCTTGAACGGCTTAATACTTTCAATTCGCAACAGTGGGCACTTTGAAGCACCAGGAACCGGTCATGTGAACGGCGAGGCCAGTATGACTTCGCGCGTTGGGATCGGATTAAGGAACACACGACGCAGATTGGAAATGCTCTATAAGGGAGAAGCACACCTGAAGATCCAGAACCGCGATGGAATGGTAGTGACCGAGGTGGAAATTCCTGATCAAAAATGAACGCTATCACTCACAGGTCGGTATCCGTCGAACAGAACGACCGATCATTGCATAACAACCGACAACAAACGATCGACCCACTATGAAAGCCATTATAATTGATGATGAACGCTTGGCAAGGAAGGAGCTCGCCGGGCTATTGGAGAAATATGATAGCATACAGGTTGTGGGAGAAGCAGCCAACGCCGATGAGGCCGAATCGTTGATCGCGGAAAAACATCCGGACCTGTTGTTCTTGGACATCAATATGCCGGAAAGGACCGGATTCGATCTTTTGGAAGCGCTGGACCAAGCACCGAACGTGATCTTCGTTACCGCATATGACGAACACGCGCTAAAGGCTTTTGAAGTAAATGCCTTGGATTATCTCTTGAAACCAATTGACCCGGAACGCTTGGATGCCGCGATCAATAAGTTGCAGACCACCAGCGATCCGGACGCTTCGCACCGGGATACCTTGCATGAGAACGATCAGATATTTTTAAAGGATGGCGAGAAGTGCTGGTTCGTTACGTTGAAGGATGTACGGTATTTTGAAAGTGAAGGCAACTATGTGCGCGTCCGTTTCAAAGATCAAAAACCTTTGGTACTGCGATCACTGAACAAGTTGGAGGAGAAGCTTGACCCCCGGATCTATTTCAGAGCGAACCGCAAACACATCATCAACCTACGCTGGGTGGATAAGATCGAGCCTTGGTTCAGTGG
>JAGNUG010000056.1 GCA_017987115.1 Flavobacteriales bacterium | reverse complement strand
TGCCTGGGATGATATGTCCGACCTACCCAAGGCATTTCGCGAAAAACTGAGCGAGAGCGCATTGTTCCGGCCACTTGTGCTGGTGGAAGAACAACGAAGCGAAGATGGCACGATAAAGTGTGCATTCAGAACCTGGGACGGCCACATAGTTGAAGGCGTTCTAATACCTACACCCAAACGGCAAACGGCTTGTATAAGCAGCCAGATCGGGTGCAGCTTGACCTGTTCATTCTGTGCAACGGGCAAGCTGAAGCGCATCAGGAACCTGGATGCCGCAGAGATCGTGGACCAAGTGACCTTGATCGATGATCTTGCACTGAAATACAACAAGAAGAACGTAACGAACATTGTGTACATGGGCATGGGCGAGCCATTGCTCAACTATGCGAACACCATGGCCAGTGCGGACCTGATCAACTCGCAGGATGCGTTGGGAATGGGCTCTCGTCGCATAACAGTGAGCACTGCGGGTATCGCAAAAATGATCCGGAAACTAGCGGATGACGGTGCGCGTTTCCACCTTGCAATAAGCCTTCACGCTGCGAATGATGCGAAGCGTGATACCATCATGCCGATCAACGAACAGAATTCGTTGGCGGAGCTGAAGGACGCGTTGCGCTACTACACACGAATGACGAAAAAGGATGTCACCTTCGAGTACATCCTACTGAAAGGGTTCAACGATTCCATCGCAGATGCACAGGAATTGGTGCGCTATGCCAGCGATGTGGATTCGAAAGTGAATCTGATCGAGTACAATCCGATCGATGCTGGCGCGAACATAAAAGGATCATTCCAGCGCACAAGTGAGGAAGATGCGGCAGCGTTCATGTACCACTTGGAAAGCAAAGGCATTGTTGCGCGCATTCGACGCAGTCGTGGAAAGGACATCGATGCCGCATGTGGACAATTGGCCAACAAGAACGCGCCAGCGATCAAGGACGGTGAGCGTGTAATGAAGTGAACCGTTTTCAGATCCCTTGTCAGAATCCTAGGCCGACCTTGAAACCAAGGAAGAATGCAGGAACCGTATCATCGGTCTCCTCAATAACGTAGGTGTATTGGTCATTAACAAGGTCCAATGTTTCAATGACCTTAACCGAATTACGAGACCGTAAAGCCACTCCGCCATAGATATCTGCCATCCAATTGCTCGATGAACTGAACAACTGGTAGCCCATATACAATCGAAGATCATTGTACGTCCTTACATCGTCAGAGCTTTCTGGATCTTCCGGGAAGCGCCCCAATGAATCCTTATGAAGGATCCTCTTTGAATACTCTACGTGGGCGAATTCCAGTTGTGTATACCACCCTTGTGGCTCAATATCGATCTGGTGATAATAACGTCCTCCGATGTGGAAGCTGGGCTTTGCTTGGATCTCTACACCCCTTCCATAATCATCAGCGTCATCGCCTGCTATGGATAGTGCCAAATAATTCCTGTATGTAACGCCAATGCCCACTTCAAGGCTCAAACGTGCTGTAAGTGCACGTTCGTAATAAAGCGGGATCTCTCCGCGAAAAAAAAGAAGCGGGTTTATTTTAAAAACGTTCTTCACGCAATTCACCGTATCGAACGCAGCATTGACCCGGTCCTTGTACAAGATGGTCTTCGGCTTTTCCTTTTGGGCCATTGCCACCAGACTCAACGCACAAGCTGCGGTCAACAGGAAACTGCGAAAAATGGGGTAACGGGAATTCATGCGTGGCGAAGGTAGGTAGTTGGGGGCTTATTCAACGCAGACGAGATTCTGGAAAAAGGTTGCGTGTCAACGTGCCGTGTTCGCCATCTTTGCCGTTCCCGGTGGGCCATTGGTTCTTCATGGGAGTTTGCATTGGTGACCATTGAAGCCATACAACGGCCAATAGCTGAGGAAATGAAGGCCTTTGAGCCCCATTTCCGAGAAGCCATGCGCAGTCAAGTAGCGCTGTTGGACCGCGTTATGCACTACATCGTCAAGCGGAAAGGCAAGCAAATGCGTCCGATGTTCACCTTGCTCAGTGCGAAACAGTTCGGCCCCGTGCAGGACAGTGCATTCATCGCGGCAAGTTTGATCGAACTGCTCCATACAGCCACGTTGGTGCATGATGATGTGGTGGACAGCAGCTCCATGCGACGTGGATTCTTCAGTATAAATGCACTGTGGAAGAACAAGATCGCAGTATTGGTCGGTGATTACCTCTTAAGTCGTGGCTTGTTATTAGCGATCGAAAAGGATGAATTCCAATTGTTGAAGATCGTAAGCACTGCTGTGCGTGAAATGTCCGAAGGCGAACTGCTTCAACTTCAAAAAACGCGAAACCTGAATTTCAAGGAGGACGTTTATTTCGACATAATCGGCAAGAAAACAGCCAGCTTGATCGCAGCTTGCTGTGCCAGTGGAGCAAGCGCGGCAGGTCAGCCGCTTGAAGCCGTGCAACGTATGCACAAATTCGGGGAGTACACCGGCATTGCGTTCCAGATAAAAGATGATCTGTTCGACTACGGCAACGGCCAGGATATTGGCAAACCAACGGGACTGGACATCAAAGAGAAAAAACTGACCCTGCCACTGATCTTCGCACTGGACAAGGTCTCCAAGTCGGATCGCCGGTGGATGATCGATGTGGTGAAGAACAAGAACGAAGATGATCGGTCGGTAACCCGATTGGTTCAAATGGTATCGGAAGCAGGCGGGATCGCACATGCACATGCGCGTATGCTCGAATACCGGGACAAAGCGATCGGAACACTGCATACCTTTCCCAAGAACGAGTACCGCGATGCGTTGGAAGGCCTTGTACAATTGACCGTGGAACGGACGAAATAAGAATTCATTGGACAACGGATCCGTTAGAATGAAATCCATCACTACCATACTTCACACCTCCTGTTGGTCTGCCATGTTCATTGGCGCTCTAGTTGCATGTACACCTCAACAAGCTCAGCAGCAAACTCAACCTTCATCGGAAGAAGCGACCATCGCCCCAAAGGATACGACCAAGGCACCCGTGCGCAAGGATGGCATTCAGGACATTCAGATCCCGGATGGCGGCCGTATGACCGGTCTACAAGAGAACGGCGAACGACAGGGGCCGTGGACCTCCTACTTCGGAAATGGCACCATCCGCAGTAAGACCGTGTATAGCAATGGAAAACAGAATGGCCTTAACGAAGTATTCCACGATAATGGAATGTTGTTCTACAGTGGTCAATACAGGCTTGATCTCAAGGTTGGAGAATGGAAATTCTATGATCGCAAAGGCGAATTGATCAAGACCGCACAATTCGACAGCTTGGGTGTGGAGCTGAAATAGCACCGATCACAGATTTGTATCCGTTGGATCAACGGCTGCGGTCGCTAGTGTAATTTCACGCCCCGGTAATGATCGCACCCCATGCCATTCAGGAAGTAAAAGAAGCTGCTCGCGTAGAAGAAGTAGTGGGTGAATTCGTTGCGTTGAAACGGAAAGGATCGCGGTATTTGGGACTGTGTCCATTCCACAACGAGAAAACACCATCCTTCAATGTTACCCCGAACCTGGGCATTTACAAATGCTTCGGATGTGGCGAAGCCGGTGATAGCATAACCTTCCTCACGAAGCATGAACATCTCAGCTATGTTGAGGCGCTGAAGTGGCTTGCGAAACGGTACAACATCGACCTACCGGAAGAAGAGCAAACGCCAGAACAGGAGATCGCGCAAAGCGAACGCGAAAGCTTATCCGTGATCCAGCAATGGGCCATGAACTGGAGCATGGAGCAGCTCTGGGAAACGGATGAAGGAAAACGCATAGGGCTCTCCTATTTCCGTGAACGCGGCTTTTCCGATGCCACGATCAAAGAATTCCAACTGGGTTATGTCCCGGAACAAGGCAACGCATTTGCCTACGCAGCGCAGGCCAATGGATTCAATGCGGAGTTGTTGGAGAAAGCGGGATGGATCAAACACAGGGAAAGCGATGGATCACCGTGGGATTTCTTCCAAGGCCGTGTAACGTTCCCGATCCACGGGCTGAGCGGCTCGCCGATCGCATTCGGTGCGCGCACGTTGAAGAGCGATAAAAAACTACCGAAGTATTTCAACAGTCCGGAGAGCTTGTTGTATGTAAAAAGCAAATCGCTCTATGGGATCTACCAAGCCAAGAAAAGCATTGTGCAGCATGAGCTATGCTACTTGGTGGAAGGCTATACGGATGTGATCAGTTTGCACCAAGCAGGCATCACGAATGTTGTTGCCAGTAGCGGTACCAGTTTGACGGAAGACCAAGTTCGATTGATCAAACGCTACGCTGCAACTGTGTGCATCTTGTATGATGGTGATGCCGCTGGCATGAAGGCCAGTTTGCGCGGTATCGATCTGATATTGAAAGAAGGCTTGAACGTAAAAGTGGTTACGTTCCCGGAAGGAGAGGATCCGGACAGTTACGCCAAAAGCCACAGCAGCAGTGAGGTTTCGGCCCACCTCACGGAACATGCGCAAGATTTCTTGGTCTTCAAGGCCGAACTGCTTATGGCCGATAGTGGCAATGACCCGGTAAAAAAAGCAGCTGCGATCCATGAGATAGTCGAAAGTGTTTCGCTGGTTCCGGACCTGGTTCTTCGCGCGTTGTATGTGAAACAATGCAGCACATTATTGCAGATCAACGAACAGGCCTTGATCAGCGAAATGAACAAGGTGCTGCGCAGGCAATACAAGAAAAAACTCGGTGGCGATTTCATCCCCGAAGCACAATTAACACCTGATCTTGCGCCACCGCAACCGATCGTCGAAGACCTCGGCACCGCACCACAAGAGCGCGATCTTTTGCGCATGCTACTAAGCTACGGTCACGAACGGATCATGGTGAAATTCCAAGATGAAGAAGGCAACGATGAAGAAGAAGAAACAAGCGTTGCTGAACTGATGTTCGAGCTACTGGCATTGGATGATATCCTCTTCGATGAGCCGCTGTTCCGTGAGATATACTTGGATTATCGCCACAAGAGCAACCTCGGCGAAGCGATCGATGCAGCGCGCTACGTTGGCCATGAAGAAGAGAACTGGCGCACCATGGCCATCGACCTCTTGACAGAGAAACATGACCTCAGTCCGAACTGGAAGGAACGGCACAAGATCCACGTGAAGCGCGAAAGTGAAGCCTTGCGAGATGCGTTGGAAGAAGCGGTAGACATTTTAAAAGAACGCCGTGTTGACCGCATGATACGCGACCGCCAAGAAGACCTGAAGACCGCCGACGAGCTGAACGTGATCGCCACATTGCAGGAGATCATGAAAATGACCGAGGCCAAGAAAAAGTTGGCGAAGAAAACGGGACGGGTAGTTGTTGGGTGAGGCCACCTACCTTCAAAGGGTAGCTTCCAATCCTTCCAATGAGTTCATTCCATCTGGTGTGCCTGTGAATTCAGATGTAAAAAAAAATGTGCGCATGCGATCTGCTCGTGAAAACCCGGGGATATCGCTCCACTGGATCACCATATCCGTATTGTCATTATCGTAATACCGCTGGCCCATGTACCCTTGATCTGCATTGCCGGTAAAGGTTATACCGTTACGCATCCAAGGGCGAAAACCTAATTCTTGGGCGAAATTGTTTGGGTCGTTGCTGAGGCTATCTGCCAAATGCAGCCGCGAAAAAGGCCCAGGGCAAGTAGTTCCATCAAAGAGCAGGGGCTGATCGCTAATGCCAACGTATCCGTTCTGCTTTATGTTAAAACTATTAATGTTCCTGTTCTGGGTATTCCACAACTGCATGCGCTGTATGCTGTCCGTGAACCACTGGATCGGGTAGTTGCCGTTGTGGCGGACTTCAAGGGGAATTGTTGTAGCGCTGTTCCAACCCGAATAATTAGTTGGCCCACCGAGATTTCCCGGCACGGACGCCTGACCTTGCACGTCTAGAGACAATGTGAGGCATGCGACCGCACATAGCGGCCATAGAGACCTTTTCGTTTTCATGATCTTTCGTTTTTGAATTATCGAAAGACCGGACAATTGCTAATCGATCAACACGAACTTTAACGAACTCAACACTTCTCCTTTCCAAACTCCGACGTAATATGTTCCCCGTGCCCAATTGCTGACATTCAAGCTCCACGGTGTCCCTGTAACAAATCCTTGATGGACGACTCGACCTAACATGTCGTATATACTTACCCGGCTACCTTCCGCTCCGCTAATTACTAGGCGGTCCGAAGCTGGGTTAGGGTACAGACTCACAACAACCTCCTCATCCACATTGATCGCTTGCGCCATATCGCATCCATTAGGGCTCGTTGAAACACAGACTTTGTCGATCAATGTATATCCCCAAGGAAACCAAAACCACGGATCGCTCTGTGGTGCGAATTGCAGTGTATCGGTTAGAATATTGCTGTAGAAGTTCCCAAGCATCACATACTGGTACGCACTGTCTGCAACAAAACTCCCACTCACCAAGGTCCAATCAACTGTGTCGGATAGTATGGTCGTTTGGCGAACATGTGACCTATTCAGTGGTGCAGGGTGAGCATTTCCTTGAAGCCACTGTTTGGTCTCCATTGTAAACAACATCCCAACATTATCAGAACATACCCAGATCAACGGATATTGCGCATTCCCACCGAACGCCGCATTGGCATAGAAACTTGCGTAGTAGGTCTGACCGACCACCAAAGGCTCCAACAATTCAACCATCGCCCATTCGCGTTGCTGATCTTGTTGATCTTGACCATTCTGATGGAAGGTAAAAAGTCCTATGCAATTGGAGCCATCTAATGTTTCTTGAAATGTAAACGCATTCAACGGTAAGCCATTCACCGCACCATAAGGTCCACAGCTTTGCATGAAATCCGGTGTTATGGAAGCTGAAAACCAGCCTTGAGGGCCTTGGTCCTGCGTTTGAAATCCGATAACCTGTAGGCAGGTATCATAGATCTCAAAACTCGGATTCGGCACCAGATTCTGCGCGTTTGTGGTTAACGAAAGAAAGAACAACAGAAAGCACACCACCCCATTGGCAGCGTACTTTCTGTTATTCCCAGAGTAATGTATCATTCGTTCGTTGTTCGTGTTGACCGTTAGCAATATTCCGGTCTTTACTGCTACGATGAACCCTTACCTGCGCAGGTTAAGGTAGGGTACCTCAAAGACCGCATGAGTTGCAGGAACGCTGCCTAGCCTAGCTAGGGAAACGTTCTATCTTTGTATGCTTCTGTTTCGTTTACCTATGCAAGTGGGTTAGGTGGGACATAAGCGACACGGCCTCTCGGTGTTACAAGCACCGGGGGGCTTTTTTTGTTGTCACCTCCCATGAACATTCACGGGTGAATTGCGCCTTCCAAAACTAAGACGGTAAATGGGTCTTTACAATGGGTATTAAGACCCTTGTAAGTTTGATCTAAATTGACTATGCAATTACTTGCCTCCTCTCGATCAATTTGGTTAAGTGTGGGATATCTAGGGCCCATTGCTGGATCTATTTGAGCATGTATTAGGAGACAACACCAACGTTTTAGCGCATAAGCTATTCGCAAAGAAGTCGAGCCGAATTGTTGTTGGGTGCGGCCAACTACCTTCGCCCAATGCCTCACACGCATGCACACGCACACGACCATTCCGGTCATGCACACACACACGGCGAACCGAGTATGGCCAGCGCCATTGCATTGCGTACGGCGTTCTTCATCAATCTGGCATTTACGATCTTTGAAGCTGTTGGAGGTTGGTATACCAATAGCATTGCGGTGATCACCGATGCCTTGCATGACGCGGGTGATTGTTTGGTATTGGGCGCTGCTTGGTGGTTGCAACGCGTGGCGATGAAAGGGCGTGATGACCGGTATAGCTATGGCTATGGACGGTACAGTATGCTGGGCGGATGGCTTACGGCATTGGTGCTGATCGCCGGTGCTTTGGGAATGTTGTTCTTCAGCATCCCTCGGCTCTGGGCCACTGAACTACCGAATACGCAGGGCATGATCGGCATCGCGATCTTCGGGTTGGCGATGAACGGATTCGCTGCTTGGAAATTACATGGAGGTGAAACGCTGAATGAACGCGGAGCTTATCTGCACTTGTTGGAAGATGTGCTCGGTTGGGCAGCGGTCCTGGTTGGTGCGGTGATCATGTATTTCACTGGATTGGCGTTCATCGACCCGCTGTTGAGTATTGGGATCAGTCTATTCATTTTGTACAATGCGTTCGGCACATTACGCAAAGGCACGGCGATCCTGATGCAAGCACAACCACACCGGATCCACGCAGTGGAATTGGAAGCTGAACTGAAGCAAATACCCGGTGTTGCAGAGTTGCACGATCAACACACGTGGACCTTGGATGGTTCATTCATGATCCACACCGTTCACATTGTCTTGGGCGATGTTGACGCCACACGTGCATCGGAGATCAAGATCCTAGCGCGCAACAAACTGAAAGCACTGGGCATTCACCACGCCACCATTGAATTGGAGTGGCCGGGCGAGCAATGCAGCATGGAAGAATATACCGGAGAAAATGCATAAGAACCTGTTCCGCCTAGTGGCGAAGATCAATAAGGCAATTCTTCCTCGTCTGTGGGACAAGGACCTTCAACGCCTCACCAAATTCGAAAAACTGATCGTTGGTTGGCGGATCTGGGTGACGAAGAATGCGTTGGGGAATTAATGTCATGGAACGCTTAAAGACAACGCTCTTTCTCTGCACCCCCCATCGACCAAAATTTCCCAACACCGCATTCACCTAAGCCCTAATTTTGGCCGGTGAAAACCATTCTTGGCTTCTTCTTGTACCTCTTCTTATTTGTTGATCTCGCCTCCGCGCAAACGGTTACGATCAATGAATTGCAAGCAGCGCATGCCTTCGAACCGAATGCGGATGTAGGTAAGATCTCTGATTGGGTTGAACTCTACAACACCGGCCCTAGTGCATATCAGTTATTGGGTACGCGGTTGGTGATCAATGGTGTAAGGCATATGATCGATGCCCCGATCGTTATTCCTGCGGACAGTTATTTGGTCTTGTGGTGTGATGGTGAACCAAACCTTGGGCCGGACCACATCCGAGCTACGTTGCCACGATCCGGAGCGACAGTGCAACTTATCGCTTCAGATGGATCAACCATTATGGACTCCGTGTCCTATACTGAACTTATTGCGACGCTAAGTCTTGGCAGGGAGCAAAAGGCTGATGGCAACTTCAAGATCTTCGAAACACCAACACCAGGCGCCGCGAATCGCTACCCCGGATATGCAATTACACGAACGGCAACACCTCTTCCAACCATCCAACCAGGCATCTATTTCAGGCCTTTTGAACTTGACCTTAACGGCACTCAATATGATGAGATACGCTATACCACGGATGGTAGTGTACCTAGCCCTCAAAGTGAACGATGGCGATCTCCGATGGAAGTGCACGAGACCACAACGATCCGTGCCATCGCTTACCAGAAGGACGCTTTGCCAAGTTCCGAGATGATCGCATCCTACATATTCGACCCATCATTGGACCATGCGATCCACCTCACCGTGGACCCTGAAGATCTATGGAACGATAGCACAGGGATCTATACGAAAGGTGTATTCTCCAATAATACGCGAACAGGAAAGGGCTGGGAGCGCCCTGTAGTGATCCAATTCCTCAACGCAGACCCGACAGGAACCGACGAAATACATAGTATCGTTGCGGGAATCCGGATCAGCGGCAGTGGATCACGAGGAATGGCCAAACGCTCATTCAAACTTTTTGCACGTGATGAATATGCTGGCCCTGGAAATGGGTTCCCTTTCCCCAATGGAGAGATCTATACCGAGGCAATTCTACGTGCCGATGCAAGTCCGAATGGCTACTTGCACAACACGATCATGGAGTCCGTTGTGTGCAAAGGTGGACTAGCGCTGGACGTTCAGCCTTCTACGACATGGCCAGTATACCTTAACAACGCTTACTGGGGCACCTATCGATTGATGCCTCCGAAAGATGAAGAGTGGTTAGCAGCCTTGAGCAGAACAAAGGATCTGGATGTATTGGAAGGCCCCGCATTGCGTCCGATCAGTGGCAGCAATGCGGATCTATACCATGCAGTTGAATTGATCGAACGAAAAGCACCGATGAAAGAGATCGAGGAATTGATCGATATGGAAAGCTTGATCGACCTCGCTTGTTTGGACCTGTACACTGGTCGTGCGGACCATGATCTTAACGTACGTTGCTACCGGCCGCATATCGATGGTGAGCCAGGAAGATGGCGTTGGATCCTTTACGATATGGATCTCTGGAGCGCACCGAAAGAGAATAGCGTCCTGCGCATGTGCATGTCCACGGAACAGGAAGCACCCTATCTATCGTCGTTGTTGACCCATCCGGAAATTCAGGAGAGGCTATTGATGCGTATGGTAGCGTTGCAGGCCACCATTCTGAACCCATTCAACCTACATGCCATAGCTGATAGCATTTACCAAGCGAACAGTGCGGTACTTGCGGAGGATCAAAAACGGTGGGACGGTAAGCTGGACCGTCCGGACCCAAACCACGCATTGGGAGAAGTCCACGAAATGATCGCGGAGCGTGGACCCTATCTGATGCACTATCTCGGGGAACGAACTCGGCATGAAGTACGAATAGTAACGATCATTGCACCTGATCCAGGCTCGGGCCATTTATTGATCAACGGACGCGAGATGGCACCCGGCCGAATACGGATCCATTCATTCAAGAACATCCCGACGACCATTGAAGCGAGACCAAGTCCGGAATTCACGTTCACTGAATGGAATTCGCATTCGAGTGATCCGGTTCTCACGTGTTACGGAACAGAGCCCCAAAGCGTGATCGAGGGAGGATTCGCACCCTCGTTACGAACCCACCAGGACATCCTTCAGCAAGGAGTCGAACAAGAACCGGCCGTCGGTATTCCCTAGTCTTTTGTCCATGGCGCGCTCCGGGTGTGGCATCATGCCGAACACATTGCGCTCCTTGTTGCAGATACCGGCAATGTTCTCTTTTGATCCATTCGGGTTCGCAGTATCGAACGTGCGTCCTTCGCTATCGCAGTATTTGAAGAGGATCTGGTCATTCTCCTTCAGACCTTTCAACGTTGCCTCATCCGCGTGATAGCGCCCTTCACCGTGTGCAATGGGGATCTTCAACGCTTTATTCGGGATCGCCCGCGTTAATTTGGTCCTTTGCGTAACCGCTTTGATGTAGACGTTCTCACAAATGAACTGCTGCCCTTCATTGTGCATAAGCGCACCAGGCAACAGGCCTGCTTCACAAAGAACTTGGAATCCATTGCAAATACCGATCACTACGCCACCGTTCGCAGCGTGATGTGCAACTGCGCGCATCACCGGAGAAAAGCGAGCAATGGCACCACTGCGCAGGTAATCACCATAAGAGAAACCGCCGGGTAGGACCACCACATCCACGCCTTTCAAGTCCACTTCCTTATGCCAAAGCCGCTCGATGGGTTGCTCCATCAACGTTCCCAGCGCATAGGCCATGTCTTCATCGCAGTTGGAACCAGGGAACGTGACTATGCCGAATTTCATAGGAGGTATTGATCTGTTGTTAACCGACCGCGAAGTTACGGAAGCTGTTGGTTCTAAGCAGTGGGCAGTGGGCAGAAGCAGTGGGCAAAGGCCCGTGATCTACTTCTGCTTGCCACAATACTTTTCAGGGTTTTCAATTGCATGAGCCAACAAACGTCCTATTTCTTCAGTTATGCTCAAGATCGGCTCAATTTCAGTTTGCTTTACATACTCGCAAGCAACCGCATGATGCAACCAGACTTGTGTCTCTGCATTTTCACCATCGCAATCGGTCATTTTAGCGATGAAATGCAAAGGATATCTCCTTTTCCTATACCCTTCAGCGAACTGCGCAGTTACTGAACGTGAAGAACGTCGGATCTGGTCAGTCAACGAATACTTTTCTTCCGAAGGAAAGCGCTTACTCAATTTGAAAACCAACTGTGACATTTCGAACGCTTTCTTATACACCAAAAGGTCTTTGAACCCAGCCATTATCGATGTTTTATCCAAATATAATTGATAGTGTGTTCTGCTAACGGTACTAACTTTTGCCTACTGCTATTGCCAATTGCTACTGCCCACTACCCTTCCCAACCCTTCAACCCCACATGCCCCAAACAGCAAGCGCACCCATCCCAAGGATACCGAGTTCCCCTATCCACGCGCGTTTATTGTCATGTACCGCATACCCACACAGAACAGCCAACGGAACCGCGGCGATCACGGGTGGAAAGCGTTTGGAGAGCATCCAAAGCAGCCCGATCAGCGCTATGGTTGCAACACAATAAGCAAGGAATGAAGATCGCAAGTTCTTTTCACGCATTACGCCACTGCCGTAACCTTTTGCGAATGCCAGAGCTCCAATGCCGATAAAGGCCGCCAAAAGAAAATAGAAGAGTACCCGTTGTGAACGAACGACCTCATGTGAGGAAAGCAGGTTGCGATCCATAATGGTATACAGAGGCCGCCAATGCTCCACTCCCATCAATTTCAGCGCACCCCACGTCAAATAGAGCACCACAACAACGCCCAGCAGGGGAACCAAATGATCGCGCCAGAAGAATGGGCGAATTACGGAGACCGAAGCCCAGATCACTACGACCATGAAGGCATAAGGCAAATAGAAAAGGGAAGCAATGCCGATCAATAGTCCGGCATCGAAAAGCGGTCCCAACACACTACCCAAATTCGTTATGGACCAGGTGCGTTGCAACGCGAACAACACGAATGGCATTCCGAATAGTGCGGGGCCGATCGGCACAGGATCACCAAAAGCAGCAAGTAACAAGGGAAAGAACAACGCAGGTAGGTGGTTCCGGCGCATCATCAGCTCGGAATTATTGACAAGTGCAGTCAACTGAATGGCGATCAGGATGATAGCGACCATCCCAGCTAGTCCACGGACCCAGGTCCGATCGCTCGCCAAAAGCTGCATGGCCTGATGAAATGGCATGGATGCACGCGTTGGCGGACCTGCATCCCAGATCCATGGCAGGAACAATGCTGGCACAATAACCGTCAGGAGCACAAGAACTGCTGGGCGATTGCTTCGAAATAGGCCTGCAAGCATGGTTTTACGTTGCTAATACCATTCCGTTATACAAAAGCACCCGAAGATGCGCCGCTATTTTTTATCAGGACGAATTGAAATAATCGTTGCATAGCAGTGGTTACGTAACTATTATTTCGAGGAAGTAATGATGAAAAAGAGCACGTAGATCGGGGGGATTTGTGTGATGAAATGGTATAACTCCTGATCGCTATCTTTGGCCGCGCTCAAGAGCACGCAGCATGCAAAAGATATTCTTCGCCATTGGCCACTTTATCGAAACCTGTCTTAGCCTATTGGTAGGTATGGGATGGTTGCCCAATATCTTGATCTCGATCACCTTGTTCATTGGATTGATCTACTGGTTGAACCTACAAGGCAAATACAACAAGAAGGCGCAAAAGGACAGCACGTTGGCTTGAACGCTGCTATTGGCCTTTTTATCATCATTTTACGCTTTCTGGGGAGTTGCGGCTTTTCCAGTGGGCTTCTTTACGAGGTCCAGACCAATATCCAACCGCATGTACCGACCTTCGTAATTGATCAACGCGGCCGAACGATAGGTTGCCATGATCGCTTGTTCCAGATCCTTTCCGAATGCGGTTACGGATAGCACGCGACCACCGTTCGTAACCAGTTCATCACCTTTCATTTCTGTTCCTGATTGGAACACATAAGCATCCTTCACGCTTTCGATCCCGAGGATAGGTTCACCAGTGGCATACTTACCGGGATAACCTTCAGCGGCCATAACGATCGTAACGGCTGTGCGGTCCTCCACATCCACATGGCACTCACTTAACGTACCGGACGCAATTCCTTCGAAGAGGTCCAGCAGGTCGCTACGCAAGCGCGGCAGAATGCATTGCGCTTCTGGATCACCTAAGCGTACGTTGTATTCGATCACATACGGTTCGCCGTTCACGTTCATAAGTCCCATGAACAAGAACCCTTGGTAATCGATGCCCTCTTTCCGTAAGCCTCGAATAGTAGGAGCAGCAACACGATCATGTACTTTCTGCATGAAGTCCTTGTCCGCGAACGGAGCTGGCGAAACAGCACCCATCCCTCCCGTATTCGGACCCGTATCTCCGGTACCGATCCGCTTGTAGTCCTTTGCGGAAGGAAGGATCTTGAAATGTTCACCATCGGTGATCAGGAACGCGGAAAGCTCGATGCCTTTGAGGAATTGTTCAACAACCACTTTCTGGCCGGCATCTCCGAAACTGGAGCCATCGAGCATTCCCTTTATCGTCCGGAGCGCTTCCTTCTTATCGCTTGTAATGATCACTCCTTTCCCTCCAGCTAATCCATCGGCTTTGATCACGTATGGTTCGGTCATGCGATCCAAATGCTCCTCCGCTTCTTTTAGTTGACCTTTAACGAAGGTGCGGTGTGCAGCCGTTGGAATGTTATGCCGGAACATGAACTCTTTCGCGAAATCCTTGCTGCCTTCCAATTGTGCAGCGATCTTGCGTGGCCCGATCACGGTAACGTCCTTAAGTGTTGGATCCTCCGCAATGCGATCATGGAATCCATCCACCAAAGGTGCTTCGGGACCAACAACGATGATGCGGATCTTCTTTTCCTTCAGGAATGCACGCACCTTTTTCTGGTCGTTCAGATCAAGAACCACTTGCCTTCCATGGCGCACCACGCCCGGGTTTCCAGGAGATACGTAAAGTTCATCGAGGAGTGAGCTCTGCGCCAGCTTCCAAGCCATGGCATGCTCTCTTCCTCCACTACCGATCAATAAAACGTTCATGTGTTGCCTTTGCCACAAAGGAACATCGCTCGACCGTGGTGCCGAAATGTTCTTTTCAACAAAGCCGCTGATCCATGGCCCGAAGACCGATCCGACTGAAATGCATGTGTTATAAAAAACGAACGGCGGTGAAGCTCAAAGCCACACCGCCGTAAATAAAATCAATAGGAGAAGAAATGAAAAGATCAATGCTCGTGTGCAATGCGCTTAATACTGCAACCCACATTCCGTGTTGTTGCCGGATCAATGGCCGCACCACTCGCCAATGCGTTCAACGCATTCTCCAACCACTTTTCTTTAACTGCCGATGGATCGGAAACATTATCATCGATCGCACCCTTGTACACAAGCTTCATGTTCTTATCAAACAAAAAGACATGTGGCGTTGTACGTGCACCAAAGGCATCAGCCACCATATGGTTCTCATCCAAAAGATAAGAGCCCCCCAATCCCTTTTCCTTGTAGCGGGTCTGCATATCAGCGAATGAATCTCCGTCATCACGTTTGGCTTCGTTGCTATTCACCATCGCCATTCCTATTCCGGAACGTGCGCTCATTGCAGCAAGCTCCGGGTACCGACCTTCCCAACCAACACTGCCTTTACTGCCAATAACGAACGGACAGGTATTACAGGAGAAAACAACGAGCAGGCCATTTGTACCGACAAGTTCCTTCAACGACGTTTTCGTTCCGGAAACATCCATCATTACCTTATCGGCTGCAGGCAGGGCAGCACCAATAGCGAGGTCCGGAAGTGGTTCGTGAGGCATGGCGGCGAATAACGCGATCGCGCTTAAGGACAAAAGTTTGATGATCATTAGTGTTGACGTGTTATGATTGAAGGACCAAGGTACGAACTGGCCATCTTCATCGTGTTCCTTGACCGTGGCGAAAATGACCTCGTTCTTGCATCCCCCTACACAGTACCTGTATGAAAAATTAACTTTACCACCACGATATGGAAGAGGTCCTGATCATTCTTGCAGCACTGGTCGCATCGGTTCTTACATTGATCAGTGGCTTTGGATTGGGCACCTTACTGTTACCGGTATTTGCACTGTTCTTTCCCTTGGAGGTCGCTGTTGCACTTACCGCTGTCGTGCACCTGCTGAATAATCTGTTCAAGACGGGTCTACTATGGCGAACAGCTGATCTTGGTGTTGTAATACGTTTCGGAGTTCCGGGGATCATTGGTGCTTGGGTCGGAGCCTTATTACTTACCCGTCTTGAAGGTCTAACACCGCTTTATGATGGCCTCCGAGGGCCGGTGAGCATTACGAAATTGGTGATCGGTGCGTTGATGCTGGTCTTTGCATTGATGGAGCTGATACCGAACAGCAAGAGCTGGTCACTTCCTCGCAAATACCTTGTTCCAGGTGGTGCGATAAGCGGTTTTTTCGGTGGTCTCAGTGGACATCAAGGAGCGTTACGGAGCATTTTTCTGCTGCGCTGTGGATTGGATAAGGCCTCGTTCATAGCAACCGGTGTAGTGATCGCCGTGTTGGTGGATATCGTACGAATACCGATCTATGTGAGATCCATGCCCGATGGATCCTTGCAAGAACAAGGCGTGATACTCACATTGGCCACTGCTGCTGCATTCCTGGGTGCTGTGATCGGCAAAAGGCTTATTCCCAAGATCACGTTACGAAGTGTTCAACTGATCGTTGCGTTCATGTTGGTGTTGATCGCGATCGGTCTGTTGCTCGGATCGATCTAAGTGACCAAGCCTGCTTTGATCAACTTGTGACGCGGAAAAAAGAACGCCGCCTTTTTGGGGCGACGTCCGGAATAATAATTATGTGAGCGGACCTACTGAATGGTAACTGTTTTCGTGCGCACAGTTTGCTTTCCGAAGTAGATGTTCTTTCCACCTTGGTCTTCGTTGATAAAGGAATATGCAGCAACCTGTACAAGACTGGTCCCCGTAGCTAATCCATTGAGCTCATCTGCTGTAAAGTTGCAGGAAGTAGCGCTACCAGCCAAGGTTTTCGCAGCATTCCCGACCAGGAATAGCATGCTATCCGCACTGGCCACGGCTTGAACGGAAAGTGTATACCCATTGGCACGCACCACTACATCACTGCTTGTGACCGCATCTATAGCAGGAAATGCAAACTCGGTCGCACTAACATCACGCGTAAAACCAGCGAACCCATTATCACCCGCAACGGTCCAGTTCGTGTTACTATTACTAAAATCAATTCCTAAAGGGTTGGCTTGTGAAGGTGTTGATGCGTAGCTGTTATTGGACTGTGGCGTAAGATCCGTACCGTTCAATCCAACAGCACCCACATTCACGAAACTGGCAAGATCATCATTACTGAATACCGCAATACCGACACCGATCTCCACGGTGACATTACCTATCGGTGTGGTCGTGGTCGTCCAGGTCTTAACACCCCACAAAGAGGCATCCGCATCCACGAAATTCGGAGTCGTACTTGGTGTCGACGAAGTGCTACCACCTCCATCCGGAGCAGCTGGTTCAGGATCTTCATCCTTCGTGCAAGCGGTAAGTACCATACTTGCAGAAAGTGCGAAAACAAAGAGCAGGTGGGAAGAGAAGTTGTGTTTGTTCATGTTCATTGATCTTATGAAAATTCGAATTCTTAACGACGGCCTTTCCTCGGTATGGAACAACTTTATCGTACGGAGATCAACCTTACTTATTCATGGAATACCAAGATCGCGCTGTACATCCATAGTTCCGGCCAACAAGGTAGGCATGGATCATAGCGGAATATTTCCATGCTTTTTCTTTGGCATGGAATCCACCTTGTTCCGCAGCATATCCAACGCGGCAATGATCTTTACCCTTGTCTCCGAAGGTCGGATCACTTCATCAACGAACCCCCGCGCAGCGGCCTCATAGGGATTTGCGAATTGCTCTTTGTACTCGCTTTCTTTCTCCAGCAGCTTGGCCTTAGGGTCTTTGGAGATCGCTATCTCGTTCTTGAAAATGATCTCCGCGGCCCCTTTCGCACCCATCACGGCTATCTCCGCGCTGGGCCATGCATAGTTCATATCGCAGCCAATGTGCTTGCTGTTCATTACGTCATACGCACCACCGTAAGCCTTACGCGTGATCACTGTTATACGCGGTACCGTTGCTTCACAGAATGCGTATAACAATTTCGCACCGTGATTGATTATCCCGCGCCATTCCTGATCGGTACCCGGAAGGAAGCCTGGCACATCCACGAACACCAATAATGGAATATTGAACGCATCACAGAAACGAACGAAACGCGCGGCCTTTATGGAGGCATCAATATCCAAAACGCCTGCTAACACTGTGGGTTGGTTAGCGACGCACCCAACGGTACGGCCAGCAACACGTGCAAAACCGATGACCATGTTCCGTGCATATTCGGCATGCACCTCCATGCTACTGTCAGGGTCGATCACCGCATTCAGGACCTCACGTATATCGTACGGTTGATTCGGGTTATCGGGGATGATCGAATCCAATGCAGGGCGCAATTCATCAACCGGTGTATAAGGAAATTGTGGGGGATCCTCTTCGCAATTACTGGGTATATAAGAGATCAGTTGCCGCAATTGTTGAATGGTCTTCAGTTCATTCTCCGCAGTGAAGTGGGCGACTCCGCTCTTGGTCGCGTGGGATGAAGCACCTCCCAGATCCTCGCTGGAAACTTCCTCATGTGTAACGGTCTTCACAACATTCGGGCCCGTCACGAACATGTAGCTCGTACCTTCCGTCATTAACACGAAATCCGTTAATGCCGGGCTATAGACCGCCCCGCCAGCGCATGGACCAAGTATGGCACTGATCTGCGGCACAACTCCACTTGCTCTGACATTCCTATAGAATATATCGGCATAACCTGCGAGGCTGACCACACCTTCTTGGATCCGCGCTCCGCCACTATCGTTCAGCCCGACCACAGGCGCACCGTTCTGCATCGCAAGATCCATAATGCGGCAGATCTTAGCAGCATAAGCTTCAGCAAGCGAACCACCGAGTACCGTGAAATCCTGGGAGAACACATAGACCGTTCGACCTTCAACAGTACCGAATCCGGTTACAACACCATCACCGAGGAATTTCTGTTCAGCCAACCCGAAATTATGGCTGCGATGCATCACCAACTGACCGATCTCCTGAAAAGAACCTTCATCCAACAGCAGACCAATACGTTCCCGTGCAGTGAGTTTTCCCTTCTTGTGTTGCGCTGCGATCCGTGCTGGACCGCCGCCTTCCAGTGCTTTTTCGATCTGCTGATCGAGGAGGTCGAAGTGTTCTTTCATATCAGAATATGATGGGATGTTCCGTTCAAATACCGGTGCCAAAGTAAAGGCCTATATGCAAGGGACGGAATAACCGATGCGAACAGGTGCGTACTTTCGGCCGCAATGACCTGGCGATTCGCTGACCTGCCCGTACGTACGAAGTTCATGTTCACATTGGGTATACCTGTGTTGGGCATGATGCTTCTCATTGGCAAGCAGGTCGATTCCAACATCAAGCGGAGTGCGGTCTATGAGTACATCAAAGGCCAGACCGAACGTATCGGACTATTCGCCAATGTGATGCATGAGCTCCAGAAGGAAAGTGCCTATTCCGGCGGATTCCTGATCGGTAGGCCAGTGACCCCCATGAAGCTGAAGGTGCAATTCGTCCGAACGGATGTTAGCATTGCCGCGCTCCAGGATCCAACAAGGAAAACGACCTATTCAGCAGAGGAGTTCGGAGCATTTACAGGTTTACCGATCCTGCGCGAACGCGTGTTGGAAAAGCTCACTGATATAAGTACGGTCAGTCGGGCGTACAGGACCATGGACCAGACCATGTTGGATGAGCTTGGTCGGGTGCAAAAACTTCAATTGGACCCGGAGACCAAGGATCGCATGTACGCACACGTTGGTCTATTGAATGCCAAAGAAGCATTGAGCGTCGTACGGGATCAGCTTGGCATCGCATTGAACAGTCCTGCAGTTGATGCACAGACCATGGCCTTGCTCGGAGAACAGGTATCAGTCTATGAGACCAACATGTTGCTCTTTGAACGAGATGCTCCTCCGGAGGTGATGGCCACCTATAAATCCGTGTTCCAAGGTGCGGATGTGAATTTCATGCGATCGGTCATCGGTACGGTGAAAGAACGGCGAATGCTGGACCGGACCAACATTGCTTCAGCAGAATGGTGGGAGATCTCGCTTCGTGCTTTGGATAAAATGAAGGAGGTGGAGGATCATTCGCTCGCACTGATCGTTCAGAACACCGTAGCAAATTCGCGAAATGCGCGCCTGCGATTGATCATTGTACTGATCGCCTTGTTCGGAGTTGTTGGTGCTGTTACAGTAATGGGTTATGTGGTGTTGCGCGGTGTAAGCAGTACGGTGAATGAAGTGAACCAAGCTGCCCGTTCATTGTCCTTGGGCGAAGTGGGCACAGACGTGCCCGTGAACAGTGCGGATGAAATAGGGCAGATGGCCGAATCCTTCAATAGCATGATCGATAACATCCGCTCGCTGGCCAGCAGCGCGGAAAGCATTGGAAAGGGCAACTACGAGACGAGTGTGTTGGTCCGTGGCCCGAAGGACGTACTGGGCAATGCGCTCACGCGGATGAAGGAGAACTTGAAAGCAGCCCGATTGCGCGACAATGAACAAGCTTTGGCGCTCAATCTGGAAAAGAAAAAGATCGAAGAAGCGAATGCCCGGATCCAGATGCTGATCAAGGAAATGCATCACCGGGTAAAGAACAACTTTCAGGTCATCGCCAGTTTATTGCGCATGCAAGCTGCTACATTGGCCAGTGAGGAATTACAGGAAGCATTCGCTCAAAGTCAAAGCCGGATCACTTCAATGGCGTTGATCCATGAAAAGCTGTATCAAGGCGATGAGCTGGCAACTGTGGATGTTGGTAATTACATCCACGAATTGTTCGCGGAGCTTGTGCGGTTCAATGATGTGGACGAGAGCATTTCCTATAGTACGGACCTCGACAAGGAACTCGCATTTGACCTTACGACCATGGTACCGTTAGGCCTTTTGATGAACGAATTGATCAGCAACTCCTTCAAGCACGCCTTTCAAGGTAGTTCTGAAGGACTAATATCATTATCGATCCACCATGCCAATGAAAGGAACTATGACATGGTCTATACTGACAATGGCACAGGCATACCCCAGGAAAAGATAGCTGGCGATCAAGAGACATTAGGTGTATCGTTGATCAACAGTCTTGTGGAACAGCTAAATGGGCGCATGGCAGTGCAGGGTGAC
>JAGNUG010000055.1 GCA_017987115.1 Flavobacteriales bacterium | reverse complement strand
CGTTCTGGACGCTGATGGAAACCTTGCTTCATGTTCCTTCACAGTAACAGTGAACGACACGGAGAACCCGGAGATCATCTGCCCAGCTGACATCGTTGTCGGTAACAGTGCAGGTGTTTGTGGTGCAGTAGTGAATTATGCCCCACCGATCGGAACCGATAACTGCCTCGGGGCAACTACCAATATGACATCTGTCGGAACAGCCTCGGGTTCAACATTCCCTTTGGGATCAACCACCGTATCCTACGAAACAATAGATGATGTTGGCCTTACAACAAGCTGTTCTTTCACTGTTACAGTGAAAGATACGGAAGCGCCTGTACCGATCTGTCAGACCGCAACCGCAAGCATGGATGCAAATGGATGGGCTGTATTTACATCGGTCATGATCAACAATGGAAGCACGGATAACTGTTCCGTCGCGTCAATGATCATAGAACCAGACTCGTTCAACGTGGTAGGCAACCATGAAGTGAGCTTGATCGTTTTCGATGTGGTCGGGAATTCTGATACATGCACTATCACATGCTCAGTGACCGACAATATTGCGCCGATCGCGGTGTGCCAGAACATCAACGCATTCGTTAACGGCGCAGGCTCTGTTACGATAAGTGGACAACTGCTTGATGGTGGTTCTACGGACAATGGATCCATCGCCAGCTACACGGCAAGCCAGACAAACTTCAACTGCAATAACCTCGGAGCCAACAATGTGGCACTCATCGTAATGGATGACGGTGGCAATAACGACATCTGCTTGTCCGTGGTCACGGTGATCGATACGATCCGACCAACTGCATCCTGCCGGAATACGACGATCCAACTGGATGCGGCCGGCAATGCAAGTATCACCGTTCCGCAGATAAACAACGGAAGTACCGATAATTGTAGCGTAGCCAGTGTAGCGCTAGACCGAACCGAGTTCAACTGTGCTGATGTAGGAACAAACACTGTAACACTGACCGTTATGGACGGAAGCGGAAATGCTTCAACCTGCATGGCAACAGTAACGGTACAAGACAATAGCGCACCATCGATCACTTGCCCTGCTCAAGTATTCGCTACGACGAACACTGGTTGCACTGCTACCGGAGTTTCACTTGGAACCCCTGTTCTGAACGATAATTGCGCCGGCACCACGGCTACAAACAATGCTCCGACCGCATTCCCGCTAGGAAATACCACCGTTTTATGGACAGCAACTGACGCGAACGGAAACACATCCATCTGCTCCCAACTGGTAAGTGTTACAGACAATGAACCTCCGGAAGCCGTGTGCCAGCCTACAACGGTCTATCTCAATAATTCCGGTAATGTTTCAATTACCTCTATGGACATTGATGGTGGTTCATCGGACAATTGTGGTATTGCTTCACGCTTCGCTGGTCAAACAGAATTCACATGTATCGATCTGGGTACGAATGATGTTAACCTCACAATAACCGACAACAGCGGCAATAGTGATGTCTGTACCGCTACTGTAATTGTAGTCGATACGATCAGCCCCGTTGCTATTTGCCAGAATATCACAGTGAGCTTGACCGGGAATCTTAATACAGCCACCATCCTGGACACGGATATCAACGGTGGTAGTACGGACAATTGCTCAATCGCTGACTTGACGTTCATCGCAAGTCAGACCTCATTCACTACAATAGGCACCTACACTTTGACCTTGACCGTGACGGATGCAAGCGGAAATGCAAGCACCTGTGATGCGATCGTAACGGTTATCGACAATAGCCCGCCGGATGCAGTTTGCCAAGACGTAACCCTATATCTGAATTCCAACGGAATGGCAAGCATTGTACCTGCGGATCTTGATGGTGGCAGCACGGATAATGGCGCAATTTCCGATCTGCACGCGAGCCAAGTTGCATTCAATTGCAGTCATTTGGGTCCTAACAGTGATACGCTATTCGTTACCGACGATAGTGGCAATACCAGTTTCTGTGTCGCAACTGTAACAGTCATTGATACGATCTCGCCTACCGCTACCTGCCAGAACATCACCGCTCAGCTCGATGCAAGCGGAACCGTGGTTATTTCAGGAACACAGCTCGATAATGGCAGTTTCGATAATTGTGGGATCACCGCGTTCATTCTCGACAACACCAGCTTCGATTGTGCGAACTTAGGAGTGAATACGGTCCTAATGACCGTGTCCGACCAGAGCGGTAATGCGAGTTCATGTAGCGCAATGGTTACCGTAGAAGATAACATTGCTCCTGCTGTTATCTGTCAGAACATCACGATACAGTTGGATGCGACCGGCAATGCCAGTATAACTGCGTTGGATATCGACAACGGTAGCAACGACGCTTGTGGCATTGCCTCTATCGCAGCTGATATGACCAGCTTCGACTGTAGCAATATCGGTCCGAACACGGTGACACTGACCGTAGCGGATAATAATGGTAACATAAGCACTTGCCAGAGCATCGTTACCATACAGGATATGGTTGCGCCGATCGCCGTTTGCCAGAATGTGACAACCTATTTGAACCAAACCGGAAACGCCACGATCAATGCGATGGATCTGGACAATGGCAGTTCTGATGCTTGTGGGAATCTGATCTTCAGCGCAAGTCAAACCACCTTCAACTGTAGCGAGCTCGGCACGAATAACGTAACGCTGAACGTAACAGATGATAGTGACAACAACGCAACCTGTAATGCGGTCGTGACCGTACTCGATACGATTTCACCAACAGTCATCTGTCGGAACGTTACCTATAGCCTTCCGAACACGTCAAATGCGCAAGTGACCATAACACCAGCTCAACTGAATAATGGTAGCACGGATAACTGTTCTGGATCCACTTTCACGATCAGTCGGACGCTATTCCAGAACGCGGGAACGTTCCAGGACACGCTGTTCATGACCGATGCGAGCGGTAACGTAAGTTTCTGTATCAGTACGATCACAATTACCGACCCATTCGCGCCGATTGCGGTTTGCCAACCCGATACATTCTTTCTGGGGCCTAACGGTACAGCGACAATTACTGCTGAAGACATCGACGGAGGCAGTACCGATAACGGTACGATCGTAAGCATGACCGCTTCACAGACCAACTTCAACTGCAACCAACAAGGGATCAACAATGTGACGCTTATCGTGACGGACGAAGGTGGTAACAACGCCTTCTGTACGGCTACAGTAACCATATTGGATACCGTACCACCTACGGCTGTTTGCCAGAACATGACCATTGCGCTCGACCTGACCGGCAGTGCCTCCATCACTGGCGCGCAGGTAGGTGGTCAGAGCACGGATAATTGTAGCTTGGGCAACCTTAGCTACAGCCTTAGCCAAAACACCTTCACCAATGCAGGTGTATACAGTGATACCCTCACTGTGACCGATGCCAGCGGAAATACCAGTTTCTGTGTGGCTACGGTCAATGTGATCGACAACATTCAACCTAATGCTGTATGCCAACCGATCACAGTCTACGTGGACGCCACCGGTACCGTCTCAATTACAGGAAATGATATCGATGGTGGTTCATTCGATAACGATAACCTTGCGACCATTGTGGCATCACCGAACGTTTTCAACTGTGGTAACCTGGGTGCCAACACCGTAGTGCTCAGCGTTACGGATCTTGGAGGAAATACGGATGACTGTGCTGCATTGGTGACCGTACTTGATACGATCGCCCCAACTGTGATCTGCCAGAACATTACCGTTGCATTGAACGCACAAGGTGTTGCAACGATCACATCGGCCACTATCAATAACGGCACATTCGACAACTGTTCCAATACATCGCTGAGCTACTCGATAAGCATGGATACGTTCACTGAAGTAGGCCAATACAATGTGGTCCTAACCGTGACCGACCCAAGCGGAAATAGCAGTTTTTGCGCAGCTATCGTAACTGTAGGTGATACTGTTCCTCCCGTTGTTCTGTGCCAACCAACGACGATCTACATCGATCCGAATGGAAACGCAACGATCACCGCAAATGACATTGACGGCGGCTCTTATGACAATGGTCTTCTGGAGAGCTTGGTTGCAGGTCAAACAGTATTTGATTGTAGCCACCTTGGTGACAATCAAGAAACACTTACGGGTACGGATGACCAAGGAAACATGGCATCCTGTATTGCCTTGGTAACCGTGCTTGATACGATCACCCCGAACATCATTTGTCAGGATATTTCAGTGTTCATGGACTTCTTCGGAAGTGCCACACTCACCGGAATCCAGATGGATGGTGGTACCTCGGACAACTGCGGAACCAGTGAACTGGAATACAACAGCAGCATTGAATATTTCAATGAAGAAGGAACCTTCGAAGTAATACTCACGGTAACAGATGCCAGTGGAAACACGAACTCTTGTACCTCACAAGTGACAGTGAAACAACCCATAAAACCATTGGTTATCCCAGCTGGCTTCTCGCCGAATGGTGATGGCATTGCGGATACATGGGAGATCCAAGGCCTACGCGAGTTCCCCAATAACAACGTCATGGTATTCAACCGTTGGGGGAATAAACTGTTCAGCGCGGCGCCATACCTGAACGATTGGTATGGACAGTCGAACGAAGGTACAGTGCCGGGTGATCTACCTGCCGGAAACTACTTCTACATACTTGATCTTGGAGAAGGTGAAACCCGCACGGGCTACATACAACTGAACAAATGAAACGGATGAACCAGTATCTCGAACCGCGCAAATTGTTCTGGTTGGTACCAGCACTTTTGTTCGCGCAGTTCGTGAAGGCGCAGCAAGATCCAATGTACAGTATGTACATGTGGAACATGATGCCGATCAGCCCTGGATACGCGGGAAGTGCAGATGTAATGAACGTGACTGCGATCTCCAGGATCCAGTGGGCTGCGATCCAAGGTGCACCCACCACACATTCGCTCTCAGGCCATGCTCCGATCAATAAACAAACATTGGGCGCTGGAGCAAGCCTTACGTATGATCAGATCGGGAGATCGACCACGACCAGTTTCTTTGGCGACCTGGCTTACCGCATGCGCGTCAGGAACAAAACGCGCTTGGCTCTGGGTCTCAGCTTTGGTTTCAACCACGCACAGATCGCCAATACACAAGTTGAGAATACGGATCCGAACGATCCAACTTTTCAGAATGACCAGAGCGGGAAGATCCTCCCCAACTTCGGTTTCGGTGCTTTTCTGTGGTCCAAGAAGGGTTATGTGGGCCTGTCTGTACCTAAACTGCTTCGGAACTACATGGGTAAGACCAATACCGACGGCATCGTTACGCAATTAAGCAAAGAAGCGACACATGGTTTCTTAACGGCCGGATATGTGTTCCCAATGGGAACGGTGATCTTCAAACCAGCAACCATGGTCCGAATGACAGAGGGAGCGCCACTAAGCGTTGATGTTTCCGCGAATTTCCTGTTCATGGAGAAAATGTGGGTGGGTGCTGCGTATAGAAACGGTGAAAGCGTTACTGGTATCTTCTCCTTTCAGATCACGAACCAGTTCAGGGCAGGATACGCATACGACTTCGGGATCTCAAGGCTGAACCGCCGTTCCAACGGTGCACACGAGATCATGCTTAGCTACGATCCTGTATTTACGCGCGAACGCGTTCGCTCACCCCGATATTTCTGATCCAATGGACAGCAAGAAGATCATAATAAGCATCCTTTGTATCGCTTTCGGTATTTCTGGAACCGATCTCAATGCCCAACAGGGATTGCTTAAATTGGGAGATAGGTATTTCGAGCAATTCAGCTATGCCAAGGCGATTGAATACTACGAACAAGCATTCCGAAAAAATGACGCCAGTAGCATACCGCACGCTCGCCGTTTAGGAGAGTGCTATTGGAATCTCCGCGATATACCGAATGCCGAACGCTGGTATGCGATAGTGGCTGCATCATCACAAGCAACTCCGGAAGATGTATATCGCTACGCTGAAATGTTACGGGTGAGTGGGCAGTATGCCGACAGTGAACTATGGTTGAAGCGATACGCAAAACTTGCACCTGATGATAACCGAGTGATCCTTCAAGAGAACGCTACAGAACGATTAGGGGAGTTAATGGAAGGGCCAGCATTGACCCATAAGGTCACGCTGGCGGACTTCAGTAGTGGATCCGCAGACCTCGCTCCATTCATCCATGGCAATACCGTCTACTTCGCTTCCTCACGTGCCGATCAGTTCACTTCACGCCATACCCATAGCTGGAACGACCAACCTTTTCTTAACCTCTACACCGGCCGATTGGATCCGGATGGTTCCATATCGAACATCAAACCGATGGGCGATAACATGAATACGCACTACCACGAGAGCAATGCTGTTGTATCCGCAGATGGCAGTGAACTCTATTTTACGCGGAACAACATCGTCGAAGGCCGAGGGGTGCTAAGCGATGAAGGCGTGAACAACCTACAGATCTTTACTCGATCAATGTTACCTGAAGGATGGTCGAAAGAGACAGCCTTTCCATACAATAGTCCAGCCTATTCGATCGGACATCCAGCGATCACAAAGGACGGTAAGCGTCTGTACTTTACAAGCGATATGCCAGGAGGTTTGGGTGGAAAGGACCTGTATTTCTGTGAACGTGATGAACGCGGCGAGTGGATGGAACCGGTGAACTTGGGATCCAATGTGAATACGGAAGGAGCAGAAATGTTCCCGTATGTATTTGACGGGACACTCTACTTTTCATCCGATGGTCATTTAGGTCTAGGAGGACTGGACCTGTTCCGAACGACCATTCGAGGTAAAAGCCACGGGCGTGTGGAGAATCTTAACGCCCCTATCAATAGTACTGCTGATGATCTAGGCTTCTGTCTGAATGACGCAGGTGATATCGGATTTTTCACCAGTGATCGAGATGGCGCAATAGGAAAAGAGAACATCTACACTTTTCGGATGAATAGTAAGGCCGAGGAAAACCGTGTCTGGGTTGGTCGCGTTCTGGATATTGGAGATGCCCAACCAATACCATTCCTCCCCATCCGCATTCTGGATATGGACCGGAACGAGATCGGGAGGACCGTAACATCGGTGAATGGAACCTTTGAATTCTCGGCACCGAATGAAGCAGTTATTATCAGTGTCAAGATCCCTGGCGGAGAGCTCTTTGAACTTCCTCACGATGAATTCGTGGTCAACAAGTTCGGCGATACCGAGCTGCCTGACCTTTACCTGAACAGCATGATGGACCTTCCTGTGAACGCCATCATTCGCGACCAACAGACCGATGAATGGGTAGCCGGTGTCAACATAACGGTACGTGATATGCACAACGGCACCATCCTATTCATGGGAACTACCAATGACAAAGGGATCACACAAGGTCAGATACCCTATCGCCGCTTCGGTGAAGATGCCAGCTTTGAGATAAGTTTCGAACGTGAAGGTTATTTCACACAGAAAAGTATCGTCGATTTCCGGATTCTCGGGTTCTCGGAACAAAGCCTGACCGGTCCGGAGGGTATTGCCTTATCACCCGTGCTCACAGGTATCGATATTGCAAAAGCCATGAACCTGCGTCCGATCTATTTCGATTATCGCGAGAGCAAGATCCGTAGCGATGCCGCCAAAGAATTGGATCAAGTTGCGCAAGTAATGTTCTCCAATCCGGGAATAAGCATTGCTTTGAATTCACATTCGGACAGCCGCGCCAGTACTGAGTACAACGATGCTCTAAGCCAGAAAAGGGCGGATAGTTCGCGCCGGTATTTGATCGAGCAAGGAATCTCTCCGGAACGTATCACTGCGAAAGGTATGGGTGAGCGAAAGCTCGTAAACAAATGTGCCGATGGAGTGGAATGCTCTGAGGAGGAGCATCAAATGAATCGCCGTACGGAGTTCATCATAACACAGTGCATGAATTGTGGTTTGGCCAGCGCAGGGTCGAAATGATCAAGCCTCTGTATCGGAACGCCATACTAATGCTGTAAGACGCGTTCCGGTCAGTTCTTGAACAATGCTTCCACAAAAGCGTTCTTGTCGAACACCTGAAGATGATCAATGCCTTCACCTACTCCAAGATATTTGATGGGAATACTGAATTGTTCGCTGATCCCAATGGCCACACCTCCTTTTGCGGTCCCGTCGAGCTTCGTTAGAGCCAACGCTGTTACATCGGTCGCCTTGGTGAATTGTTTGGCCTGTTCAATTGCATTCTGACCGGTGCTCGCATCCAATACAAGCAATACCTCATGTGGCGCATCCGGGATCACCTTGCGCATGACGTTACGCACTTTCGTAAGTTCGTTCATGAGGTTCACCTTGTTGTGCAATCGACCGGCGGTATCAATGATCACCACGTCCGCACCGCGTGCCTTTGCACTCTCAACAGTATCATAGGCAACTGCCGCTGGATCCGCATTCATGCCTTGTTCAACCAGCGGCACACCAACGCGTTCGCTCCAGATCCGGAGCTGATCGACCGCTGCCGCGCGGAATGTATCCGCAGCTCCCAGTACAACTGCTTTCCCTTCCTTCTTAAAGGCGTGTGCCAATTTCCCGATCGTTGTGGTCTTTCCCACACCATTCACACCGACCACCATGATCACGTAAGGCTTCACAGCAGGGTCGATCGGTGCGGGATCCTTCATCAAGGCAACGATCTCTGATCGCAACAACCCATTCAATTCATTTGTGCCTATATACTTGTCGCGTTTAACACGTTCTTCCAAGCGACCGATGATCTTCAAGGTCGTATCCACACCAACATCACTGCTTACAAGAACCTCTTCAAGTTCATCGAGAACAGTATCATCCACTGTGGTCTTTCCCGCAATGGCGTGCGCGATCTTACCGAAAAGACCTGTGCGGGACCGCTCCAAACCATGGTCAAGGTCATGTTTCTCGACTTCCGAAACCTCTGGTTCCTTCTTGGTCTTGCCGAATAATCCGAATAATGCCATCAATTGCTACTGTACTGACTTCCTAATGCTAAAAAAGGCCATCCCATGCGGGACGGCCTTCTTGCGTTTACTTTTTCAACGGATCACTTACCGGATATCAGCTTCTCAGCGTCATCACTAGGTACTACCTGCTCAACAAAGCTCCAGCCGCCGGTCTTTTCCTTTTTGATCATACGGATCACTTTGGTGAAGGTCTTGGCGTCAGCCTTCTTCAGGGTTGCAACGGTCTTCTTTGCCATGGCTTATTTGATCTCTTTATGAACGGTCATCTTACGCATGATGGGGTTGTATTTCTTCAACTCCATGCGCTCGGTGGTGTTCTTGCGGTTCTTGGTTGTAATGTAACGTGAGGTTCCTGGAAGTCCTGAGGTCTTATGCTCTGTACACTCCATGATCACTTGTACGCGGTTCCCTTTCTTGGCCATTGTGGGCTACTTTATTGCCCTGCCACTTTGCGCAGGGGCGGCAAAAGTAGGTGGATATTTCGGATCTGCCAAATACCACGAGATCCATTATGGGCATTTGCCCGTTACCTTGCCATAGCGGCCTCTACATCTTCCAGTTTCCTCGGGGAACTAGCGCTAAGATTGATCGGATCACCATCCGTCACAAGAATATCATCCTCGATCCGTACTCCGATGTTCCACCATTTCGGATCACACGGACTGTTCTCAGCTATGTAAATGCCCGGCTCAACAGTGATCACATTGCCCGGCACCAATGGCCCGTAGGTGCCGGCATCGTGTACATCCAGCCCCAAATAGTGGCTCGTACCGTGCATGAAGTATTGTCGAACCTCACTTTCATCGGTGATCAACCCGTTTGCTATCAAACCCTTAACAATAACAGCAGTTGCGGCACGATGAGCGGCGTGGAATGCGTTGCCCTTCCGCACCTCTGCAATGCCGGCCTCTTGGGCATCATAGACCAAGTTGTAGATGATCTTCTGTTCCGGGCTGAATTTTCCATTCGCAGGCAATGTGCGCGTTACATCGGCCGTATAACCGTGGTATTCGGCACCAATATCACTGACCAACAGGTCATTATGGCCCAATGTCCTGCGGTTTGTCAGGTAATGCAACACACAACTGTGCGGACCGCTGCCTTGTATGCTGGGAAAACCCTCATCTTCTGCTCCATTGCTTTTGAAAACATACTCCACGATTGCTTCCGTTTGGTATTCGGTCATCTCAGGTCGCAGCTTGGTCATTAGTTCATTCTGTGCCAAACACGTGATATCAATGGCTTTGCGCATCAAGGCAACCTCTTCGGCTTCCTTTACCTCGCGTAATTGTGCCATCCAGTCCTGAAGATCCACCCCATTGGCATGCGTTGCTTCGGTCGTGCTCGTATGGAAATGCTCCAACAGCTCACTCAGGCTGGCCTTTTGGTGTTTATTACCCTTCAAATTCTCTGTGGTGGCTTGCAAATATATTTTGTCACTTTTACTCCATTCAACCTCCCAATCAAGGAACTCTTCTCCGGTCATAGCAGCTTCAAACCCAAGCGTTGTTAATGCACCTTCCTTACCGGTCCTCAGGCCATTCCAAACTTCTTTGGTCCGATCACGTGGTTGAACAACCAAGAGCTCATTAGCCTGTTTGTCATTAATGAGACGTGGTTCTTTGAACACGAAAACCACTGCGTTCGGCTCGTTATGACCACTCAAGTAATAAAAATTGGGGTCCTGGTGATATTCGTAGTCGATATCGTTGCTTCTGTTGCGTACTGGATTCGAGAATACTACGGCTACACCACCTTCCGGCAATCGTGCGCGTAAAGTGGCTCGCCTATCCTTGTGGAACTCAGCTGGCAATAGGTCCTTGTCATAAACACCATTGCCGGGTTCTCCGAATTGCAGCGATACAGGGATCTCTTGAGCCTTAATGGACACGGTGGTCAGAAATGCTAATATGATGGGTACGCGTGTCATGCTATGAATGCGAAAGCGCCATGCGAAGATATCCGCATGGCGCTTTCCAATAACGTGCCAATTGTTTTAGGCCGTTAGATAGCCGCTTTCTTTAGCGCGCTTCAATGCTTCATTCAGGCCGATCTTATTGATCGTGCGCATGCCTGCAGTGCTTACACGCAGCTTGATCCACTTGTTCTCTTCCGCAACGAAGTATTTGCGGTCTTGCAAATTCGGTGCAAATGTGCGGCGGGTCTTGCGATTGGAGTGGCTAACCTTATTACCGGTGATAACGTGTTTACCGGTAATTTGACAGATCTTGGACATGGCGTTTTGAGTTACAGGGCTGCAAATGTAATGGTTTAAGAGGAATAAGTGCCAAGTTGTTGTGATTTTGATCTTGCAGGACTAAACAGGAAACCGGAACTGATCAATGGATGTCCAGTTGGACATAACCATGGAAAACGAATCCTTGTGTACCAAGTAAACGAATAAAGAACTAGCCAGCCAACAGCGCCTTTCGCAACATGCCCAATGCCGCATAGCCGCTGCGTTTGATGACCAGACCACGCGTACCTGAGAACTGGCCCATTTTACTCATGACACCGTCCGGTCCCGCAACTGCGATCCAAACCGTACCTACCGGCTTTTCGGGTGTACCGCCGTCCGGTCCGGCTACACCGCTTATGGCAATGCTCCAATCGGTCCTTAGCGCTTCGCGAACGCCGCTGGCCATTTTCTCCACTACGGGTTTGCTCACTGCACCTTCCAGCTTAAGCATCCCAGCAGGTATGCCCAATTCTTCCATTTTTACGGCGTTGGCATAGCTGACAACTCCACCTGTGAAATAAGCCGAGCTGCCCGGTACACTAGTGATCAAATGGCTCACATAACCACCAGTACAACTTTCCGCCGTGGAGAGGGTTTTTCCTTGTTCCTTCAAGAGCTTGCCAACCACACCTTGTAACGTATCGTCTCCTTCTCCGAATATCAATTCAGGGATCTCTTTGTAGAGCTCAGCTGCTTGCTCATCCACTCGCTCATGCGATCCTATTGGATCATTGCTAGCGTAGGCACTTAAACGCAATTTCACCAAGCCAGGACTTGGCAGATATGCCAACTTGATCCCGTGTTGTGCAAGGCCATCCTCCCATTTCGCGATGCGTTCTGCCAAGTAACTCTCCCCCATCCCTGTGGTAAGGATCGTGCGGTGAATTATTGCCGGTGGAAGAAACTCATCGCGGAGCATCGGGATCACCGTCGCTTGCATCATCGCTTTCATTTCATATGGCACACCGGGCATACTGACATAGACTTTGCCATCCTTCTTGAACCACATTCCACTCGCAGTACCACGGTCATTAGGGATCACAGTACATGCGGCTGGCAGGTCGGCCTGTGCTCGGTTCACTTCCAACGGATCGCGGCCCATTTGTTCAAAGAACGCATTGATCTGTGCTTCGATCTCGGGATGGCGGACCAGTTCCGTGTCAAAGAATTCACAGAGCGTATGTTTTGTAATATCGTCCTTAGTGGGACCCAAACCACCGGTAATAAGTACAATTTCCGTGATCGCATCATTCAATGCCTCCAAGATCTCCTGCTTGTCATCACCAATGGTCAATACACGTTTCGATCGGATACCAGACAAAGCCAATTGCTCTCCCATCCATCCTGCGTTCGTATTGATGGTCTGACCGATCAGGAGTTCATCTCCAATGCTGAGAATGGTGGCTGTTACTTCTTTAGGCATGGGCATTACGAGTTATTGGACCACCCGTCCCGCTCATTTTCAACATCGATGCGAACATACGTTGATTATTTTAGGCCGGTGAAGGTGAGGAAAAATGGACTACCGTTCATGCTCAACCATGCATAGTTGCCGTAGTGCCATACCGTGAGATCACGTCTGCTTCGAAGGCCAAAAATGCCTTCCAGCGCGCATCAACATCCACTCTTCCTCCATGTTTGCGGGCAAAACCGATGAATGTTGCATAATGTCCAGCTTCGCTCACCATAAGATCGTTATAGAATGTGCGCAGTTCAGGGTCTTCAACTTCTTCGGTCAGTAGTTTGAAACGTTCACAGCTACGCGCCTCGATCATGGCGCTGAAAAGCAATCGGTCCACTAAACGTTCTTCCCTATTTCCATCCTTGCGCAGGAACTGAAAAAGTTCGTTCACGTAATTATCCTTTCGCTCCGGACCCAGGACCCATCCCCGTGCATGGATCTTATCGATGACTTGGCCGAAATGCTCCAATTCTTCTTGTGCAATACGCGTTAACTCGGTAACCAATTCACTAAGCTCGGGATACCGTGTGATCATGCTGATAGCATTGCTAGCCGCCTTTTGTTCGCACCAGGCATGGTCAGTGAGCAAAGTGGCCATATCGGTGCGGATCAATTCCGCCCAACGACGGTCAGTAGTGAGTTGTAGGCCAAGCATTCTGTCTATGGATCAAAGGCCAGCAAAAGTCATGTTTCTCTTTCACATGATAAATTGCAAGCGTTATTATGGAACGCAAAGATCTTCTTCTTGATCAGATCGAACAAGTAGGCCGAGCGCTGAGCAATGTGCTTGCTAACTTTCTAGGTACCGGAACGCTGGGATATATTGAGATCCGTACGGAAACGGCTATAACACAACTGCGTACTGAGGTCGGAGTTGACCTGTCTTCCCTTTTCGAACTAGGTACGGATGAACTAATGACCAAGTTGACCAATAGCGGTTTCGATCATAAACGAATTGAGCAATTCGGGGATCTTTTGGCCAGCATGGTTGAGCCTAACGCTGAATGCGCGGATACTCGCAGACGCCAAATGCTTGATCTTGCCCTCAAGTTGTATGGTTTGGCAGGATCCATTTCCAGTACATATTCAATGGAGCGCAATGAGAAGGAGATCAATGTGCAGCGACTAATCGAGGCATGTTCCTAGCTTTTCGATCGTTGATCGATCCTTTGACCAATAAAAATAAAAGATCCCCGCACCATTGCTGATGCGGGGATCTTCTTTATGGGATGTTGATCAAGGCTGTATCACCACACGGTCTGTGAACACCTCGTCTCCAGAGGTAATGTTCACCACATACATACCGGCGGCCAGCTCTCCATGAAGATCGATCACCGTATTCACCTGACCATTGGAAACTGCGATGGTCCGCTGGACAAGACGCTTTCCACTAAGGTCATACAGGTCAAAACTCACGGTACTCACATGCTCACCGATCCGGGTAAGCTTGAAGTTAAGAAGTTCACCCTGATTCGGATTCGGCCACAAGGCCAATTCAGAAGCCTGTTCTGACATACCGTCGATGGCATTGTTCTGTTGGCCACCCTGTGCGGCGTTGTTGATATTCACCAAGCAAGACCGGCCCGCCTGGCAATAAACTCCACCTTTGTATGCTTCCACCGTAACATTATAGTTCTGACCAGGCTGCAATTGTGGAGCAAGCGGTGTACCCCAACCTAAAGTAAGGTAGTAAGTAGGTACTTCGCGTACGATAGGCGTAACCAATTCTGCATTGGTAAAGGTGAACCTGTATTTCGTTGCACCAGCTACAGGACGAGCATATAATCTGTTGGCCGCGGACGCATTGAAATCACGGAACACATCACAGCTGTATGCAAAGTGTCCGGGGACATCGAACAACAGTGTTGGAGCACAATCTCCCAATGCTTCATTCCGTTGGAATCTGCAGGCAGGTCCCCAGTTCTCTGGTACATTGTTCACAACTGCACGCACCCGAACGTTGAGGGCCAATAGATCCGGTATCCGGCTACCTGCAGCCCAGTTATTCACCTTCATGTGGCATGTACGACTTGAACCCACATTACCGAAGTTATCACTTACGTTATGGCGGCGCTGGCGTATGAAGCTATACGTTCCGTTTGGATCGTAGAACCAGAAATCATAACCTGTTGTGCCAGACTGAACAGCATTGGAACCATTCGGTATCCATTCCGCAGCAACAGCTGGGACCTCGTTCACTACAATGTATTCACCATCCTGCCAGAAGTACTTATCGCAGCTTGTATAAAGCAGTTCAGCTGACCCGATCGGGACCTGAACCGCACCATTTGAGCTGAGAATTGCTGGGCTTGTCGTGAATTCAGCTATCTGAGTGTTGCCTGCAACAGCGTCAACGCTATTGTCTATCAAACGGGTGAACGGAGGATCTGCCAAACGGAGAACGTAAGATGCTCCAACAGGTAAACCTGTAACGATCAGTTTGAACTTTCCTTCAGGTACGCAAGTAACATCCGAATGGACACCTGGGTTGGTGAATGGCTGTCCTCCGCCGGTCTGCACCAACGTGTTATTTGTCGCATCACGGAGTTCCCAAGAAGGCGAGGTGGCCAGTCCTGCTTGTGTAACATCCAATGATAGGTCTGTGGTACAAACTGCTCCTACACATACACAGTCACCCATACCATCGCTTTGCAACGAACCAATGGTGAAACCAGCTACCGCGGGACAAGCAGAACCTATCTGTCCTGGCGTCAACGTGCAACTATCATCAAGGTCACAAACTCCATCGCCATCGGTATCCGCATCCACAGTGATCTGGAACGTACACGTATTAGTGCATGTGTTCGCATCCGTGAATGTGTACGTAATGGTATGGGTTCCAACACCAGCTACTGAAGGATCGAATTCACCTGCAGATACGCCAGTTCCGGAATAACTCCCCAGAAGCGGTGTGCTTTCCGCCAAAACATAGGCAGGTGTAAGTACACAAACGGTTGAATTGGGCAAGCAAGCCATAACCGGAGCTGCATTCTCACTAACCGTTACGGTTGCGGAGGCATCCGGACAAGGTGCATTGGAGACCGTGTATGTATAAATACCAGGGGACATGGTAGGAGGATCGAACATACCGCCAGTAACAGCGCTTGGTCCGCTCCAAGTACCACCCGTGCTTGGGCTACCACCGAGTTGTGCAAACATGCTAGTGGCTGCACCGTTCGCACAGACCGTAAGGGTTCCGTTCGTACCTGGATCCGCAACCGGAGTTTCTGAAACTGTCACTGTGGCTGATACAGGTACTGCGCATGGAGAAGTAGGAGCAACCGTATAGGTATAGATGCCTGGAAGCATGGTCGAAGCATTGTAATTCCCACCGCTTACTGCGCTTGGGCCGCTCCAAGAACCACCCCCATCCGGTGAACCGGTCAGGGCGCTGATCAGACTTGCGGTCGTGCTGCTTTCACAAACGTTCAATGTGCCATTTACCCCAGCATAGGGCAATGCGATTGCGTTTACAGTTGAACTTGCGGTCGCTGTACATCCGACACCTGTGGTCGCTGTTGCAATGTATGAATTGGATCCAGCAGGAATATTCGATACTGTAGCAGTCGCAGTTGTATTGTTCGGTCCTGAGTAACTCACAGCACCAATGGTTCCTGGTCCGCTGAATGATGCGGTGGCCGTACCCTGACCATCGATCGTAATATCCCAATTCAATAGCGTTCCTAGATCCGCGCCTTCGCCATCAAACACCCATAACGTGTAATTGCCGTTCACCGGACAGCCATCAAGGTCTCCGGATGGAAGTGTGTAAATATCAGTGTTCGGCGCACCAACAATAGAACCTTCTGGTGCGAATGTTCCTGTGAATGGTGCGGAACCAGTTGTGATCGGTGTTCCTGCACCGGTTTGGAATACGGTTCCTGTGTAGTCATCACCGCTTCCACCGTTATCCGTGGATAGCTCCAACGTTCCACAGTTACCTGGACCGACCAAGTATAGCATGATATCCCTGTCGTACGTGTGAACCAAATTCACTCCAACGGAGATCGTATTTGCCGCACTTATCGACCCTGATCCACCTACCACGTTAATTATACTGGATGTACCCGTAGTACTATTGTCCGGGATGGCGTAATTCAATGTTCCGCTTGATCCTCCCGCGCTGTAGTTCGGTGGAGTCAAAGTAGCAGTAAGGACAACTGGACCACCTTCGCATACTGTAGATGCACTGGCACTTGAAGAAATTCCAGGGCTAGGGTTTACACCGACGGTCACCGTCGTTGTACCTGTAGCTGAACATCCTGTATTCAGACCAGTTAGCGTGTAGGTCGTTGTTGTAGAAGGATTTGCTGTAACAACAGCCCCGGTTGTTGAACTTAGTCCAGTTCCAGGAGACCACGTATATCCTGCTGATGCTCCCGAAGCCGTTAATATGACATCCTCGCCAACGCAAATGGCAGGTGAGCTAGGCGTTACGGATACAGTTGGTCCTACGCAAGGAGTATAGGTGATCAGCACGAGGCCGTCGGCTCCGTTACCCCCTTGGTCTGTTGAGAGGAATGCCTTTTCCGCACCTCCACCGCCACCGCCAGGCGCTGCTCCAACTTGACCCGAACCAACCAGGAAACCTGCGTTACCTCCGTCTCCTCCATCACCACCCCCAACTGGGGCATTTCCTCCATTTTGTCCTGAACCATTGGCACCACCTCCAGCCGTGCCGGCAGAAGAACCACCACCACCGCCCGTGGAACCAGGAGCATTGGCACCGTTTCCTCCAGCATATTTTACAGTGCCGATCGAGGACGCTAAGGAACCACCCGCCGCACCGGATGTAGAGTTGTTCGCAACTGATGATCCTCCTTTTGCACGTATGGTGGTTGCCGAACTGAACCATGAATCTCCGCCAGCTGAGGTGCTTGTACTGCCGGCTCCTACGGTTACGGTGTATGTATTACCTGCCACAACGGAAATTGTGCTACGGGCATACGCACCTCCACCGCCTCCACCAGCACGTCCATTCGAAGTTCGTGATCCACCGCGACCTCCGCCTCCCCAGCATTCTACGACCACTTGTGATACCCCCGAGGGCACAGTGAATGTGCCGGAATTCGTATACGTAACAGTGACTTGGGCATTACTCACATTCTGCGTGAGCAATGCTATGCCCAAGATCAACGCTAATCGTGGAAGCGTTCTCAATAGGGCGTGTTTGTGAGAGTGAACGTTTTTCATGTTCTCTTGATTTAATTGAACTAAAGAATCGTCTTGCGGCAAACTAGCGGCTGCCAACGCTGGTAGAGTCTCTGGAAACCCACGTGGGCCTCGGATCACAACTGCCTTATGTTCCGCACTTGGGCATAAGGATGAAAAAACCTCGGGAGAGGTCAAGCTTTTTGTTGGTTGTTTTTACTTAAGAAGTGCAAATTATTGGATCCGTCGACTTTTGTCAAGGATTCGTCGACAAAAAGATGGCTTTCGACGATATACCCATCCTATTCATCGGACAAGTTCTCTTCGCTGAAAACATAAAGCCCCGTTCACCAAAGTGGCGAACGGGGCTTTGTAGATCGCGTGTTACCTACTATCGTATCTGGCTTCAGGGTTGTATCACGATGCGCTCAGCGTGAACGAATTCACCTGCTGAAACCTTCACCATGTACATTCCATTAGCCAGTTCACCATTTATTGCAACAGTAGTGTTCAAAATACCGTCCTGTGCTGCCAAGGTGCGAGATAACACACATTTACCGCTCAGGTCATACATGTCGAAATTCACTTTTCCGTTTGCCGCTTCAATACCGTGTATACGGACATTGATCAGATCACCGGCATTCGGGTTCGGGAAGAGTTCGACCCTTGCCTCATTCGCCGATCCATTGAGCGCTACGTTCTGCTGACCACCTGCAACCATGTTGTTAATGGTCACCAAGCAAGACTTGCCTGCCTGGCAATACACTCCGCCTTTGAACGCTTCAACGGTGACATCATAACTCTGACCTGGAAGTAATGGTTCTCCTAGTAATGGCCCCCATCCTAATGTCAGATAGTACGTTGGTACCACGCGAACGATCGGTGTAACCAACTCCGCATTCGTGATCGTGAAACGATACTGGGTTGCACCAGCTACTGGGCGCGCATACAATCTGTTGGCGGAATTCACATTGAAATCACGGAATACATTACAACTGTATGCAAAGTGCCCTGGGATATCGAACAAATTGGTTGGGGGACAGTTCCCCAAAGCTTCATTCCGTTGGAACCTGCATGCCGGACCCCAATTCTTGGGAAGGTTATTCACCACAGCACGAATACGCACGTTCAACGCAGCATTGTCAGGGATATGGTTCGCACTGGCCCAGTTGTTCACCTTCATATGGCATGTCCGTCCTGAACCGACCGAACCAAAATTGTCCGATACATTGTGTCTACGTTGACGGATGTAACTATATCCTCCATTCGGATCATAGAACCAGAAATCATAACCGGTCGTGCTTGACTGAACCGCATTTGCGCCAAATGGTATCCATACAGCAGCGACATCCGCATCTTCATTGCACACAATGTATTCTCCGGCTTTCCAGAAGTATTTGTCGCAGCTTGTAAAGAGCAGATCATTCGGCCCAACCGGGATCTGGATGGGTCCGTTGGAACCAAGAACTGATGGGGTTCCCGAGATCTCCACCACTTGCGACGCACCGGGGATAGCAAATACGGTGTTGTCGACCAATCGCGTAAATGGTGCATCGGCGTAGTGCAAGTTATAATTGCCACCGAACGGAACACCATCCACGAACAAGGTGAATTTGCCATCGGGCAGGCATGTGGTCTCTTGATTAATACCACCGTTCCCTATACCACCTCCACCGCTCTGAACGACCGTATTGGTATACACTTCACGGAATTCAAATGTGGGAAGTGTACCAATGCCAGGCATGGTGAAATCAAATGTTACGTCCGTAGTGCATACGATCACTTCACAAGATGTGATCACCGTATTGTCTCCCATCTGTGTTACTACAGGCAAGAATCCGGGATTGCAGCCACATGTCAATGGGTCGAGTTCAGGAATGGAATTAACCGTGGTCGGGCAGAAGTCCAGACAATCAACAAGTCCATCACCATCACTATCAGATACTCCCATGTTAGCCGAACCAATTGTTGAACAATACTCGATCCAATCGGCATTGTTATCATCGGTATCTGCGCCGTTCGGGAAACGTGCGATCACCTTGCCTACTGAGCTGTTATCATCCCCACCAGTAAAACCGGCACCTTCGATATATGGAGCACCTGAATTGCCTTCATAGCTTACTGCATCAACCATGACACCGAAAGCATCGCGAAGACCAATGGCATCCGGAGCCCCGTTCTGTATCAAATTGGATGTTGGAGTTACAACGAAGTCAACGTCTGGATTGGAAGCATTGTTTCCGACTACGAAATACCCACCGGCAGGAATTACA
The DNA here is from genome assembly GCA_017987115.1 of Flavobacteriales bacterium. Taxonomy (GTDB): domain Bacteria; phylum Bacteroidota; class Bacteroidia; order Flavobacteriales_F; family PHOS-HE28; genus PHOS-HE28. The sequence goes on along the minus strand of JAGNUG010000055.1, from coordinate 1,103 downwards.
ACGGAAGGAAGCACGTTCGATCCATACAACGAACTACCGGCACCACTGGCAAACTCCAATATAAAGCCAGCAATATTGACCGGGTCAGGTCCATTATTGTAGAGCTCTACCCACTCATCATCATCAGTCCCCGGATTATCATAATCCACTTCATTTATGACTATCGTTGGAATCGGTTCGCAGACAGGTGCGGCACCAGAAACCATTTGAGCAGCACAAATGCCATCCAATGCAATGGAGAACGAATGGATGTCCATGATCCCGGTCACAATGATATCGCCACTGGCCATGGACCCCGGATCATCACCTCCAACAATACCGGATCCAGAGCTATTTACGACGTTGATACCAGCTTGTCCTCCGGTATATGGAATTGTAACAGAATATGTGTCGCCAAGTCCCAAGCCATTGCTTTCGCATGCCGTGGTTGCAGCACCAAGCACCATTGTACACGCCGGCAACGTACATCCACTGAATGGATCGCCATTTGCGAAGGTGCCTGGTGAGAATGAAAACGCAGATCCCGTAGTTGAAAGGGTATGCTTTACCATCGGATCGATCTCACTAAGATCCGGATCCCAAGTCAAGGACTGGTTGTCGCCTCCCTCTGTGCTATATGTATACGCAACCACCACTGTGGCGCCATTCAACACTGAAACCTGGTCTCCTGTATTATTCAATCCCAATGTTCCGGTAGAAGCTGTTTGAACGGGCATGCCTCCGAATATTCCATTTGGAAGACCTCCTCCGAAGACCAGTATTCCGCAATTAGCTTCTATCACAGTTCCAGGAGGAAATACATGCCTGACCCCTGTTAGGTCATTGATGGTCCATCCGGATACATTCAATGCAAAAGCTGCTGTGTTAACGATCTCAACGAATTCGTCTTCTGAAGTGTTCACCACACCATCACCATTAGCATCGCCGGTTCCACCATCCGGATCAGCAAGGATCTCATTGATCACCAGAGAAGGTGGCGGGTCACACGCAGGATCAGGGCCAGGACCGGATACATTCTGATCATCGCAAGGAGTAGAGAACGTTACGCTGTATGCATCCGCCTCGTTAATGCCGCTTATCACTATTGTACCAGGGTCTGTCAT
>JAGNUG010000054.1 GCA_017987115.1 Flavobacteriales bacterium | reverse complement strand
TGCTTTCCATTCCGGTCGATGTTATTCCACTGTGGTCAATGTCATCTGATACTGGTCGCTGTACAGACCCCGGAGGGGTCTAAGAGATCAGAAAACAAGTTCCGTATGAGGCGCCTGACCCTATAGGGATTACAGAAATTAGAAAAAAGGACCGTACAATGAGCTTGACCCTGGAGGGGTCAAAGGCAACTGACCAGGAATGTCACCATTAGTAATAAAAAAGAATGAGGCGCCCTAAGGCACCCTGTTTCCCCTTGGTCCCTATCCTTAACTACAACGACAGGAGGTTGAATTCTGTTCGGCGCTCACATGATCGAGGTTGGAATAAGAAGTAGCATCTTTGGATATGGCTAATTACTTGAGTCTTCATTACCACATCATTTTCGCAACGCGGAACAGGGTGCCCTGCTTGGCCAAGGAATGGCGAGATCAACTTCATGCATACATGAGCGGTACCGTTGCCGGCCTTGGTGGGTTTCCTCAGAACACCGGTGGTTGGAACGATCACGTCCACCTCTTGATCGGTATGAAAGCCACGCAACTGCTTCGCGATATGGTCCGTGAATTAAAGAAAACCTCCAACACCTGGCTCAAAAGTGAGATCGGTCTGAAGAACTTCGCTTGGCAAGAGAATTATGCGGCCTTTACGGTCGGCTAAAGGGAAAGAGAGATCATCCGAGCATATATCGATCGTCAGGAAGAACACCATCGCAAAAGCACATCAAGCGAGGAACTGCGAACGTTACTGAAAGAAAGCGGTGTGGAATATGAATCGAAATATTTCAAATAAGCGCTGTAGCCAACCTGTGATATCAATTGAAGATCCAGCGACCTGCGACACCCTCCGGGGTCGATGATATATTGCTAACAATTCTAATTTCTGTGACCCCTCCGGGGTCGCTCATTTTAAAAAGAATTTCATCCCCCTTCGGAACCATGTTCTCTAATATGAAACCGGCCCCAAAGGGGTTGTAGAAATTAGAGAACATGGGTTGTATAAGGACCTTGACCCCCTAGGGGTCACAGGCAACAGTAACGTTGTCACTGCTGTCTTTGGAGCAGGTTCAATATCCCGTATGAACGTGAGAACCCATTACCACCAAAAAAGAACGGGGCGCCCTAAGGCACCCCGATCTCCCCTTGGTCCCTATCCTTAACTACAACGACAGGACTTTGAATTCGGTTCGGCGATTGCGCTGATGTTCATCTTCAGTGCACTTTGTGCAATCGCAATTCTCACTCGGCAATGTTTCACCGTATCCTTTGCTGGTGATGCTTTCTTTTGGAATGCCTTTTTTGATGATGTAATCCACAGCACTTTTCGCACGTTTCTCGGAAAGCGTAAGGTTGTACGCATCCTTACCACGACAATCCGTGTGTGCGCTCAGCTCGATCTTCACGGTAGGGTTCTCTTTGAGCGTCTCCACAAGCTTATCCAGTTCAACGGCGGCATCCGGCCGAATATTCCATTTTGCAAGGTCGTAGAAGATGTTGTCCAAGCGGATCACTGCATTTACGGCAAGCTTCACCAGAGCGAAATCCTTCTTGAAGACCTGACTGGACTTACCCTTCGTGCTCAGCGCTCCGCTCTGCTTGAAATAACCTTCCTTGCCTACACGGATCCTGTAGTCGCTTTCCGGCTTCAATGTGAAGTAGTACTTGCCGGCTGCATCGGTGGTCTCGGTCTTGATGTGTTCGTCGTTACCATCGGTAAGCACTACGGTCGCACCGGGGATGGCCTCTCCGGTCTCAGCACTCGTTATAACACCTTCAACTGCAAATTCATACTTCTCCAATTCCACGACCAAGTGTGCGATATCATCCTTGGTCGTATTGATCGGTAGATCCGCAGGCAGGAAACCATTGCGAGATACCGAGAGGATGTATTGCTCCAGGTAATCCGCTTTGATCCGGAACTTTCCTCCGTCCTCAAGCTCTATCTCACGGATAACCACTGGATCTCCGTTGGCGTTCTTCAGTACGAAATCAGCGCCATCTATCGGTTCACGTGAATCCTTATCGATGACGATACCAGCGATCAACATGGTCTCCGGCCTTATCGTACATCCATAGATATCATCGCTTCCTTCACCACCGGGTCGATCACTAGCGAAGAACCCTGCGGTGTCGTTGATCAAGATCAAGCTGTGATCATTGTATTGTGTGTTGAGCGGATAACCCAAATTGCGCACACGCAACGGGCCTGCAGGAGATAAGCGTGTAGAGAATATATCCAGACCACCAAGGCCTGGATGCCCTGTACTGGAAAAGAACAGCGTGCTGTCTCCCCGAAGGAATGGGAACATTTCATTCCCCGGCGTATTCACCAAAGGACCCATATTCACGGGTGCTCCCCATTGATCTCCTTGGTTTTGGCTGACCCAGATATCGGTACCACCTTGTCCACCCGGACGATCACTTACGAAAAAGATCTGCGCACCATCCGGAGAAACGCAGGGATGTCCGTAGTTGCCATTCTTATCGTTGTGATCGAATGGAATAAGCGCATCCCATTCCTGTTGTCCGAATTCACCTGTTACGACATCAACGAAATAGATGCCCAAATTCAAGTAACCGTCATCGCTTTTCCCAACGGTACCATAATGAAGATTGTCGCGGGTGAAGTACATCCGCTTATGCGTACTATCATAGCTCACCGTACCATCGTGATACCTGCTGTTGATATCCTTGCGCATGACCACGGGATCCTCAGCGGACTCCCCTTTCAACAATGCGGTATACAGATTGAGGTAGGGCTCATCATCCCAACCGTAAGTGCGTTTACCACCTGCGCCCTCACCTCGTGCACTGGAGAAGATCAATAGATCGTCCATAATGGTCATGCCAAGATCGGCCTGAGGCGAATTGATGGGAACCTTTCGTATGGAGCTGCTCGCACTATCGCTCATCAACTTGGACAACAGCGCTGGATCCTTGACGTAAGGATCCACGGTACGGTCATCCGGATTCAATGCAGCGTAATTCCCATACCACTCGTTCGCTGTTGCGTATTTCCCATTGGCCCGGAGCAGATGTGCGTAGGCCAACATGTCCTTCGGCACTTCCTTACCCGTGGCCATCAGCTCCGTGTATGTGGCTTCCGCTTTATCGTGTTTCTCCAATTTCTGGTAGGTCTGTGCCAATTGGCGCAGATCATCGGGCGTAGCTTTTCCTTTTGCTTTTCTACTCTCATAGATCGCGGCTACCTTCGAATAGTCGAATTTCTCCAACGCCTCGTCCAGTATATTCTGTTGCAACTTCTGTGCTTCAGCTACTGGCGCGCACAGCAGGACCAAAAGCGCGAAAGCGGCAGTGGTAGCGTGTTTTATCCAAGATGTCGTTCCCATGTTCATGGATCAGAAATAGCGGGGTGATCGGATACCTTTCAACTTGTTTCCCAGCTCGAAGCTCAACATCACCTCATGCGACCCGCCGCTGTAATTGCGCATTACGGAGAGCGGAAAATCATACGCATAACCTACGCTGAGATCCTTGGTAATGTGGTATTGGGCCAACGCGCCGATCGCATCAGTATGGCGATACATGGCGCCCAACCAGAACTTTTCATAGAACAGGAAGTTGGCACTGAGATCGAAACTGATGGGAGCTCCTTCAACGGCTTTCACCAGGAAGGTCGGTTTGAACTTGTGGTAAAGGCCCAGATCGAACACGTAGCCACCTGTTAGGAAGAGGTGTGGTCGTTGCCCCGCCTCTGAAACGAATTCAAGCGAATCGGTCTCGAAGAACTTCGTGCTCAACATCTTCGGCGTACTCAGCCCCAAGTAATATCGGTCGCTGTAGTACATGATCCCGAATCCGAATTGGGGATCGAGCTTGGTGTTCACGTTCTGTTGAAAGACCTGATCATTCGGATCGAGCGGATTGAGGTCCGCGTACTTCCCTTGCAACAGGTTCAATCCTCCTTTGATACCGAACGACAGTTTCGCATCGCCCATGAATATCCGATAAGCGATATCCGCCATGAACGTGTATTGTGTGATCGGGCCGTGTGAATCGCGCAACACGGTTCCACCAACACCCAGACTTTCCCGCCATAGCGGAGAGTGCACGGTGAGCGTTTGCGTTACCGGAGCGCCTTCGAAGCCGACCCATTGGTGTCTGCTCAACGCTTTCAGGCTAACACGGTCCGCACTGCCCGCGTAGGCCGGGTTCAGTGCCAACAGGTTGAACATGTACTGGGTGAACTGTGGATCCTGCTGGGCCAACATCGTTGTGCTGAAACCCAGTGCGAGGACCATGCCCATCCATCGTTTAGCGAATGCTCTCATCTGCGTGTGATGTTTGCTAAAGAGGTTTCTCATCGGCGTAGATAGATATAGCCTGTGTATGGTTCCTTATCACCTCCAATATCCAGAACGTAGTAATAGGTACTCTCCGGCAAGAATTCTCCGAATGTTCCACCGAACTGGCTCGTACCATCCCAATCATTGTTATACGGACTCTTATCGAGCACTTTACTGCCCCAACGGTTGAATACCTGCAGCGATCGTACATCGTAATACTCCAGGTTCCGGATCACGTATACATCGTTGGTTCCATCAACGTTCGGCGAGAACGCATCCGGGATGATCAGCGTTAGGCAATCCTCCAAGAGGATCGAGAGCGTATCCGAAGATGTGCCACACACACCGTTGCTCACCGTCCATTGGAAAACGTTATCCCCAAGTTGAAGGCCACTGATAGGTGTACCGGAATTTGTTGGTTCCGTGATCGTTGCGTTACCGGAAATGATCGTCCATGTTCCAGTGGCCAATGGGTCATTGACAGGTGATGCATCCAAATTCGTACCCGTGAATTCATGATCACAGAATATGCCGCTCAGGCCTGCATCCGCATCCGGAATAGTTCCGTCATACATGAAGATGGTCATCTGATCCGTAGTGATACCACATACGCCATTGTCAACGGTCCAAACGAACGTGTTGACTCCTGTTCCAACGTTGGTGACCTCGGTGAACGGATCATTGACGTCAGTGAATGTGCCAGTACCTTCTTGAACGCTCCAAGTTCCGAACGCAAGTCCTGTTGGGCTACTGGCGAACATGGTGATAGGGCCTGTCAGGGTGGTTGAGCAGAGATCCAGATCAGGACCTGCGGCTGCCACCGGAGAAGAACCGTCGAACACTTCGACCACTACGGTATCTCTTGTGATACCGTTCGCACATGGACCATTATCGATCATCCATTCCAATACGATCACACCTTCACCGAATCCACCAAGCGTTGCAGTGCTGGACGATGGATCATCCAACGTGCCAACTCCACTGAGAATGGTCCATTGACCAGTTGCAGGGAATGGAGCTGGATTACCGGCCAACGTAACCGTAGGTGTCGGAGTACAAAGTTGTTGATCCGGACCTGCGTTCGCCGGTGGCTGTTGATCGTTGAATATGGTAATGACAACAGTATCCGTTGTTATCCCGCAAGGTCCATTGTCGATGGTCCAAAGGAACTCCGTCGTTCCGATACCCATTGCTGTGACCGACGTTTGTGGATCAGTAGCATTTGCGATGATAGCCGAACCACCCAACAAGGTCCATGATCCAGATGCTGGGAATATTGGAGCACTGGCTGCGAGCGTGGTCGAAGTGGTCGGAGTACATAGGTTCTGATCCGATCCAGCATTCGCAGGCTCCGCAGTACCATCGTAAATGAATATGCTTACCATATCATTTGATGTTCCGCATGGTCCGTTGAAAATTGTCCAGACCAGATCATGCTGCCCAACTCCAAGTCCTGATACGAGGGTATTCGGATCGTTCGGATCGGTGAAGACCAGTGTTGGATCAGAAGATGTCCACGTACCAACACCCGGGAACGTAGCGTCGTTCGCTTGCAGGATCGCAGTAGAAGTAGGCGTGCAGAATTCCTGATCGGCCCCGACCGCAGCAAGCGGCGCATCCACATCGTACACATAGATGCTTATCGTATCAGTGGTCGGCGGTCCAGTTCCACATGTGCCATTGTAAACGGTCCATAGGAAGGTGTGGATACCAACATCAAGGTTCGTGATAAGCGAAGTTGGGCTGTTGATCGAATCAACCACCGCCGTGCCAGCAAGAACGGTCCATGTTCCCACGCCGGGGTCCCATGGCGTCAAGGCCGTCATGTACGTAGTATCCACCGGGCTACAGAAGGTTTGATCCAATCCTGCATCCGCAATTGGAGCAGCAGGGTCATATACCAGCACCGTCACCGTATCGGTCAGTATTCCGTTGTTCGGACAAGGATCCCATGAAAGCGTCCATACGAACATATGCGTGCCAGCTGCGGTGAGATCGCTCAGCTCTGAATTCGGGTCAGTTGGATCGGAGAACGTACCTGTTGAAGGTCCGGAGATCTGTGTCCAAATACCTACTGCTGGAGCTGGAGGTGTTTCACCTTGCATCGTCGTGAACGGTATGCCGAGACATGTCTCCAGATCCGGACCTGCATTTGCAGAGGCCGTGGTATCGTCGTACAGGATCACGATCATTGTATCGGCCGTGGTACCGCAAGGGCCATTGTATACTTCCCAGCGGATGGTGTTCACACCAATGGACAGGTTGGTAATAAGGCTTGCAGGATCACCGGGTTGTTGTGGTATTCCATTTCCACCGAGCACTGTCCATGTACCAAGCGCAGGGCTCGTCAATGCACTACCTGCCATGAACACGCTATCCTGCGGGACGCAGAGTTCCTGATCCATTCCTGCGTTAGCTGGTGGGTTGTTCGGATCGAAAACACGGATCTCCAAAGAGTCGCGGGTTGTGACACACGCGCCTCCGGTCAAAGACCATTCGAGGATATTAATGCCGATCGGCAGATCATCAACAGTGGTCGAAGGTGAATTCGGATCGGCGATAGTACCACCGCCTTGCACCACTGTCCATGTACCGACCGCGGTACCTACAGGAGCATTACCGGCAATGTTCGCAACCCCGGCAGGGAAACAGAACTCTTGATCCGGCCCTGCTGCCGCTGGAGGTGCTTGCGCATCGAACAAGGTTATCCCCACCGTGCTACTGGTAATTCCGTTCAGACATGCACCGTTGTCCACGGTCCATGTAAACTCATTCAATCCGATGCTAAGACCTGTTACGTTGGAGTTTGGATCGTTAACATCATCGAACACACCTGTGCCACTGGTCAAGGTCCACGTTCCAACTGCAGGGAACGTTACTGAACTGCCTGCCATGAAGGCATTCGTGAGCGGCGTACAAACCTGTTGATCGGGCCCCGCATCCGCATCCGGGTTATTCTGATCGAAGACGAATATGCTCACTTGGTCGTTGGTGACACTATTTGCGCACACACCATTCTCAACCGTCCAGATCAATATGTTCTCACCCACCGCAAGACCGGAGACCGATGTATTAGGGTCATTGATATCCGCGATCACGATGGACGGCGGTCCAAGGGCGACTTGCCAAGTACCTACGGCAGGGAAGATCACATTACTGCCTTGCAGGTTGGTTGTTACTGTTGGTCCACCAGCAGTACAAAGCTCCTGGTCCTGACCAGCATCGGCATCAGGGTTCGCATCGTCGTACAAACGGATCCGCAAAGTGTCCATGGTAATGCCATTGGTACACGGACCATTATCCACCGACCAGACCACATTGTAGATACCCGGTGTAAGACCCGTGATGGTCGTAATGGGATCGTTAGGATCCGTTATCGTACCACCGCCACCGATCACTGTCCATGTACCAACGGCCGGGAAGATCACGGAAGAACCATTCAGGTCCACTGCAGCGATAGGCGTACATAGATCCTGATCCGGTCCGGCATTCGCGACCGGGTTGTTCTCGTCGTAGATCGAAATGGTGATCTGGTCCGTAGTTACACCTGGCAAACAAGGGCCATTGTCCACGGTCCATTCCAACACCGTAACACCTACACCCAGGTCATAGACTCCCGAAAGAGGATCGTTCACATTGTCAATGGTTCCCGAACCGCTGACAATGGACCATGTACCTACTGCAGGGAATATGACGTTGCTTCCGGACAGTGTTGTTGAAGCGGAATCCACCGTACACAATTGTTGGTCAGGACCAGCATTCGCGATCGGATTCTGATCATCGAAGATGAAGATGCTCATGGTGGATGCACCTTGTCCATTTAAGCAAGGACCGTTCGATGTGCTCCACTGGAATACGTTCTCACCTACAGCCAAGTTGGTTACCGCACTTGCAGGGTCATTGACATCGGCAATATCACCGGCACCGCTCAGACGGCTCCAGGTTCCCACAGCAGGGATGGTTACAGCATTACCTGCGAATGTTGAACTCGTAGTTGGCAGACAGAAGGATTGATCTTGACCTGCGCTGGTCGGAGGACCGTCATCATCATACAGCAAGATGCTCACCTCATCGGTTGTAATACCATTGTTGCAAGGTCCATTGTCCACGGTCCATGCGAACACGTTCACACCGATGCCGAGATCGGTGATCGTGGTGGTCGGAGAGGTCGGATCGGTGATCGTACCGTTGCCGCTCACCAAGGTCCAAAGGCCGGAAGCTGGGAAGATCACCGTGCTACCTGCCATGTCGGCGATCGTGTTCGGCGTACACAAACTTTGATCGGTACCCGCATTTGCGATCGGGTTGTTCTGATCGAATACGAAGATGCTCACCGTATCAGATGATGGGCTTTGCACACATGGTCCATTATCCACGGTCCACGCGAAGATGTTCTCACCGACCGTCAATCCGTTCGCTACTGCGGCCGGGTCATTCGCATCGGTGAAGAAACCACTACCGCTCACCAAGGTCCACGTTCCAACTGCGGGGAAGATGACGCTGGAACCGGCCATGACCGCACTGATGGTCGGAGTTGTGGTGCATAGCTCTTGATCAGCGCCAGCATCCGCGGCCGGATTATTCTGGTCATAGAGGAAGATACTTACGTCATCCGTTGTGGTACCATTCGCGCATGGTCCATTGGAAACGGTCCACGTGAAAATGTTCTCACCGACCGTTAATCCGGTAACCGTTGTATTGGGGTCATTGGCATCACCGAACACACCGGTTCCACCTGAAACGGTCCATTCACCGCTTGCTGGGAAGATCAACGGACTACCTACCAACGTTGTTGAAGTTGTTGGTGTACACAGATCCTGGTCAGGGCCTGCATCAGCGATCGGGTTGTTCTCGTCGTAAACAAAGATCTGTACATCATCCGTGGTAAGGCTGTTGGCACAAGGTCCATTGGAAACGGTCCATCGGAACGTATGTACACCAACAGGGAGTCCGGTTACCGCAGTGTTCTGAGAATTCGGGTTCGAGATCGTACCGATCCCATTGATCAACGTCCATTCACCTGTTGCAGGGAAGATCACGTTGCTACCTGATAAGTTGACCGATGAGCCAGGCGTACAGATCTCTTGATCCAATCCAGCATCGGCGATCGGGTTCAACTCATCATAGACCTCTACGACCATCGTATCTACGGACGTTCCGCATGATCCATTATTGATGCTCCAGGTGTACACACTCACACCCACATCCAGGTTCGTAACGGTCGTCGAGGGGTTATTCGGTGCAGTGATATTACCAGTTCCGCCGATCCGGGTCCATGTACCCAACGCGGATCCGACCGGCAGATTACCTGCCATCGTTACCGTGGAACTCGGTGTACAGAGCTGTTGATCCGGACCAGCGGTAGCAGCAGCAGCACCGGAATCGAACAGGAATAGACTTACTTGATCCTGCGTTACCGGGTTGGGGCAGGCACCATTATTCACTTGCCATTGGAAAATGTTCTGTCCTAATCCAAGTCCACTTACCGTAGTAAAAGGGCTGTTGGGATTGGTAATAACACCTGTACCGCTGACCAAAGTCCATTGACCCACGGCAGGAATGGTCACTGCACTACCGGAAAGGCCAGCGCTTGTGATCGGCGTGCAAAGCTGCTGGTCGGGACCTGCATCAGCAACCGGATTGTTCGGATCGAATACCAGGACCGTCATCAGGTCGCTGGTTATCCCGCATGGTCCATTGTCAATGCTCCAACGGATATCGACAATACCTATACTCAATCCAGTGACCGAAGCAGTAGGAGAATTCACATCACTGAACGTAGCAGTTCCTTGCACGACGCTCCACGTTCCGATGGCACCACCTGTTGGAGGAGTAGCTGCCATGGTGATCGGGCTTGCCGTACCACAAACACTTTGATCCGGACCTGCCTGTGCTGTTTGTGCAGCACCATCGGCCACGATCACGATCACGTTATCACTTGTTGAACCGTTCGGGCAGGATCCATTGTTCACCGACCACGTGAAAGTGTACGTACCAACGGTCAGGTCAGTCGCAAGTGTTGTTGGGGAATTCGGTGAAACGATCGTTGCCGTACCACCTGATACCGTCCACACACCCGTTGCAGGGAAGGTTACACCACTGCCCTCTAAGGTTACCGTATTTCCGATCGACGTACAAAGGCTCTGATCGACACCAGCATCCGCATTCGGGTTGTTCGGATCAAAGATCGTAATGGTCATCTGATCGCTCGTCATCGGATTCGCGCAAGGACCATTGCTCACATTCCATTGGAAAACGCTTTGACCAACTTGAAGATCGGTTATCGTTGCAGTAGGACTTGTTGGGTTGGTGATCGAACCGGTTCCGCTGATCAAGCTCCAGAAACCTGTTGCAGGTCCGACCAGGTTGCTACCCGCCATGGTAACGGTTCCATTCACTGAACAGATGGATAGGTCCGGCCCAGCATTCGCTACAGGCGTATTCGCGTCATACACGGTAATGCGTACGATATCCTGGGTAATACCATTCGGACATGGTCCGTTGCTGACCTGCCATTGAAGATCAACAACCCCTACGACCAGATCCGTGATCTGTGTATTCGGGTTATTGGCATTCACGATCGTGGCTGACCCATTAATGACGGACCAAGTACCCGTAGCCGGTGAGATCACGTTGCTACCTGCCAGCGTAACACTGTTGGTACCTACGGGAATACATACGGATTGATCAGGCCCAGCATTGGCAACCGGGTTTGCAGGATCGAAACGGACAATGGTCACTTCATCGTTCGTTGTTCCACAGGGACCGTTGTTCACCGTCCAACGAAGAACGGTAGATCCGATACCTAGACCGGAGACCGACGTGGTGGCCGTGGATGCATTCGCGATCGTAGCTGTGCCACTGATCAATGTCCAGGTTCCTGTTGCAGGGAAAACCACTGCATTTGCTGCTAATGTTGCTGATGGAGATCCACACAATGCTTGATCGGGTCCAGCATTCGCAGCGGGAGTAGCAGGATCGAATAGTCGTATCGTAACCTCATCGAAGGTGATACCATTCGGGCAAGGGCCGTTACTGATGGTCCAACGATAGACGTTATTCCCTGTAAGCATACCGGACACCGTCGTGTTGCGTACGCTCGCATCCGCGAAAACACCAGCACCACTGATCACTGTCCATATACCGGTCGCAGGTGCAGTGGGCGCATTTCCGGCCAACGTAACATTCGTAACAGGTGCGCAAACCTCTTGATCCGGACCAGCATTTGCGACAGGTGCAGTGCGATCGAATACACGGATCACCACATCATCGGTATTCACCGTAGGCGTGCACGGCCCGTTCGCGACCGTCCAGCGGAACGTGTTGATCCCAACAGGTAAGTTGGTCACTGTGGATGCAGCATTGTTAGGGCTGGTGATGACGCCTCCCCCACCGACCAATGTCCAAGTACCTAAAGCAGGAGAAGGCATTACGTTGCCTGCTAGCGTAGTACTGGCAAAGGTTGAACCAGAAGCGGTACATAGGTCTTGATCCGGACCAGCATTAGGCACAGGAGAATTTCCATCGAAACGTGTTACGGTCACTTGGGAGGTCGTGACTCCATTTGCACATGGCCCATTGTACAAGGTCCACTGGAATACGTTGGTTCCAAGACTTAATCCTGTAACTGCGGAAGTTGGAGAATTCGGAGTAGTGAACGTTCCTGTCCCGCTCACCAATGTCCAGAGCCCGGTTGCAGGAGGAGTAGGCGCGTTGCCGGCCAAGTTCGTTGATGTGGCGCACAACTGTTGGTTGGCACCTGCGTTAGCATTCGGGCTATTCTGATCGAAGACCGTAATGGTCATTTCATCCTGCGTGGTCGGCGGTGTACAAGGTCCATTCAGGATCGTCCAGCGGAATCGGTTCACGCCAATGCCCAGACCACTAACAGCAGTCACGCGTTGGTTCGGATTCGCTATGATACCGGAACCACCTTGCAAGGTCCATTGTCCGGTAGCCGGTGCGATCAACGTGTTTCCGGTTAACGTTGCATTGAACGTTGGGCTGCAGAGCTGCTGATCAACACCAGCATTTGCTGCACCTTGAACATCACTGTACACCAGAACGGTCACGGTCGAATTGGTAGGAGCTCCACATGGGCCGTTGGAGATCGTCCAGCGGAACGTGTTGGTACCCTGAAGTAGGCCAGAGACGGTTGTAGTAGGACTGTTCGCATTGGCGAAGGTTCCGCCACCGTTCACTAGCGTCCACGTACCAACCGCAGGAGATGTAGCTGTATTGGCGGAAAGCGTTGTACTCGCGGCGGGTAAGCACAACGTTTGTTGTGGACCCGCATTCGCTGCTGGTTGGTTTGGATCGTAAGCTGTAATAATAACGGTATCATCCGCAAAGCCGCATGAACCGTAGTTCACGCGCCAACGAAGCACGTTGGGGCCAGGTGCAAGACCAGTGACCACGGCATTCGGCGCATTGGGACTCGCGAACGTACCAGCTCCACTGATAACGGACCATGTTCCCTGAGCGCTTGGCCATGGTTGCTGACCGGCCAACGTAGCGGAAGTTCCGCAAACATTCTGATCCGGTCCGGCATTGGAAGGCGTGAACGGCGGTGTAATATTGATCAAATAACCTTGCGTACCGGAACCATTCAATATGCATGCGTCATCACGAACGTTCACGGTGAAGAGCTGTTGACCGATATTGGCCGCAGTAGGTGTCCAACAGAACGTACCCGTTGGCAATGGCCCAGCCGTTGTGGTGAACGTTGCCCCCGGGATGGCATTGTTCCAGCTCATCGTTACCACATCTCCGGCATCAGCATCAAGAGAGTTCACATCAAAGCAGAAATTAGTATTCGCACAAACGTCGTACACGAACGTAGCCGTATTATTGATTCCGGATGCCGTAGGGTTATTGTTGTTACAGGCCACCACCGCAAACTGAAGGTCACGCGTATAGCTACCGATCAACACGCCATTCCGGTATTCACGCACCAGAACGGTTACAACTGAGAACTGCTGAACACTTGGTGTGAAGGTGATCGTTCCTGTCTGTGAATTGATCTGTACCGCATTCGCACCACCGCTGGTGATGACTGGTTGCTGGAATGTGTAGCCAGCATTGTACGGAAGAATAGCACCACCAGCGCCGCGTGCAGGAGCTAATGAGAAAACCAATGAATCACCGGCAAGGTCACTCACGCCATGGTTGTATACCATGGGCTGCCCAACGCAACCGAATGGTATAGGATCATTCAAGAACCGAGGTGAACTGTTGCATGGTTGAATGGTATTGTTCAAGGTTGCGCTCAAGTAGAGGTCCTTACCACCTGGGTTGTTCAGAGAAGTGATGGCATTATTCCGGCAGCAGAGGTTCCAATCGATCAGCCAATCAGTTCCGCAGTTATTCCAAGCGGACAGGTTGATCACCGCGCTATAGCGGTAGCGCTCCACACCATATACCCCGGCAGGAGAAGTACAACGGTCAATGGCTGAAGTACATATCGGTGTGACGACATCAACACTTTGAAAAACAAAGCACCCCGTGAACGAGGCACCGCATTGTGAAGATGAAACATCGAACCTGAGATCTCCATTGTTACAACTTACAGGCGCAGCAACACCGTTACAGTCCCTGAAAAAACTAAGGTTGACGCGGTATTGGTTATTACCTAAGCACTCATAGGTAAGGTCGCCACCCATGGCATGTGTTGCATAAGCTTCGGAATTCCAAAGCATAAGTGCCGCGACTGCGGGCAATACCGTTCTTAGTGAACGAGTGATCAAGGCACCCATCCAACGAGTGACCCTAAAAAGGCGTACGTGTTCTGCCATGTACCTTACAGCTTGTAGGCACTTTTCCGGAACGGCATTCAAGGTGTTATCCTCTTATGCTGACGATGGTCCGCATCCTGCGCTTCAGATAAGTGCAACGAATACGCGCACCGGTTGAGTGCTCGACAAACCTATGTTCGTGATCAAGTGAAGAAGTACACAACAGTTCGTACTTGTCAACACGGTTGTGTTGGACCCCACAGCATGATCCACATTGGCATTACATGGTGATGTAAAGATGAAATGCAGCAATTCCCTAAGCCTGGATCAGAAGATCAACACCTGATGAATCAAGTGAAGTATCAAGAAACCCATGATCCGATCCACGATCGATCCGCAACATTTCAAGCAAACTTG
Organism: Flavobacteriales bacterium; assembly: GCA_017987115.1. Classification (GTDB taxonomy): domain Bacteria; phylum Bacteroidota; class Bacteroidia; order Flavobacteriales_F; family PHOS-HE28; genus PHOS-HE28. The sequence continues at coordinate 7,042 of JAGNUG010000054.1, read as the reverse complement.
AACATAAGACCTAGCACATATTCCTTGTTTGAACTGGTATCCGGATCATTGACCTATTCCCGTGGTCTATAGAACGTAAGCTTCCCTCCACGAACATCAGCCATGTGCAGCTTGCTCTTCGCAACCTTCTTCCCAACGGGTTCAACATTCTGATGTGCTACAGTGAACAAACCCTTGCCAGCAACTGCAACCACCACGGCGGTGTGTTTCACATAGCGTTCACGTGTTATCGTATTTCCACTTCGGAATTCCACTTCCACGTTTGCGAACTGAACAATATCACCGGGTAGGATCTCTTCTTTCCTCCAATCCACGATGTCACCGAAGCCATAAGCCCCATCCCATGTTGCTCCACCACTATTCAATGCTTCGGCAGCAAGGTCCCAACATTCTCCACGACCGACTTTCTTGCCTTCCTGACCCAACGCATAGGCAACAATATGTTGATTCAGTTCCGGTATGGCACTACCCGTACTATCCGGATCCTGTGCTTGGAATTGCGAAGAGAAGGCTAGTGTCAACAAAAGACAGAATGAGCGGTTCATCATTTTCATGTACCCAAGATAACGAATGGAACATGCGCACAGTATTTCCTAATTATAGTGAGTATTGTTGCTATGGGACCTTATGGCAATAAATTGCCGACCATGAACCTATGGCGCGTTCTGGTCATTCTGTTGATCTGCTCTGATATGCTGCTGTGTAACGCGCAAAGCGTACGTGACAATGAAGTACGCTTACTGGGCGGGATCCACATTGGTATGAACAAAGCCAAGATCACGGAACCTGGATCACCTTCGTTCACCTCAACGAATTGGTTCGCCACAGCTTTGGACCTGGGTGCATCGCTAACGCATCGGGAACGTTGGGGCTTCTCGGTCATCGGAGCATTAGCATTGAACGGCTATTACTTTCAATACGATAAGATCAAATACAATTTGTATCATCAAACTTTCCGCGCTGAACTACAACCTTGGTGGCTGGTTCCAACAGGACGGGGCAATAGAACGAAACTGAAGATCGGTGCTGGGCTAGGGTTCAGTTTTCAATCAGGCGGATCCGTTTCCACTTCGAATAGGGATCTCATCTCGATCGCCTCAGCTCCTGCCCGCAATTCATTCTTTATTGCTCCTGACCTTACGTTATTCAACTTCGGAAAAAAGAATGGGATCGAGATCGGCCTGCGGTATTTGTATCACTTGGATCGCAGCGCAGCACTTACCACCACCATGACCGTGGGAAATAACCCGACCACGGCAAGTGCCACCAACGATCATTTCGGCCTCGTTTTCCGGCAGCATATCGGGTTCAAAAAGAATGAACCACCTCCTGCTCCTATCCAGGAGGTTGCTTTTCAGGATCGGGAAAATGATCTATTGACAACTCTAAATGCAAAAAGCCGTCGAATAACCATAGAGGTTTGGGACAATGCAGAGGTTGATGGAGATACGATATCCGTATTACTGAATGACCGGTACGTCCTATTCGGCCATGCGCTTACAAAGCGAAAAGAACGGATCGTCATCGACATGCCCAGTGATTACAATATCCTGGAATTCGTTGCGCACAATGAAGGGCGCGTTGCGCCGAACACGGCAAGTTGTACTGTGAACGCGGGATACGGAAAAAAGGAACTATTGATCCGTACAAGTAACGAGAAGAACACGACCATTGAGATCAATTACGAACCTAAGCTCAGTCGTACGTTAAAACGCTATTACGAAGATCACCCGGCAGAAAAACCCGAGTAACTACACTCAGTTTCCGAACACACGCTGCAAAAGATCGGTAGTGCGTGCCATCGGATCCTGTCTGATCTTGGCTTCTTCCTGAGCGATCAGCGTGAACAGACCAGCAATGGCCTTATCCGTAACGTATGCATCCAGGTCCGGATCCACGGCTTTACCACCAGTAAGCATCGTAGCTCTATTATATCCACTTGCCAAGGGTGTCCAGTAACTCGTTAACGCCACTTTTGCCGTAGCCCTTTCTACAATTGGGCGGAAACGTTCCATCAGTGTGGCGTTCGTTTTTTCATTCAAATAATTGGTTGCAGCATTGTCACCGCCTTTCAATATCTCGAAGCCATCTCCTACGGACATCCCCAGAACAGCATCCTTCAGAACAGGCAATGCCTCTTTAGCAGCCTCTTCCGCAGCGCGGTTCATGGTAAGCTCAAACTCTTCTACTTGCTTGGTCATACCCATGTTATTTAGCGTACTCTTCATCTTCTCAGCTTCCGGTGGGAAGGGGATACGGATCAACTCGTTCTTATTGAACCCGTCCAACGCAGAACCTTTCAGGACCGAACCTTCCGCACCTTTGGTCAACGCTTCTTTCAATCCGGCGATCACTTCATCATTGCTGAGGCCGCTCACATCGCCTCCGGATACTTTATCCGCAGCGTCTTTCATTACTTTGGGGAACTGGGCTTGTGCAGAAAATGCCGTAGCACAAGTGAAGAAGAATACGATGATCTGTTTCATGGTCTTGGAGTTATCTGGTCAAAAGCAAAGGCCATGCCGTTATGAATACGACATGGCCTGCTAAGAATTTGGTCAAGGTCCTTACGCTACTTTTTCGTAGACCATGCGGTAATGTTCGAAGATCTCCCGCTCGAACACCTGTAGGTTCGGTGCGATCTTGTAGCGGCGCAACCATTTGCGGAAATCGCTGCTCAGCAACTTGGGCGCTAGGCTTGCATAAAGCATGTACTTCTCCAGATCCCATTTATTGAATGCTGCGGTCCAACGGTGGATCGTTTCGATGTAATCCAATCGACCACTGTCGGAGTGTATCAGTTTGAAATGCTCCTTTTTTGCAGGCCGTTCCATGCCCTCTTGCCCATACGGCAACCAGGATCCAGGGAACACGTCACATACAAGGTCCATCAATTCTTCACCGGAATAGTCCGAACGCTTCTTATAAACGTTGGTCTTTCCGAACTTTATATCCTCGAACTTCACCATGTTAGGGCCAAAGACCATGGTCTGGCAATAGAACCGCCCACCTACCGGTAACAAGGCATTTACTTGCTTAAAATAGGCTTCATAGATCTCTTCCTGCTTACCAGCCTTGTATTCCTCCACACTGCAAAGGTGTTCTGGACTGCCCATTGCGCAAACAGCATCGAACATCCCGAATGTTTCCGGTGTGATCTTCTTGCTATCCATGTGGTGCACGTTCAATCCGTTCTTGCGGCAGGCGATTGCTTGTCCTTCGGCTAGAACAACACCCGTAGTATGAACACCCTTTTTGTTCAGGAAGTCGATGAATGCTCCCCATCCACAACCCATATCCAGCACTTTCATGCCCGGCTTGATGTTGCAATGGTCCATGATGAACTGGTGCTTTTTCTCTTGCGCTTGTTCCAGGGTCATGGAAAAATCGCCATCAAAACGTGCACCGCTATAACCACCCTTCTCACCAAGGCTTAGGCGGAAGATCTTGTCCATTGTCGTGTAATGCGCGTCGAGTTCTTTCTGGTCTGCCATTGAGAAATAGTTCTTAGGATATTGAAAATTGCGGCGGCGAAGGTATGGTCCGGGATCGGATCATGAAAAATGTCACGAAATGCCCCCTACTAGGGGCTCAACGCAGGTCCAACGCGTAAACCATGCGGTCCCAGCCGCGCGGATCAAGTACGTCCCGCTCTTTTGCCCTTAAAAATCCCATTCGTTCGTACAAACGATGTGCAGCGTACATCGTAGGTTGGGTCCACAGAACAAGGCCTGTTGCATTTTCTGCCTTAGCCCGATCGATGCAAGCTTGCACGAGTTTTTCCCCTACTCCTTTACCGCGTGCGTTCGATCCCACGGCCAAAAGCCGGAATTCCCGCTCGCCATTGCGTGCAAGTTGTTGGAGGGGGCTGTTCACATGTAGGAACAGTGTTGCACCTATAATTGTATCACTACCTTCTTGTTTCACAATAAGTAACGTACCCGCGGGGTCAAGGCTCTCGCGCGTCATCATTTCGGATGCGGCCTCTGTTGAGGTAAAAGAACCTCCAACATAAACTTCTTGCAGAAGTGTTGTGGCTTGTTGCCAGTCAGTTGCCTTTAAAGCTTTCTGGATCAGATGTGTCATTTGAATCAAGAGCAGCAGCAATGTATGTCGACCACCCTACAAATCTGCAAAGATCATTCAGGGTGAACAACCAGTATTCCAATAAAAAGGTCTTCCACAAGTCGTTGCCCGCATCAACATTCTGATGAACATCACAAAACCAACGATGGAAAGCATGATTATGGTAACGAATATCACACCTCACAAAGCAGCACATCGAGTAGATTTGATGCGCTGTTCGGAACACCTGAAAATCGGGACATTCCACAAGCATTTTACACCTTTACCAAGCAGTTGGACCAACCCACATTATGATATCAATTTCCCCTGTTTTGAAGCGAATTCTTGAGCCGCTCTTCAATACACGTGCGGCTGGGATGTACATGCTTCTGTTCGCCGTAGCGATCGGTGTGGGTACGTTCGTGGAGAATGATTATGGCACTAGTTCCGCGCAACATGTTATCTACAAGTCGTGGTGGTTTTCGCTCCTGCTTTCCTTGTTCTGCATTACGATTGCATGGAACATGATCCGTTTCAAAATGGTGCGTCAGAAGAAATGGGCATTGCTCACGTTCCACTTGGCGATGATCGTGATCCTGATCGGTGCCGGTGTAACGCGTTATTTCGGATACGAAGGGATCATGCACATCCGGGAGAACGATTCTTCGAACACCTTTCTTTCGGCCGAGACATACCTGCAATTCCAAGTACGGAAGGGCGAACAACTTTATAAGTTTGATGAACCGGTGCTCTTTTCGAGCCTAGGCAACAACAACTGGAAGGAGTCGTACATGATCGGAAGCGATCTGATCGAAGTGGTTGTAAAGGAATTCATTCCGAATCCCAAACAAGTACTCGATGATGCCATTGACGGAAAACCGACCATCAAGATCGTATTCGGCGGCATGAGCGGGCGCGAAGAGTATTTCATGGTGCCGGGCGAAACGAAACGGTATCGGAACGTGCTATTCAATTTTAATGACCAACCCATCGCCGATGCCGTGAACATCGCCTTCAAGGACAAGTCGCTTTTCATCAAGGCCGATCGCTCCTTGACCCAACGTGTAATGGCTACACAGAAGTTGGACACCTTGTATCCGCAGGCCGACTATCATCCACTGATATTGCGATCACTCTATTCCGACGGTGCGAACAGTTTCGTGTTCGGCGACTTCAATCCCAATGGTGAGGTGCATATGGAATCCGAAAGCATCAAGGTGAAGAACGAGAGTTTGACAGCATTGAAGATGGATGTCTCCATCAATGGGAAAGCACAAGAGGCCATTGTGTATGGTCAGAAAGGTTCGGCCGGAAAACCCGCTATTGTACGATCCGAGAATTTGGACCTAGCGATAGCATATGGCTCCAAAGAAATTGCCTTGCCATTTTCATTGAAGCTCTACGATTTTATCATGGATCGTTATCCCGGAACCAACAGTGCGACCTCGTATGCAAGCGAGGTGCAATTGGTCGATGATCGCATCAACCTGAAAGAGAACCATCGCATTTTCATGAACAATGTATTGGACTACGAAGGGTACCGGTTCTTCCAATCATCTTACGACCAGGACGAGCTAGGCACATATTTAAGTGTGAACCATGACTTCGTTGGCACATGGGTGACCTACATCGGTTATATCCTATTGACCATCGGTTTACTGCTTTCCATGTTCAGCAAGAAGAGCCGTTTCCAGCGATTGTCCGAAAGCATCAAACAAATGCGTAGTAGTTCTGTTACGATGCTCGTGTTGATCGGTCTACTCGGTTCTTCTGTTGATCTGAGCGCGCAAAAAATCATCGATCAGACCAGTAGCCACCACAATGTTTCATTGGAACATGCGGATCGCTTCAGCAAGTTGGTGGTGCAGGATCACCGAGGCAGAATGAAACCCGTGCACACGCTCACGCGCGAAGTGATGCGCAAGATCCGGCGCAGGGAAAGCATGAACGGTCTCAATGCGGATCAGATCGTATTGGGCATGTTCGCGAACAGCGCGAATTGGATCAATGTACCGATGATCAAGCTCGGCGAACACGAAGAGATCCACAACAAACTTGGTGTTCCCGGGCCACTTGCATCCTACAACGATTTCTTCGATGATAACGGCGATTACGTTCTCGGTGATGAGGTGAACAGGGCCAACGGCCTACAACCAATTGATCGTGGCGTGTACGAAAAGGAATTGATCAAGATCGACGAACGGGTGAACATCATGAACATGGTCTTCGGCGGGCATTTGTTCAAGCTTATTCCAGTGCCTAGTGATGTGAACAACACATGGGTTTCCGGTCATGATCATGGCACTGTGAAGAACCCGGTCGCGGAGAAATTCTTCAGTGCGTACATCCCATCATTGCGAGAGGCGATCGCGACGGGAAACTACAGTATGCCGGACAAACTGCTGCATGAACTTTCCAGGTATCAGATCGAAAAAGGAGCTGCGGTAATGCCTTCCAAAACCAAGATCGATGCGGAGATCTTCTTGAACGAATTGAGCGTATTCAACCGACTCGCTGTATTCTATGCGCTGCTTGGAATGGGATTCCTGTTCTTCCTGTTCTTCTCCGTGTTCAAACCGTCCGTGGATCTGAACAAGGTGTACAAAGTGATGTTCATCTTGTTATTGATCGGCTTCGTATTGCACACGGTCGGGCTTGGTCTGCGGTGGTATGTTTCCGGCAGAGCGCCGTGGAGCAATGGATACGAATCCATGATCTACATCGCATGGACGACGGTGCTGGCCGGGGTCTTGTTCACCCGTAGATCCTTTGGGGGATCCGCCGCAACCATGATCCTATCAGCTACTGTTTTGTTGGTCGCGATGTTGAGCTATTTGGATCCAGAGATCACCCCACTGGTCCCCGTGCTTCGTTCATACTGGTTAACGATCCACGTTTCGATGGAGACTGGTAGTTATGGGTTCTTGATGCTCGGTGCGGTGATCGGTTTGACACACTTGATCTTGATGATCTTCTT
>JAGNUG010000166.1 GCA_017987115.1 Flavobacteriales bacterium | reverse complement strand
GTTCAAGGGCGTGAGTTCGGATTCATTAAGTTCGGTTCACGCGTTGATCTATTGTTGCCACTAACTGCCAAGATCGAAGTTGAGCTCGGGCAGAAGGTAAGTGGCTCCACATCGGTGATCGCTCGCTTTGTATGAAAACGATCGGAGTGATCGGAGCTGCGCTGCTATTTGTTACATGCGGTGTTGATACAGCTGAACGAGTCGTGCGCACCGATGGCTATTATCGGGAAGATGTAGGAGGACTGGTTTATATGATCCGGTTCTTTCCGGAAGGGAACGCTGTTCTCATCAACGGCTCGGCACTGGTAGCCGATAGCTTACCGCCGCTTCTTACTCCGAATGCTGTTGGAAATGCTGATATGGGCTGGTACAATGTTCCCGTTCGCTATGAACGTGATAGTATATTTCTGGTGACGAAACCGGAACGCGGGAACATTGATTATCGCGGGAATGTGACGAACGATTCTACGATCCGTTTCGAGCGATACAGTCACATCAACGGCGACCGCAGGATCAAAGAATATTTTTTCAGGACTGACCCGTGATCGTGGTTCAAAGCAGGATCGGACGCAGATCATCCAAATGCTTCAACCGGAACGTGGATAGCGCACATTGTGCGGACTCCGCTGCATAGTGTGCATGATCCCAACCTGCATTCCTGGCTCCTGCCATATCGGCTTCCGGATTGTCCCCGATCATTAAACTGTTCTGTTCATTGGCCTTGGCAAGTCCCAATGCATGGTCGAATATCCGTGGGTCCGGCTTGCGCGCTCCTGCTTGTTCACTGGTCAATACAACATCAAAGAAATCAGCAATACCACTGCAAGCCAGTTTTACATGCTGTACTTCCTCGAATCCATTGGTGATGATATGCATCGAATAATGCGGGTCCAGATCCTGCAATAAGGCCAAAGCACCCGGTATCAATAGTGGTTTGCGCGGACAGATCTCCAGGTAATCCCGACCCATTCGTTCCGCTGTTGTATTGTCCGAAATACCGAATTGGGTCAACGTGTTGTGGAAGCGTAATACACGCAGAACTTCTTTCTTCAAGAGCCCCTTTTCATAACTTGACCAGAGCCCTAGATTCACTTCCTCGTATGCATCAATGAATGCATCCGCATCCGGGACCCCTTTCGACCCGAGATCCTCCTGATCATACAATTCAGCAAGCGTAGCCCTGGAATTCGCGGTGAAATCCCACAGTGTGTGATCGAGATCCCAAAAAATGTGTGCGTACTTTTTCACTTCGTGAAGCTCCAAGCAAAACTGAGCACTACCGCCCAGATCAGAACAGAAGAAAGCATGACGGGCAGCGTGCGGCGATCATGCCGAAAATACTTGGCCGCCAATATGGACCCGATCGGTATTGAAAGTATTGCAGGACCTACAACGGCCAAGCCTTGCAATCCGTAACCGCCCTTAACGCGTACAATGAACCGGTTCGTCCGCGTAAAGATCTTTTTCTGTGGAATTCCTCTCGCAGTTCGATCCGCAACGCGCCTAACATGTCGCTTGCGGAACCACTCCAGAACCTGAACACCGGAATAATAAAAGATCAATGTTCCCACTACGCCGCCGCCTCCAGTAAGGATCAACGTTTCCAAAAAGGTATTACCCACCTGGTAGCTTACAAGACCGCTGAAAAAGAATTTCACCATGCTGGTAAGCACTACGGGTATGGCTTGCCACGCATCCATCAATTACATCTTGCTACCATAGGCCAGATCACCGGCATCACCAAGCCCTGGAACGATGTATGCCTGAGCGGTCATTTCCTCATCTATGGCACCGATCCAGAAACGCGTACCGGCTGGCAAGTGTTGTTTAACATAGGCCATTCCTTCTGCGCTTGCGATCGCAGCAGCTACGTGAATGGACTTGGGCTTTCCTAAACGCAACAGCGCTTTGTAGACCAGCACCATGGATCGGCCGGAAGCAAGCATCGGATCACATAATACAACGACACGATCCTGAAGTGAAGGGCTGCTCAGGTATTCCACTTCCACCTCGAACGTGTCCTCGCCTTTATTGTGCTTTCGATAGGCACTTACGAAAGCGCTATCGGCACGATCGAAGTAATTGAGCATGCCCTGATGCAACGGCAGTCCTGCCCTCAATATGGTTGCAAGCACAGGTTGTTCCGCCATCAATTTGGTATGCGCGATCCCCAAAGGGGTTGTCACCTCCTGTTCTTCGTATTCCAGCGTGCGGCTCAATTCAAGCGCCATCACCTCACCGATCCTTTCCAGGTTCCTGCGGAAACGCATTGGGTCCTTCTGCACGTCCACATCGCGCAGTTCAGCTATGAAATGGTTCGCAACGCTGCTCTCTTTTTCAAATTCCCTTACCATGGTAGCTTCATTTCTTGAACCATTTGAGCGGTGGCGGAAGAGAATTCCGCTTCAGGTGTAAATATACCGAGGACTGCGCACCAAAGCCTTTATTGAATCGCGCAACATTCGGATCGTTCGACCCGGCAAGATCCATGACCTGTTCCTTTCCAGCATGTTGAGCTAAGGTATGGTCTACCAAAAAGAACATGGCCTTGAGCGCTTGGCCCTCTTCATCAGAAGCGGCCTTGAACCATATCAGCTTACCCTGCCACATTATAAGGCATGCCGCAGCGTGCAATACCGCACCCTTTCGAATGCCGATCAAAGAACATTCTCTTCGCTTCACTCCTTCTGTTATCAAGTCCTGCATACCACGCATGTCCTGTGGATCCGTGTCCTCAAAACGCGCACCGGTGGTCTGCTCGAATAGTGCAACGAATTCCGCGGCCGTTACATCTTCAGTATAATATGGAGATGCTGCAGTTGCTTTTCGCATGTTCCGACGATGATTCTCACCATAGGAGGAACGTATCTCCTCTACGCTTCGATCGAGCATCAGTTCCTGATCGATGCGCTGTGTTGTGATCACATCAGGTTGAATGACCTGACTGATCGCTGAATTCAAATAGATGTCCCAATACTTGAACCGCTGTGGCACTGTATCCAAAAATAATTCCTGCAGTCCATCACTGATCTTCGGTGCGAACACACCCAATTGCTGCAATCCATACGGTTGATAGAGGTAACTGACCCCAAACTTCTTTCGCCAAGTCAGTGGCATGATCGCACCTGATCCGCGATCCACCAATGCTTCCCAGTTGGGTGAAGCGATATCCAATACCCAGCTTTGAGCGTACCACATTTTATTGCAGCATCGAAGTAATTGTGCATCCCACCAGTGCTTATCGATGGCTTTATGTGGCAGGTGCTCGATCATGATCTGGCATTGTTCATGATCTGTCGAATGGCTGTTCCCCACCCCAGATATTCCCCATGATCGCTCAAAAAGCTTTCGTGCCACAGACCTGTGAATGTCCCCTGCACGCCGCGTACACGCCTGATCAATTCGGTTGCTTCACGCACGGCTGTATCCGGGTCGAGTTCCAATTTATTCCGAAGTGTGTTATCCATCACACAGAATGGATGTATGATCATCGGTAACTCCTTTTGTTCGTTGAGATCGAACCAGGCATAAGGTGTACACGTTCCTACGCGGAACCCCAATGTATCATGCAGTCCCATCGTGTGATCTTCAACGAATCCATTTCGAACCAACTGCGGAAATGAATCCGGAACGGTGATCCGTAGAAAATGATGCCGACTGAGCGTGATCCCTTTATCCAAAGCTTTTTGTAGAACGTCCTTTTCCTGTGTGAGAAGTTCATTGTTCTTCTTATTCCAGTACGAAGGATGAAGCCCGATCTCAGCCCAATCACTCAATTCCTTCAGCCGCTGAGCATAGCTCGGATCAGAAACCGGTACAGCGTGGTCCCATTCACTTCGTGGAGCTGTCAATACAAAGAAGATGGTTCGATCCGATACCTCGGCTAGCTCAGGCTTCAGCTCTTGATAAATGTCGTATGGATCTTTTTGCTTGCCACGTAGAACACGGAAGCGCTCCAGTACGTTCGTAAACCGACCATTAAGCAGATCACGAGCTGCCGAACCCACCGTCCGCCACCATTCGCGACCGCGGTACATGAAACCGTTATCAAGATCCACGGTCACTACATGTTCGTATTTCCGCACGGGATCAGGCACATTCGGATCCTTGGCTTTCCAGTGTTTCGCCAATTGCAACGCCCATTCATCAATTACCGGGCGATGAATATAGCCGTGCCGAACACTATGTAGCTCCTTTGAAAGCGGGCGCCCGTGTTCATCCTGACCAACACCACTACATTCATCATAACCAGTAAGTAGAAAGAACGCTCCTGCAAAAAGATCATAGGGTAGATCACCGAACTGCGATGGGAATAATACTGGTACGTCTTGGAAAGCGCTAACCTCTGGATCTACTTTTTCTGTCCCTTCGCGCTCCAATAATCCTTGAGGAAGAATGTGAAAAGCGCCCTCCACAGGCATTGAGCCATAAACCAACCTCGGACCTTTCAGCGCTGCCAATTCAGCTGTGCTGTTCACGAATTCCAAGTGCCACCCAAGCATTCGCTCGATCAACTGTTCGATCGCGTAACGTGACCTCACCGTAGGGTGCTCTATGTGTACATGTACCATTGCCATTCAGAGATGCAACTCGGGAAAGGTAATGGGGATGTACGGATCATGGTATCACCGCAACAATTCCTCACAGATCTTCTCAGCAGCATGACCATCACCGAACAGTGGAGCCATTGGCTGGTCGGCCAACTCAAGCAGCTGTAGTGATGTCTTCATGATCCGATCGGGATCCGCATCCGCCAGCAGCGCACGACCGGTTTCCACGATCTCCACCCATTCCGTTTCTGCGCGAAGGATCACACACGGTTTACCAAAGAAGTAAGCTTCCTTCTGCACGCCTCCGCTATCGGTCACTACCAATCGCGCATTCTGCTCCAAAGCCAACATATCCAAGTAGCCGACCGGAGGTAGAATATGTATACCGGAAGACGCCAATATCGCTTTCCGCAATTGCGGCTCCAGTGCCTCATCGAACGATCTGCGTGTTCTGGGATGCAAAGGCAATACTACGGGAATGTTCAATTGCTCATACAGTGCCAATGATCCTGTGAAGATCGCATTCAATCGCTCAGGGTCATCCGTGTTCTTGGCCCGATGGACCGTGGCCAGAATATATTCCTTCCCGGCAAGGCCAGAATCCTTGATCAACGTACTTCGTTCATTCGCGATGTCACTGAAATAAAGGGAGTTGTCGTACATCACATCCCCGCTTAGGATCACAGTCGGATCATCTGGTGTTGCAGGTCCAGATCGAGTAACATTGAAGCCTTCTCGCTCAAGATTCATTACAGCAACGTTCGTAGGACAAAAGAGCCAAGTACTACAATGATCGCAGGCCAATCGATTCAACTCTTCAGGCATACTGCGATCATAGCTTCGCAGACCTGCTTCAACGTGAGCTACAGGGATCTTGAGCTTACCGGCGGCGATCGTCCCTGCCAACGTACTTGTGGTGTCTCCATACACGAGCACAAGATCAGGTGTAGCTGACCGAAGCGCCGCATCCAGCCCTTCGATCATTCGTGCTGTTTGCTTACTTGGCGTTCCTACACCCACATTCAACTGAACATCCGGCTCGGGTATTCCAAGGTCATTGAAGAACACACTGGACATGGAAGTATCATAATGCTGTCCTGTGTGAATAAGCGTTTCCTTGATCCTATCCTGGAATTGTCCCCGTACTATTCGGCTGATTGCTGCGGATTTAATGATCTGAGGCCGAGCCCCTATTACGG
>JAGNUG010000165.1 GCA_017987115.1 Flavobacteriales bacterium | reverse complement strand
GCATTGGTGCTGCCCATGGCAATATCTTCCCACACGTGTGATGCGTTGGAACGTTGTAGGGTAATGCGCACACCACGGGCAGGTAGGCCTCTGGCGGTGTCTAATATGTGGGTGGAGATGGAAGCCATGTTTGATTGGATAATTAGCTAATTAGCTAATTCGATGATTAGCTGATCATTGGATAACCTAGACCAACAACTTCTTCAACCGCAACCGCGTGATCTTGTTCTGCTCAGCTGCTGCGATCATGATCTCATCCTTGGGATCGTTCTTCAACCGGATTTCGAGCATTGTTGACATTTCGGCAGCGCTTTTTCCGGTGGCACAAACGATGAAAATGTAACCGAACTTCTCTTCGTAGGCTGTATTGCCCTCAGCTAACTTCTCGATCACGCTTCTGTCGGCATTCTCCAAACCTTTTTGCTCACCGGCTGCCCATGCTTTGGTGTTCTCGTACTTCTTGGCCAAACTTTCCACATCACCAATCCGAGGATGGTGCGTGAATGCCTCTTCGTAATCGTCCACGTCGCACTCTTCCCAGATGGTATCGCTGGTCTCTAACACTTCGGCGAGGCTTTCGTACGGTCGTGCGTAGACCATGCGCTCCACCCATTGCGCAGCGCCGCAGCATTGTTCAAAGGCAGTGGTCGCATCGTCTTCGGAGAGACGGTTCAATTGATCGAGTTTCATCTTATCGATTCAGCACAAAGAGGTGTTTCTACCACAGAGAACACAGAGGCCAAATTATCTAATTATCTAATTATCTGATTCTTGCATTACACTATTGTTCCCCATAACCGCATTCTACTTATTCCACCATCGGGAAAGATGTTCAAACGTACGTGTGTGATGGGTTCTGTGCAAGTTACTTCTTTTTCAAAGTGGTGTTCATGATCGGCTTGGAGCTTGGTTCGCTCAATGATCGTGGTCCATTTCGCGTTTGCAAGATCATCATGTTCACTTGAACATCCCTCTAAAGTGAAGGAATCCGGATAATTTCCCTTGAAGTGACAGGTATCGATCAATGCGTTTTTGAGGATACCATTATGAGCCAGTCGCACGATCACCCAGTCGCAGTTGTTAGGTGTTCGATTGCGTTTGGTCTCCCAGCCATCGCCCATGTTGATGCCTCTTCCGGGCATAAGCAGGTTGTTCATGTGACTGAAGAACATGTCGTTGCATTGGATGGATAGCGCACCGTTCTGCGCTGACGCAAGATCGATGACCTCATCTGCTTTTACGGCTTTCCAGTCGCGTTGCACTTCGCCGTAGACGCGTAACCTAGCCACACCACCATCTGGGTAAATGTGGAGTTTTACGTGGGTGAATTGTTGGGGCGCGAGATCTCGTGCGCGACCACCCGCGTTCGCCTCGACGAGATGCTGGCTCCCTGGGTTGAGGATCGTCCTTGGCAATACCTCCACCCATTCCGCTTTCTCCCAATTCCCATCGGGTGCGTAGCATGCTTCGATAGAGCACGATTGCGGCTGGTTACCGAGGAAGTGAGCGGTATCCACATCGAAGCCTTTGATCACTCCAGCGGCACCGAGTTGGATCACCGCTTGGTCATGCCCTACCGTGCGCTTCCGACGACTTTCCCAGCCATCCATCCACTTACCACGGTCTGTGTATTTGTCTGCGATGAAGATGGCTTTCTCTGGTTTGATGAGATTCTCCTTCTCAGCGAAGAAGTCATCAGTACACCATAATACTTTACCTCCGAAGCGTTCTGCTGCGAGGTCGATGAGTTTGGTGAATGCGGGTGTACTCTTTTCTGTCTCCATTTCAATCCTTTAAAAAAACTTGGCCGATCGGGTCTCTTTGGAATTCTCGTTGATCGAATGTGACCCGCCCCTGCAAAACTGTCTTCTCCACCATCCCACTCAATTTCATCCCCACATATGGCGATAGCTTATGCCGGTGATGAATAGCTTCTTCCTTCACCACAAATCTGGCCTCCGGATCCCAGATCACTAGATCGGCATCGCAACCGGTTTCGATCTTCCCTTTTGTAGTGAGCCCAAGGAATTTCGCGGGGTTCTCGCAGAGCAATTTCGCAATGTGTTCCAAGGTAAACCCACGGTCCTTCGCGCCTGTCCAGAAGGTCGTTAACCCGAATTGCAATCCAGCGATACCACCCCACGCTTTCATGAAATTCCCGCTAGTGGTTTCCTTAATGTCAGGTGGTGCGGGGCTATGGTCGCTGGCTACGAAGTCGAGCGTGCCGTCCTTCAGTGCTTCCCAAAGCAGTTCGTTGTTCGCGCGTTCGCGGATCGGTGGGGCGCATTTGTATTGAGTAGCACCATCCGGAATTTCTTCGGAACAAAAAAGCAGGTAATGCGGACAAGTTTCGGCTGTAATACGCAGGCCTCGCTTTTTCGCATCACGGATCAATGGCAATGCCTCGGCAGACGAAACATGCACTATGTGAACATGCGCGTCGAACTCCTCGCTGAGACGGATCATTAATGCAACAGCGTCTGTTTCCCATTTGGCTGGGCGGGATGCGAGGTAGTTTGCGTAAGAGCGGGCATCGGTGAGATTCCGGCTCAAGGCCGGAATGACCGTGCCTGTGATGGATCGATCGTCCTCCAACTCGCAATGCACCAACAACAATGCATCATGTTTCTTTAAGATCGGCAGCGCCCTGCGTAGATCTGCTTCGGTGACATTCGGGAATTCCTCAATACCACTATGCGTTAGAAATGCCTTGATCCCGAACACACCGGCACTCAACAATTCATCCAGGTCATCGATGTTTTCTGGAATTACTCCACCGTAGAATCCGCAGTTGACGTGCAGTTTTCCTTTTGCGGCTTCAAGCTTGGCTTTTAGTGCTGCCGACGTTGTGGTAACCGGGGTAGCATTCAACGGCATTTCGATCAACGTTGTGGTGCCTCCTGCTGCTGCGGCTTTGGTGGCTGTTTCGAACCCTTCCCACTCCGTGCGGCCCGGCTCGTTGATGTGTACGTGTGCATCAATCACACCCGGCATGATGACCTTGTCACCAACGCTTTCAAACGGAATTCCATCTTGTTCGACACGACCATTCAACACCTCGGCAATCTTGCCGTCGGCGATGATGAGCGTTGATTCTGTAACACCGGCCGGGGTGACGACGCGTGTGCTATGGAGTGCGGTTTCGATGATTAGCTGATTCGCTGATGTGATGATTAGCTGATGGTCCTTCGCTCAACAATCAAGCGCTTCTTTCGTGAACCAGATAATCTTCGGCAAAGTAACGGAGGTCTTCGTATACCATAAGCAAATCAGCTAATCCCCTTCTCATCAGCTAATCGATCTTCGCTCCTTGCAATATCCACCGTTTCAAAATGGTTCGTTCTTCTTCTGTCATGCCGGTCTTATTACCTTGGGGCATGGTGTGCGTGCGTACGGCGCGGGTCATGATCTTATCGGCCATGGTTTGGATCTGTTCTGGTGTGTCGTACATAACGCCGTTGGGCGCGGCTGTCCATTGATCGTCCGTAGGGTTGGCACTGTGGCATTGCACGCAGCGGGCTTGGATCACTGCATTCGCTTCGTCAAAAGTAGCGGGTATAGCGCTATCCAACGTATCCTCGAATGCGGGTGAGATCGCCATGCTCATGATCACCAAGGCCAGGATGCTTACCACCAATACCCAGGTGCGTTTGATGCCACGATCCAGCAAATTCCAATAGTGCTTTATACCTGCGCTGGCAACCATGATCACCATCAAGATCCACCAATTACCGCTATGCCCGAAGGTGCTTGGGAAGTGATTGCTGAGCATGATGAAAACGACCGGTAGCGTGATGTAGTTGTTGTGCAAGCTGCGCTGTCCGGCCTTTTTGCCGAGCGACGCATCCAACGGTTGTCCGGTCTTTGCGGCACGCACCAGTGCTTTCTGACTTGGTATGATCGTGAAGAATACATTGCCAACCATGATCGTACCGAGCAACGCTCCCACATGGATATACGCTGCACGGCCGCTGAGCAGATGTGTGAGGATGTACGTGATCACACCCAACACGATCACGCCCACCAACGCGAAAAGATCCTGCCGTAACACCAAACGCGACTTGCTCATGGCATCGTAGATCACCCAACCGAGTATCATGGAACCTACGCCAATACCAATCGATGTTGGTGCTGAAAGTGCAGCGATCGTTGGATCGATCATGAACGCTTTGGCATCGGCGTAGTAGACGATGAACATCAGTGAGAAGCCACTCAGCCAAGTGAAATACGCTTCGAACTTGAACCAGTGCAGGTGTTTCGGGATCTCTTTCGGCGCAACCTTGAATTTCTCAACGTAGTAAAACCCGCCTCCATGAATGGCCCATAGGTTGCCGGCGAGTTCATCGCGCAAGCCCTCGGTACGGTTCAGGTTGTTCTCCAAGAAAATGAAGTAGAATGACGCACCGATCCACATGATACCCGCGATCACATGGGTCCAGCGCACCGCGAGATTGAGCCATTCCATCGCGTAGCCCTGCATGGGCGTGCCTAGTATGGCGACGAACGCGACATAGAAACCGGCAATGACCAGTCCGAAGAACTTGATTGTTTGGCGTGTGGCGATCGCTGAGGATCGAGCATCTTCAAGATCGAACCGTGTGCCGGCGGAAAGATCCGGATCATCCAGTTTTTCGGTTAATCCTTTCGCTAATTTGCGGAACCAGAGGAACAGGAATAAGAACAGCAGCAACGCAGTCGCGACAACGAATTTCTCCGGTCTGTCTTTGAGTTTACCGAGTAGTGTCGGAACGCGGTCATCAGCCACTACAGCAACCTTAGTCGTATCAGCTATCGCGATGTTGGCTTCCGAAGATGCAGGCACTTCGATCGTGTCCTCGTTCAGAACAAGGGTGGCTGTATCAACTAGAGCAGGCACTTCGATGGTGTCCTGCGCGGCTGAACCAAGAGCGTGACAAAGCAGCAGCAGGCTGAAGAGATATGTAGCAATGCGTCCCACTGTTGGCGAAGATGGTGGTTTTGGATGTGTTCTACGACAAAGAAAGATCCCAGTACTTTGAACGCCCTATGGTGAACAAGGAACTTCAATATTGGAAAAACGTATTGACCGCTCTGGACCGCGGCGAAGAATGCATGATCCTTGTTGTTGTAGAAAGCATCGGCAGTAGCCCTGGCCGTGAAGGTTTCAAAGCTTTGGTAACATCGGCTGGCGAGTTACATGGCTCCATAGGTGGCGGGAGTATGGAGCAAAAATTGGTCGAATTGGCACGTTCTCAACTAAAGATCGCAAGGTCCCTTCGCGACACAGGAGACCGTGCGGAGGTTAGGTCTCCAATGATAAAGCGCCAGATCCATCGCGCCAACGAACCTATTGATCGTTCCGGCATGATCTGCAGTGGTGAACAAACAGTTGCACTGGTTCCTGTGTGCCGTGCTGAAATTGATCATGTTCAACACATTGTTTCAGCCTTGGAAAAAAAGCAGACCATTTCTTTCGGTTTATCTCGTGGTGGGTTCATAACAACGCGTTCTGGAACACCCCGTGGTTTTCGTAAAGAGTCGGAAACAAGCTGGAGCTACCATGAACCGCTTGGCGATGCACCCAGGATCATCATTCTGGGTGCTGGCCATGTAGGTCTAGCGTTGAGCCGGACCATTCACCAACTCGGTTTCCATGTCCATCTCATGGATGACCGCGCCGATCTGAACACCATGGCACAGAACCAATGGGCACATGTCAGCAACGTCGTTGATTACGCATCCATCGGCGATATCATTCACAGCGATCCAGAAC
>JAGNUG010000053.1 GCA_017987115.1 Flavobacteriales bacterium | reverse complement strand
GTTGAATGCACTCGCCTACACGAATAGGAAATTGGGACTTTGGGAGAAATCGTTAGCGTAGAAGGATCAATGGACCGACCTGAAGGACTCCTTGGACGGGCTCGATGTGACAGCGAAGCTCGCACAGACCGAACTGAGAGCCAGCTTTGCAAAGCGCCAATTTGCGGATAGCCTGGCACATGCTCAGGCCATGAACATGGAACGAGAGATCACCATGGAACGCGTTGATCATTTGCGCAGGCGCAGTTTTGGCCTCGCCGGCGGCGGACTGCTTGTTGTGGTGGGTGGTTCTGCCGCTTTTGTGCTGGACCGGAAACGCCGTCGTGAGCGCTATGCGAAACAGGCAGCGCAATTGGAGATAAAGGCATTACGCGCACAAATGAATCCGCACTTCATTTTCAATGCGCTCAACAGCATTAGCGCATTCATACGTGAGCAAGATCCGGACAAAGCCCATGGATTCATCGCCCGCTTTGGTAAGCTCATGCGCTTGGTGTTGGAGAACAGCAGAAAGAGCGAAGTATCCCTGAAGAGTGACCTTGAAGCGCTTGGCATTTATATGGAACTGGAACAGGCTCGTTCAAGCAACACCTTCGATTTCCATGTGATGGTGGACCCTGCGATAGATCAAGATGAAACCATGGTGCCGCCGTTGGTCCTTCAGCCATTCGTAGAGAACGCAGTATGGCATGGAATGGCCGGACAAAAGGACCGTGGGAAGGTGGAGGTCAACGTCCGTATGATCAACAATGATGTGGTTGTTACGATCTGTGACAATGGTAACGGCATGCCGAAAAGCAAGCCGGTAGATACAGGAAGGCGTTCCTTGGGAACAGTGATCACCAAGGAGAGATTGGACCAATTGGCAGAACAAAAGGGTCGGTCTTCTGGCTTCCAATACCTGGAATGCGCAAAGGGCACCTGCGTTGAAGTATTGATACCGGTATGAACCGAAGATCCTAAGTGGATCCGTTGTGAGCATCGGTTAAACATTTATCTTCATCGCTCAAAATTGCTCTCCCATGGCCACTACCGCGTTGATCGTTGATGATGAAGCCCAGTGTCGCGATACACTTTCGTCCTTGCTGGCAGAACGACATCCCACCATTCACCTGATCGGTATGGCCAACGATGTGCCCTCCGGTACAGCTTTGGTACTGGCTAAAATGCCGGACCTGCTCTTCCTTGATGTTGAGATGGGCCGTATGACCGGTTTCGACCTGCTGAAAGCCATCGCACCACACCGCCCGCACGTCATTTTTACCACGGCTCATGAGGGCTATGCTGTTCGTGCCATCCGATTCAATGCAGTGGATTATTTACTGAAGCCCGTGGTGCCGGAAGAGTTGGACGATGCGATCCACCGATCGCTAGCCGCCGTTGGAGGTACCACCTCCAATGCGGATGTAACTTCACTTCTTCATCAAGTATCGAACGACCGCCAGATCGCCCTTCCTACCAGTGAGGGCTTAACCATGGTCCAGATCGAAGAGATCCTGTATTGCAGCAGCGATAATAATTACACCGAGGTCTATCTACGCGACGAAAAGAAACCGCAGGTGGTGAGCCGTCCATTGAGTGATTTCGATGCATTCTTGGTGCCGCAAGGCTTTGTCCGGATCCACCAAAGCCACTTGGTCAACCGCAAGCACATTAAGCGCTACGTAAAAGGCGAAGGCGGTGAAGTGATCATGCGTGATGGCAAGAACCTCCCCGTTAGTCGCCGCCAGAAGGCGGAATTAATGGAGGTGCTGGAGCGGCTGTAGGTCGGATCATCGCGATCATGAATAGACACTCTTGGATGGCGAAAGTGCCTCCCTCCCCTTCAATACTCCGAATTCTCAGCGAACACCACCGGATCCTCAGGGAGAGCATGTAGAGAATGATCTATAGTTCACCTTTGGATCGTTGTTGAACCAACACATACAGAACTGACCAATACCGAAGCCGATAACTACATCAACCAAAACAATAAACACCTCAACACGATGCGTAACATTCCAAAACTCCTCCTCGTCCTTTTCATGTGCTCTCAAATTCCTGCACTTCCAGTAACGGCGATGGCACAAACCGATGCGTTCGACACACAAATTGCACGGTTGAACACGCAGATCGCACAGGCTGCTGCTGAGAACAATGGGGCCGCAGTGGCCGGTCTCACACGGGACCGGAACAATTGGATCGCCTTCAAACAGGCCGCAGAGAATGAAGATGTCAGCCAGATGATGGCGCTGCAGAATGCCTTACAAGATCCGTACAATTATGAGCCTGGCAATGCTTCGACCACCCAAGTGGTTCCGCAGGACGAAACCGGCCCGGAATTCTACAATCAAGTGTATATGCCGGACGGAAAGGGCGGCTACGATCAATTAGAGAAAAATGACGCCAAAAGTTCATCCAGCGGTGTAGGCTATGGAGGCTTCGGTGGAAGCACAAGTTCGGTGAAGATCCCCGGAAGTAAGTCAAACATCCGGGTCGCTAAAGGCCAATACAATTTCGTCGTGAAGGTCTACCAAGGGCAAGACCCCTCGGACATCATCACACTTGCCCGATTCGAGATCCGAGGAAGAGCGAAGGACAGGTATATCGACGTATCCAAGAGCAGCCATGCGCTCTATACCAACAACAGTCAAGAAGTGACAGACAACCGGATACGGATCTCGTTCAAGAACATTGGCAACCAGGTCTATGAGATCCACATCGATGATGAGATCGAAGCAGGTGAGTATGCATTCATGAACGGAGATAAGGTCTTTGCATTCGGTGTGGACTAGTGAGCGTTGCCAACACATCATTAGTAACCGGGCCAATCGTGTTGAATGATCATGATCAGTGGGGTTGGAAGACCCTACTCCACTGATCAACATCAAATTTCGACCAATGCAATAACGCACGGAACCAACGACCTGCTTTGCCGCAAACGACCGACCATGAAACGAACGGCATCCATAAGAAACTGGGTAGCTCTATCAACATCGATTGCAGTGCTGCTTAGCTCCTGCGGCGAGGTAGCGGAGCAGAACGAGACCACTGGTGATACAACCGACCAACAGGAAGTAGGTGCGAAACTGCCTGCGCTTCAACTAGTAGACCTGGAAGCCGCGAACGTGCTACCGGTGTTGTTCCCGAACGGGACCTACGTTGCAAAAGACCAGACGACCAACTGGATGCCGGAAGGTGAAGCGGCGAAGAACATGTTCCCAAAGGATGGACTAGGTAACTCAACGATGGTACTGCAAACATTGAGCGTGGCTGGAAGCACTCCCCGCAAAGTGATGGTCATGAATACGTACACGTTGGATAAGAACGGCGCTCGGCTAACTTGTCATGCATGTGCGCCAATGATGGGTATGGCGGTATTCAGCAGTGAAGCTGGCGGAAGCTGGAGACTGACAGCATGGAACCCTGCGATGGGCGAATACGGCGCAAACGGGAAGCCGTACGACAGAAAACTGACCCGGATCGGCAAGGAAAATTTTGCGCTGCAGATATCAGGTGGATTCTCGGCTCAAGGACAATCCCTCGCAAATGCTTGGTTCTATGGTCTGGACAACGCACAACTGATCTGGGAAGCGCTTACACTACAGTCCAATGAATTCATTATCGATGGCAAGATCTTGTATGAAAATCTGAATACCTCGATCTCCTTCCTACCAAGTGAAGCTGAATATTTCGATGCGAGGACCACCACCAAAGGACATCGGATCGACCAAGTGGGTAAGACCCGGATCCCCGTGAACGAATCAATGATCTATCGGTACGATGCGATCAAAGGAAACTATCGAGAAGCTAATGATGACGGAGGCTCATAGGGCTCTGAACCGGTTGAAACGAATACTGAATGATCAACGATATGGACTCACTGTACCCACGATGAAACACTTACTACTTCCACTCTTATTCCTATACCTGACCAGCTGTGGGAAGAATACCGACCGATCCAAGGTATTTGAAACCATTGCCGGGACGGATCTGGACGGAATGCGCGCAGCCACCTTGGAGCTCCGGCCTGAGGGGCAGTACTATTTTACAATGGAGCTTATTGGCCAGACCATCACCGGAACGTACGAACAAAAGGACGGGAAATTGTTGCTGAAACCTACGAACGGTTTACTGAGCATGGGAACTTGGAGCGGTGATACGCTGCAAGTAAACGGACTTACAATGCTTCAAAGCAAAAGGTAAGATCATCACCAAAAATCTAAATACAGAACGAGGTTGTTCCCATTGACCTGACCGCATTATCGAATAGCGACCTATCCATTGAGCCACCAAATTCTCACCAAACACTACCAGATCCTAATTGGGACCTTGTCCATTCCTGGAACAACCCTTGATTTACATCTAAACTGAAACCATCATGCTGACCATCTTTCTCATACTCTTGATCGTTCTGGTCCTATGGGCCGCACGCATTTACAATTCGTTACAGAGACTAGCACAGAACGTTCGTGAATCGTCTTCCAACGTACAGGTGGCGATCAGCAAGAAACTTTCCTTGATAAACCAGCTCATCGAAGTGGTGAAGAACTACCAAACGGGCGAACAACTTGTTCAACTCAAAGTATCGCAGGACAACAGTACTGCGGCAATGTCGAGTTCCTATCAACAAAGCGGCGCGGTCATGAATGCGATCCAAGGTCTTGCGCAGCGTTTTCCCGATCTCAAGGCCAACGAACAATACCATCGGCTGATCAACAACATAGAATCCTCTGAAGCCGAGATCGGTAAAAGCAGAAACCACTATAACGGAACTGTGAAGGGATATAATTCCGAACGACTTTCGATCCCAACAGTATTTGTCGCTCGTGCCTTGGGTTTCGGAGAAGCACCCTACTTACAGTTCGACCAAAGCGGAGCAACAGACCCCAACAGTCTTAAAGAATTCAAGACCGACGATGGGGAACGTCTTCAGCAGTTGCTCTCCGGCGCCGGTAACACCATTGCCAAGACCACACGCAATCTAACCCAACAAGCTGGCAACGCAGGTAAACTATTGGCCGAGAAAATGAAGGAAGCACCGAACAGTGCATACTTCTACATGATTGCCGGTGGCACACCAAAAGGACCTGTGCAGTTAAGCGATATCCAAGCTATGGTAGCCAACGGTACTCTGCCACCGACAGTGCAGGTCTCTACACCTGGATCGGACGAATGGCAATTACTGCCCTCAGACCCACGAGCAGAAGCAAGTTCAGCAACCGCCCCTGAAATTGCGAACGGCTCTTCAGCTGATATCAAAACTTAAGATCAAGACCAGCCCGCCTAGCCACTGAAACAGTCGTCTTGGTAGTTAGCGAATACGGAGCACACGCTTTTTTGCGTTACAGAAGGGTTTGAATTGCATTTGATCTTCAATGACCGAGCTCCGCATTACACTATTGTTCGCGTTCCTGATCTCAACGACCGCGTCTCATGCCCAACGTGTGATCCACGTCGTAGTTGCACTTTGCGACAACCAATACCAAGGGATCGTCAAAGTGCCCGCAGGCATTGGCAATGGTCAGGATGCAAGGACCAACTTATACTGGGGTGCGGGTTATGGCGTAAAAACGCATTTCAACCGTTCAGAGGAGTGGATCGCACAACCAGCCAGCCAGGCAACTGACACACATATTCTTGAGCGAGCAGTCTGGAAGCACAAGGATAGTGCGGTATACATCATCGCGGATGCCTATGACGGACGATACATTAAGGAAACCACGCAAGCGCTGTTGAGCTACGCAAGTGGCGCAGATAAAAGCGAACTCGTTGTGAATGGCGCAACGCTGCACATAGGTGGTGGCGCAGACCTGATCGCCTACGTAGGGCATGATGGATTGATGGAATTCTCGTTGGACCGGACGTACACAGCCAAGGATACGGATCAACGCGAGACCATCATTCTAGCCTGCATCAGCAAGCGCTATTTCGCTCCTTACTTGAAACCGACCGGGGCCAAACCTTTGGTATGGACCACTGGCTTGATGGCGCCTGAAGCATACACACTAAAAGCTGCTTTGAACGGTTGGGTAGCACGCGAAACGGATGCGGAGATCCGCGAGCGTGCCGCAAAAGCCTACGACCAATACCAAAAATGCGGGATCAACGGAGCGCGGCGGTTATTGGTCACGGGTTGGTAGTCTGCTGCCCTGTGAGGAATACGTAATCCCGTAGAACCGTTTCCAACAATTCCTGGGACCCCATTCCAACACCTTCATTCCCGATGACCTTGCGGACCTTCTCCGCCATTTCTTCAACTACACGCACCTTTGAATTCGCCATCTTCGCGTTGAGCACCTCACGGATCATGCGAGCTTGAGCATCGTTCAATCGCACCGCCTCCGGGATCCGGACCACGTGCCCTTCCTCGACTTTGGTGATCAGCGTATCCTGAAGTTTCAATCGTCGTTTCAGCGTGACCACTGTTGTTCCTGCTGCTATATCTCCCAACCGTTGCCCTTTACCATTGATCAATATCACAACGAACCCGATCCAATAGAAACCATCAATAAGTCGCAAAATCCACCGGATCAAGTATTGACCTATCGTCGGTTGTCCACCATCCACGCGTGCAACGCGGATCTGCTTCGCCCGCTTACCGATGCTTTGGCCATCCATGGTCAACTCGCAGATCAGCCGATAGAACAGGAATGGAAGGATAATGAACACTACGGCTAGTATGCCGGAAGCCGTTCCTCCGATCCTCCATAGATCGAAAATGTTCGATACGAAAGCGCACATTAAGACCCATGCTATGATCACCAATGAATCCAACAAATAAGCAACGGCCCGATCGCCAACACTAGCTACTTCATGCTGCACAACAACATTTTGCGCGGTTTCTATATCAATGGTCTGCATTGGGCGGCAAATTAAGGATAGAAGCATGGTTATGCCTTCCCTGTACTATGTTTGACATCCATGCGCGAAGTGGTCTTTCTCGGCTTGAGCCGGACCATACGTGGAAGCCGCACGGCTATCCTGGGTCCGAACGGTTCGGGTAAGGCAACTAATCATCGACGACTCCGTCTAATGAACAAAGACCTCACCATGAGATCGCTTGCCACTGTCCTTTGGAGCCTCGTGCTGCTTAGCCAACCCCTGTTCTCGCAGAACGGCATTGCCCTTCGCTTGGATACCACGGCATTGAATGGTTATAACTATGGCGTTGCAGACGCTGTTCCTACGTCCAGTGGGGGGACGGTCGTCCTGCTCCAAGAACCGGGCGGTACGAGCTTATGGAAATGCGACGGGTCAGGAGTCGCACAATGGCGGAACAGGTATTCCATGGCATCTACCACCATTGAATTGGACATCGCACCATGCCTTAACGGGGATGTGCTTTTGATCGGTTCGAGCATCTCCGCGATCGGCACGGATATGATCCAACCGGCATACGAAATATGGCGGATCGACACGGATGGTGATGTGGTCTGGTACAAGTACATGGAGGAAGAGGCACTCTTCAGCTTCTCAGGTGTATTGGGCCACACGATATCGATCAATGAGAATGACGACGGTGACATTTTCGTAATGTCCATGCCGGAGAGTATGGGTAGTCATCGCATTTCCATTACCAAGATCGACCAAGCTGGTGAGATGCTCTGGAGCCAGCAAGTCGGAGATCCCGCCGCGGCCATGCTCTTTCCTTGCTCGAATTGCGCAAGGGGCACTTGGCTTTATCCAGACCCGACCGGTGGCTGTAGAATAACTGTAACCGGATCGAACATGGGCGAACACACTGACATCATCAGTTTGGCTGCGGATGGCTCCGTGCAATGGTCGAGCAAATTCACCTATCTCGGTAGCGTGAGCGCCTCAGCCACGATCCCGCACGTAGTGGACGAGGATGGCACCACGATCATCATGTGGCTTACCACCTCTTCGAACGGAGGTATGCACATCGTGTACATCTCGGATAGCGGCAGTTTGATCAAGGTTGATCGGTATGGCCTCCACTCCAATTGCTGTTCGGAACTGGACTACGACGAGGGCCGCCTATTCGTTCGGTTCTACGATGCCATTTTCACTGTTGACAACGTTGGTGAGGTCCTCACCGGGATCGGTACGCAGGAACCTCCGTCCGATGTGGAATTCGATTATACGTATGCCGCTACTGGCTTCGAAGTACTCCAAGGTCGTGTAACCTTCACCAATGATTTCAAGGCTTTCCCGAACAGCTCCGGACTACCGTGGGGTTCGCCGGGAACGTATGCATTCGACTTCGACGGTCCCACACCGTGCTTGGCAGAACCCTTCACAGCAGCACATGACGTGCTCCCGAACTCCATTTTCGACATGACGCCGATGGAGAATATCACCTCCGCAGCGCTCTCTACAACGGGCCAGGACTTGGAGGCACTCGGCACACCCAGCGATCTGCTCGCCGGTATCGACCTATGCGCCTCTATGACCGACGTGCAAGAGAATCGCGCGGGGCTTGTCTACCACCTCAACACGACGGTCCTTGGCGCTGGAACCGCGTTGATCGTTTCAGCGGATGAGCCGATCCAATGGAGCGTGGTCGATACCAAAGGGGCGTTGGTCAACACTGCGAGTACGGCCGGGCGTCAATGGGTGTTGCCCAATACGTCTTTGGCTCCGGGGACCTATATCCTAATGGGATTGGACAACCGAGGGGGTCAAGTAAAGCCAGCACGCTTCGTGGTACTTGATTAAGTCCTGCCGGAGTCCACTTGGTCTTGAACGGATCGCCTATTCATACCATCGTTCGGGGTGCGGATCCTCCCATCCTCCATAGTTCAACAACGTTGGATAAGAGCAGCCACAATAAGACCCATGCTATGATCACCAATGAATCCAACAAATAAGCAACGGCCCGGTCGCCAACACTAGCTACTTCATGCTGCACAACAACATTTTGCGCGGTTTCCATATCAATCGTTTGCATTGGGCGGCAAATTAAGGATAGAAGCATGGTTATGCCTTCCCTGCACTATGTTTGACATCCATGCGCGAAGCAGCCTTCATTCAACGGAACAAACCAAAGTGGGAACGCTTGGAGCAAGCTGTAACCGGGCTGCATAACCTCAGTGGCGATGAAGCATCGGAACTTTACATTGCATTAA
The DNA here is from genome assembly GCA_017987115.1 of Flavobacteriales bacterium. GTDB lineage: Bacteria > Bacteroidota > Bacteroidia > Flavobacteriales_F > PHOS-HE28 > PHOS-HE28. Next base: position 12,764 of record JAGNUG010000053.1, on the reverse strand, counting down.
ACGACGACTTGTCCTACGCTAGGACCTTCTACCCTACGAGCAATATCGCAACGTATCTCAATGGGTTGGCATCGCGCTTACACCATCACATCTACAAGAACAAACGCACAAGTAGAGGGCGTTTCAAGACCTTTTGGACAGAAGAAGTACCACTCGCGTTGGCGGCAACCAGGCAGCAACTCTTGTTGTCATTCACCGTCTTCATGCTGGCAATGGGCATTGGAGCATTATCCGCAAAATACGACGCTACATTCGTGCGACTTATTCTAGGCGATGGTTATGTGGACATGACCTTGGACAACATCCATAAGGGTGAGCCAATGGCCGTGTACGGCGGAACCGAAGAAGGGGTGATGTTCTTGGGAATTACCGTTAACAATGTGCGCGTCGCACTCCTATGTTTTGCTGCCGGACTATTCGCCAGTTTCGGTACTGGTCTTTTACTGCTTTACAATGGCATCATGGTAGGCGCGTTCCAATACTTCTTTCATGAACAAGGCGTCCTGCGCGAGAGTTTGCTCACCATTTGGGTACACGGCACATTGGAAATATCGGCCATCATTATTGCCGGAGCAGCTGGCTTTGCGTTGGGCAATGGCATGTTGTTTCCGGGTACGTTCAAACGCATTGAGAGTTTCCGGCTTGGTGCTCGCCTAGGCATGAAGGTCGTTATCGGGTTGGTGCCTGTATTCATTGTAGCGGGTTTTCTTGAATCGTTCGTTACGCGCCATGCATTGACCTTACCGCCCTTGGTGACATTGAGCATAATTGGGCTATCGCTCGCATTCGTCATCTATTATTTCATCATCCTACCCTACCATGCAGAAAATCGAACCGGTACAATTGCGCCAAGTACGTGACCTCGGTCAGATCGTAACAACCACATTCCAATTCCTGAAACAGAATTGGAAACCCCTTTTCCGAGCCATTGGGACCATTGTAATTCCCATTGCTTTGATCGCGGGCTTTTTCATGGGTAAGACCGTTGGTGACCTTCAAGGGATGATCTTCTCCGGCTCCTTGTCCGAGGATCCATCAGCAATGTTCAGTGCGGTTTCAGGTAATATGTTGCCCATGCTTGGCGGATACCTGCTCATATTCGCCGCATTAATGCTCTTGATCGCGATCGTTCATGAATACATTCGGTTGTATGCTTCAGGTCAGCATCACGGCGTTACCACCGCGCAATTATGGAGTCTGGCGACGAGCCAATTAGGATCCTATATTGGCGCGGGAATATTATCCGGGCTCTTGGTCATGCTAGGTGCCATGTTGTGCATCCTTCCACTTTTTTATCCGCTGACCGTGCTTTCGCTTGTGCTGATCGTACACGCCATAGAGCGCAAAGGAGCGACCGGTTCCATGTCGCGTTCCAATGAGTTGATCAAGGATCGATTCTGGGATACGTTGGGTCTCGTGATCGTAATTGGTCTGGTGAATGCTGTGGTCAGCTATGCGATCATGCTACCAATAACCATAATCGGTGCTGTATTGGGATTCAGTGGCATGATGGCCATGGCCGAAGGAGAGCCGGGTGCAATGGATGGCTATAGCATATTCATGTCCATTCAAATGGCATTTCAAATGGCCGTAAGTGTGCTCACCTACCCGATCGTTTACGTTGGTCTCAGCTTGAAGTACTTCAGCCTGGTCGAGGAAAAGGAAGGAGCCGGTCTGCGTCAAAAAGTAGAAGGGTTCGAGGACATTTGATCGTATGCGGGTGTTGTTGGTCTTCTTGTGCGTATTAGCGTTCGCGCCATTCGGCTACGCTGTGCAGGACTCGTTGGCACCCGATCAACCCATCGAATTGCGCAAATTTGATGCAGACCGGATAGCTTCTTATCAGGCCGACCCGGACTATTTCTACGAACGCGAGATCATGCGCGCCCCCTCGCCATGGGAGCAGTTCAAGGAATGGATCTACGAATGGCTGAGGAAACTATTCGGTAACGAAGCAGGTCGCTTCGTCACGGATAACATCTACTACTTGATCATTCTGCTGGGTATTGGCATCGCGATCTATTTCTTGAGCAAAGGCGGCTTACGCAAAGTGTTCTACGGTGAACCACGGTCACTAGACGAAGTTGCCGTTGTTGATGAGGACATCCGCGGAATGGACCTACAGGCCATGATCGCTGAGGCCGAACAACAAGGTGATCTGCGACGCGCGATACGCCTTCACTATTTGCTCGTACTGCGAAAATTGGTGGATGACGGCGTGCTCCATTGGGGACCTGAATACACCGACCGCAATTACATCGAACAGATCGGAAATAGCGGGATGCGCGAACGCTTTACCCATACGGCACGCGTATTCCAGTGGGTATGGTACGGCCATGCCGATATTGACCAAGCACGTTATGACTCGTTGCGTAAATGGTTTCTCGAATTTGGATCAGCACCTTCCGCATGACGCGTTTCGAGAAACGCATATTGTTGGGTCTTGGCCTGTTGATCATCGTGCTCTCCGTGCTGGAAGCCATGGTACCACAGCCAACGGACTGGTCGCGCTCTTACTCGCGCCATCATAAGAAACCATTAGGAACATCGCTTGTTTTTGAACGATTGACCGATCTATTCCCGGAGATCAGCGAGGTACACCAAGCTGCTGATAGCAAGCAACAAAGCAGCTACAACGAGGAATACCACGCTATGGAAATGCACACTCCGGTCAATCGCATTTTCATTAACAGCCATATCCATTTCAACCCATTGATCGCTGAGGATCTCATGACCAATGCGTACATGGGTGATCATATTTTCATTGCCGCCGAAGACATCGGTGGCATGCTGGGTGATAGCTTGAACATACGGATCAACGGTGGTTACGGTGCATCAAGTGACACTGGAGATGTGCGCTGTGTTGGTGATCAGCGCATTGCAGAGGGAGTGTTCCGTTATGTAAGGGGAACCTCCGGAGGACATTTCACCAGTTACGATACCGTGCATACGCGGATATTGGCCGTTAATGGTCGCGCGGAACCCGTGCTTTTGGAAACCGGTTATGGCAGCGGCAGATTCGTGTTATGCAGTATGCCGGATGCCTTCACCAATTTCAATCTTCTGAAGAACAACAACGCTGAATTCATTGCCGGTTCGTTCAGTATTCTCCCCCACTGGCCTGTGATCTGGGACGAATTCTACAAGATCGGCCGTGGTGAATCGCAAACACCATTGCGTTATCTTCTTTCACAAGAGGGGTTACGCTGGGCATGGTACATCGCATTGGGCTTGATATTGCTTTATATCGCTGTCTATGCACGGCGCCAACAACGCGCTATTCCCATCGTGGTAGCACCGCGTAATTCAACACGGGAACTCGTTCACACCATCGGAAGATTGTATTGGCAACAGGGCGATCACGCCGATCTGGCACACAAAATGATCGCACATTTCAAGGATGATATCCGCCAACGGACCTACCTGCGGACCTTCGCATACGACGATGCTACAACACAACACCTAAGCGCAAAAACCGGCAAGACCAGGGAGGAGATCACTGAGCTTTTGCGATCCATTGAACGCTATGAAAAAGCCACACGCCTAAGTGAGACCGAACTACAGCAATTGAACAACGAACTATACGAATTCCGTCAACTGATACGATGACCATGGAACCGAACGATTACAACCCGGAACAACCACAAGACCCTAATGCCGCTGACCAGGACGGCTTCAGACCAACCGTACCACTAACGGAATTGCAACAAGCCGTGGCCAAATTGCGCGGCGAAGTACAGAAAGTGATCGTGGGCCAGGACCAAGTAGTGGACCTGCTCTTGATCGCCTTGCTCTGCGATGGCCACGTATTGATAGAGGGCGCGCCAGGATTGGCCAAAACGCTAACGGCCAAGTTGCTGGCACGGTGTGTCAGAACCAACTTCTCAAGGATCCAGTTCACACCGGATCTTATGCCGAGCGATGTGATCGGGACAAGTGTTTTCGACCCGCGGACCACGGCATTCGAATTCCGTCCAGGGCCGATCTTCAGCAATATCATTCTGGTCGATGAGATCAACCGGGCACCTGCCAAAACACAAAGTGCGCTCTTTGAAGCCATGGAAGAACGTCAAGTGACGGCTGATGGCAAGACACACCTTTTGGGCAAACCGTTCATGATCGTTGCTACGCAGAACCCCATTGAGCAGGAAGGCACCTATCGGTTGCCCGAAGCACAACTCGATCGCTTCTTCTTCAAAGTGAACGTGGATTACCCTACGGTGGAAGAGGAGTTCCAGATCATGGTCCGCGCCGGTCAGGGCCGAAAAATGCTGAGCGTTGATGCTGTTCAACCAGTGATCGGTCCCGAAGAACTTGAGCGCGCGCGTTCGTTGATCCAACGGATCAGATGTGACGAAAAATTGATGCGCTACATTGCTTCGATCGTCGATCGCACACGGCATGATGGTTCGTTGATGTTGGGTGCATCACCGCGCGCATCGCTCGCCATTCTTGAAGGGTCACGTGCACAAGCAGCAATGGATGGCCGCGATTTCGTGACTCCGGAAGACATTCAGCGTGTAACGCCACATGTGTTGCGCCATAGGATCCAGTTGACACCTGAGCGGGAAATGGAAGGATTAACGCCTGATCAGGTCGTTACGCTACTTGTAAAACAGATCGAAGTACCGCGGTAGTCGAAGTATGAAACTCATCAGGTCCATATTCCTGACCCGACGTGCGTTCATTGCAGGATGGATCATTGTGGGCCTGTTCCTGTTCGGTTGGATCTGGGCACCATTGCTCATATTCGCTAAGTTGTCCTTCCTGATCATTCTGATCTCATTATTCGCGGAGCTGTTCATTCTATTCGGAAAGCGCTCCGGGATGGAAGCTCAGCGGCACACCTACGAGCGGTGGAGCAATGGTGATCAGAATCCGGTTTCGATCGCCTTGAAGAGCGGATATGGAATGGCCATGCATGTGCGGGTACTCGATGAACTTCCCGTACAATTCCAGAAACGCGACCTGGTATTCATCGGTAAAATTGCTGCTTGGGGCTCACGTACGTTCGAGTACACGGTGCGCCCCGTGCAACGCGGCGTTTACCACTATGGGGCTGTTCAAGCCTATGTATCCGGACCTTTGCAGTTGGCAGAACGACGATTCAGTTTGGACAATGCCAAAGAAGTAGCGGTCTACCCCAGCTACCTGCAATTGCGGAAGTATGAGCTGTTGGCGATCAGTAACAAACTCACACTAGCTGGCATTAAACGTGTGCGAAGAGTAGCCAACCAAGCGGAATTCGAACGGATCAAGGAATACGTTACCGGTGATGATCGCCGTACGGTGAATTGGAAGGCCACTGCGCGAAGGGGAAGGTTAATGGTCAACCAATACCAGGATGAAAAGGCCCAACAGGTCTTCTCGTTGATCGATACGGGTCGGATAATGAAAATGCCTTTCGAAGGACTGAGCTTATTGGACTATGCCATCAACGCCGCGCTAGTGATCAGCAGCATCGCCATGCATAAGGAAGACAAGGCAGGCCTGATCACCTTCAGCAATAAAGTGTGTGATACCGTTCCCGCCAGCCGCCAACGTGGACACATACAGGCCATACTACAAATACTCTATGCGCAAGCCACCGACTACAAGGAGACGGATATGGAGAGCCTGTACGTAACGGTAAAACGAAAGGTCCATCAGCGTAGCCTCCTCTTGCTCTTCACCAATTTTGAAAGCATGCACGGGTTGGAGCGCCAACTCCCCTATTTGCGTCGTTTGGCCAAACAACACCTAGTGGTCCCGATCTTCTTTCTCAACACGGAACTGGAAAGAGACATCCAGGATCGGCCAATGAATACCGAGGCCATCTACATCCGGACCATTGCTGAACGCACGATACACGAGAAGCGCCTTATCTCTAAAGAGCTGGAAAGGCATGGCATGCCCGCGATCCTTTGCCGTCCGCAAGACCTGACCGTAAGTGTGATCAACCGGTACCTGGAGATGAAGGCGCGAGGTACGTGGTAACAAGATCTTCGTTTGAAATTCGTTCAGTTCAAATGCAACAATGGCATAGAAGATCCGTCTACCAACTGACCTATAAACCCTACCTTTGGGATCCAACAAAATGTCCTTGCTTCGCAAATGATCCAACAGGACCCCACACGCGCCGTTCTCAGTCCGGCCCAGAAAGCGCGTAGGATCAACTATGACCCCGATCTATATGGCACGTTCGCAGAGATCGGTGTAGGTCAGGAAACGGTTCGCCATTTTTTCAGAGCTGGCGGGGCTTCACAGACCATTGCTAAGGCCATGTCGGCCTATGACAAGGACTTCAGTAACGCAATTTACGGGCCCGAACCGGGTAACCGGTTCGTCTGTGAAAGCCGGTTGAAGAACATGATCCGCCATGAATATGGCTTGATCGTGGATCGATTATCACGAAAGGACCACCCTACAAAGACCTTTTTCAGTTTTGCGAACACCATTGCCGGATCATCATTTGAGCGGCCTCATAGTGGACATGGCTGGATCGGTGTGCGTTTCCAAACAGGACCGGAGGATCCAACGAGTGACATCATCCTCCATATCCGCTTGCATGATCCGGATATCACCTTGCAACAGGAAAGCATTGGTGCACTTGGTGTGAACCTATTGTATGGCGCATTGTTCAGTCACAACGACACGGACGAGCTGATGCACAGTTTGTATGACAATGTCAGCCGTCATGTGGTCGAGATCGACATGATCCAGATGAACGGCCCCGCCTTTGCGCAGGTGGACAATCGTTTGTTGAGCTTGCAGTTGGTAAAACGGGGTTACACGGATGCCGTTCTCTTCGGCCCTGATGGGCAGAACCTTCAGGCCAGCGAAGCATTGTACAAGAAGAACATTTTGGCGATCCGCGGAAGTTTCCGTCCGGTGACCAAGGTGAACATCGACATGATCATGAACGGCTACAACATGTTCATCAAGGAACAGCGTGTGGACCGACAGAATCTTCAAGTATTGTTCGAGATCACCTTGAGTAACTTGCGCGCCGATACAGGTGATGTGGACGAGAAGGACTTCATCGATCGCGCTGATATCCTCTGTTCTCTTGGGCAGACCGTAATGATCAGCAACTACCAGGAATACTACAAACTGGTGGATTACTTCAGCCGCTATACCAAGGCACGTATGGGCTTGATCATGGGTGTGAACAACCTCATTGACGTATTTGACGAGAAATACTACCGGAATTTGAACGGCGGAATGCTTGAAGCGTTCGGTATTCTCTTCACACGCGACCTGAAGATCTACGTATATCCGAGCCGCATGTCGGAACAGGATGATATCATGCGTTTGGAAAGCATGCCTATCCATCCGCGCTTACAGCCGCTTTACGACTACTTGCTGTTCAACAAACGCTTGGTGAACATAGAGAGCTTCGACCCTAAGGTCCTTCACATTTTCAGCAAACAAGTGCTGGACATGATACGCACCAACGCGAATGGATGGGAGGATATGGTTCCGCCTTACGTGGATAACATGATCAAGGACAATAAGTTGTTCGGTTATGTTCCCAAGAAGGACGGTGTGGACGCTTAGTTCTGTTGGTATTCGCAAACCAGTTACTTCCGGTCGACCCAAGCATTATCGGGTTATGCCTATCACTTGTTCATTGCCTTTGTTCGTTGCCTTTTTCTGTGCTTGCGGAACCAATTCCGCGCCAAAGGATCAACCTGATCACCCGACAATAGCCCTCGCACCAACAACTGCTCAAAGCCCTGGTAACACCATAGCAACGCGCTTTTCCCCACCAGAGAACTGTAGCCGTATCGAAGCAGTGCCAAATTCATTTGGAGCTTACCTCCGATCACTTCCACTAAAAGCCGCAGGTGCTAACGTGGTTCTTTACAGTGGAACGCCGAAAGCAAGACAGGACGTCCATGCTGCCGTCATCGACATTTCCGTAGGTGAAAAGGACCTGCAACAATGTGCTGATGCCATTATCCGTCTTCGCGCCGAATACCTTTACCAGAGTGGCAACGCTGAGCAGATCACCTTCAACTTCACCAATGGTTTTGCAGCGCGTTGGGAGCGATGGTCTCAAGGTGAGCGCATCAATGTAACAGGCAATAAATGCGCATGGATGAACACCGCAAAACCTGATAACTCGCACGACCAACTCCTATACTATTTGGATCGCGTATTTACTTACGCTGGCACCCTTTCGCTGAGCAAGGAGCTGAAGTCGTGTTCAGATAAGGCAATGCAGATCGGTGATGTGTTCATACATGGCGGTTCGCCCGGTCACGCTGTTATTGTGGTTGACATTGCCAGGGACCAGTTAGGTAGGACCTACTTCATGCTAGCCCAGAGTTACATGCCAGCGCAGAACATCCACGTATTGCAAAACCTTGCCAACCCCGCATTGGGTGCGTGGTTCTTGGAAGGTGAAGGTGACCAATTACGGACACCTGAATGGAGTTTTGATTGGAGTGATCGGAAGTGCTGGTGAGGTTCTATGTAATTCTAAGGCAGTTATCTTGCGTTACCTTGCATTTAAGCCCACGCAGAGTGAACACAAGCTGCTTTCGAAAACAAATCTGAGCAGGTAAAATTTGCGAAATGGACCGCACCGGCCTTGTCCCGTAGCTTACGTACAGCCATACGCCGAATGTATCTCTAATTCCGGCTTCGAGGGCGCAGGTTTATATTCATGGGCTGCGGTAATGGTTCATCCAGCGGCAGTTCAAGCCGAGCTTACAATTCAGAAAGGATCACGTACCAGCACCAGCGCATGCATAACTTCACCGGCCATGGAAACATTCATAGCAGCACGTCTTGCGGAAGGGAATCGGGTCTTCCCTTCACAGATCATTATTGATCTACAAGGAGTCACCCTGAAGGTACCCAGTCTTTTCAGTGGAAACGAAAAGACCATACCCTTTGCGCGGATCTCATCCGTTGACATTGACTGTCCGTTCGTAGGCTATTCCACCATCATCATCAACACCACCGGTGAAGGGAATATCCGGGCGCATGGTTTCACCAAAGCCGAAGTGAAGCGGATGAAGGCCATGATCCTGGAGAAGATCTGAGCCGTATCGTGATCGACAGCACGTCACTTCAACCTGCATCGCATCCATAACTATATTCGACCTCCATTCCTCCCAAAACCCAACCATATGATCGTATTGCTTGTGATCCTCGGACTCATCGTGCTCGTGGCCTTCTATGCCATAGGGATCTACAACAAGTTGGTGAAGCTGAAGAACCTGGTGGCCGAGGCGTGGAGCGGCATCGATGTGCAGTTGAAGAAACGCTACGACCTGATCCCGAACTTGGTTGAAACGGTGAAAGGCTATGCCACCCATGAGAAGGAGACCTTCGAGAACGTGACCCGTGCCCGTGCGGCAGCGCAGCAAGCCACCACTGTGGAAGGCCAGCAAGCAGCGGAGAATGCATTGAAAGGCTCGCTCGTGAACCTGATGGCAGTGGCTGAACGCTATCCGGACCTGAAAGCGAACACGAACTTCTTGGACTTGCAGAACAAGTTGTCCGAAGTGGAGAGCGACATCGAAAAAGCGCGGCGGTACTACAACGGCAATGTACGCGAGCAGAACACGTTGATCGAATCCTTCCCAAGCAACGTGGTCGCCAATTCGTTCGGCTTTGCGAAGTCCGTGTTCTTCGAGTTGGAGAACCAAGCCGAGAAACAGGCACCTTCCGTAAAATTTTCGTGATGCGAAGCTGGCTGCTGCTGGCTTTGGTGGTCGGTGTGCTTTCCGTGCACGGCCAATCCGAACGGATAAATTCCTTTCACACGGACCTCACCGTTGCACCCAACGGGCAATTGACGGTGACCGAGGAGATCACCATCCACGCGGAAGGCGACCAATTCAAGCGTGGCATGGTGCGGAAGCTTCCGCTGCGCTTTCAGGACCACAACGGCCGGCAACATCGGGTAGCGTATGAACTTGGTGCAGTGCAAGTGTTCGGGGCGACCTCACCCTACCACACCGCTACGGAAGGCGACGACTTCGTGCTGTATGTAGGGTCCGAAGGCAACTTCTTGGAAGCGGGCGATTACCCTTACCGCATCACCTACACCACCAAGGGTCAGGTCGGTTTCTTTCCCGAATACGACGAGATCTATTGGAACGTGAGCGGCAACGGTTGGGATTTCCCGATCGATAGCATTTCAGCGACGATCCATTTACCCTCATCAGCCCAGGTGAAACAGACCGCATGCTACACGGGTTCTTTCGGCTCCACGGAAAAGAACTGTACCGATTCGATCATCGATGCAAACACCGTCACTTTCCAAGGACGTGCTATGCAAAACTACGAAGGCCTGACGGTGGCCGTGGGTTTCCAGAAAGGCGTAGTGGCCGAACCACCGCCACCGACCTTCTTCGAACAGCATGCCGTGGCGCTGGTGGGCGGTGGCATCACGTTGCTGCTCTTGCTGTACTACTTTGTTACGTGGAAGCGCTTCGGTCGTGATCCGGACATGCCCACCGTGATCCCGTTGTTCGAGCCGCCCGATGGACTGTCACCGGCATCGGTCGGCATGGTGATGGAGGGCGGTTTTGAGAACAGATTGATCACGCCTGCCATGATCGATCTTGCCGTGAAGGGACTGATCCGGATCGACGAGGTGCAGGAGAACCGATTGCTGGGCTTGTTCAACAAGGCGGTCTATACCATCGTGCGGCTCAAGACCGACACAGGTCTGCCCAAAGAAGAGGAAAGTCTTTTCAGCCATTTGTTCAGCTCCGGGCACGAAGGCTTTGTGTTCGATGGCACCTACGACCCGCGTGCGCTGAGTATGGCAACGGCCTTCAAGAGTTCGCTCAAAGGCCAATGGAATTCCTTCCTCAACAAAGGAAACAACGTGAAATTCTGGCTGATCCCGATCCTCACTGTGGTCGTTTGCATCATCGCACTGGTGGTGCTGGCCAACACGTTCTGGGGCGTTCATAATGTGGTGTACATCCTCGCCTTCGTTGTGGCGAACCTCATCCTCCTGATCGGCTATATCTACCTCATTAAGAAGCCCAGCCTTGAAAAGCAGGCCTTGCGTTCGCGGTTATTTGGCTTCAAAATGTACCTGAGCGCTGCGGAAGAGAAGCAACTCCAGCATTTCAATCCGCCCACGATGACGCCCGAGATCTTTGAGAAGTACCTGCCCTACGCCATCGCTTTCAAGGTGGAGAAGATCTGGGGCGATCGCTTCCAGGACCTGATCAGTAAGGCCATGATCGACAAGAGCTACCACCCTGGCTGGTACAGCGGTTCCATCATGAACTACGGCGTGTTCTCCCAGCACATGAACTCCTCGCTTAGCAGCAGTGTCAGCTCGTCAAGCACGCCGCCTTCCAGCAGTGGTGGGTCTGGCGGAGGTGGTTCAAGCGGCGGTGGTGGCGGTGGCGGTGGTGGTGGTGGATGGTAGCGGACCACTAAGTACCGTTTAACCGACGCAGGGTGAACTAGATCTGTTCCACGAAGACAAACCTTTGCCGGAAGTTCGCACCTTCGTAGCTGCGTAGCTTATGAAACTCCAGAACACCTATACAGGTCATAAAGGCCCGATCTATTCGCTGGCACCGGGTCGCAAAGGAAAATTCCTGAGCGGCAGTGGTGATGGCCGCGTGGTTGAGTGGAACAGTTCCGGCCCGGATGAGGGAGAATTGATCGTAACGGTAAGCAAAGCGGTTTTCAGTCTTATCCTACTCGCCGACGAAAAGACCTTACTGATCGGCACTGAGATCGGTGGGCTACATGTGATCGATCTGGAGAAAAAGGAAGAGGTTCAACTGTTCGAGGTACATCAAAAAGGCATTTTTGACTTCATTGAACTTAGGGATGGAAAAATTGCCAGCACTGGGGGCGATGGTACGCTAAGCATTTGGAACATCACGGGCTATCCTGATGCACCGCTGGAACTCTACCGCCAGATCCCGTTCGCCGATGAAAAATTGCGTCAATTGGCGCTAAGTCCCGACGGGGAAATGCTGGCAATGGCTTGCGGTGATGGCACTGTACGTGTTGTGGATACCGGGATCTTCAATGAACTGCATACGCTGGAACGTCATACGAACGGCGCAACTTGTTTGGCTTACCACCCTACCAAACCTGTCCTGATCAGTGGTGGAAAAGATGGTCATTTGCGTTTCTGGCATTGTGGCGAGAACTATCGCGCACTTTATGTCGTGCCAGCACATAGTGGCACGATCTACTCCCTAGCATTCAACGCCAATGGAAACCAATGTACTACGGCAAGTCGGGACAAAACCGTTAAGCTCTGGGATCCGAATTCATTCGACCCGACCGGTCGGTTGGAAAGGTCCAACGATGGACACACACATTCAGTGAATAGCGCGTTCTGGCTCGGCGATCGGTTGATCACGGGCAGTGATGACAAGACCATCCGGGTGTGGCAATGAGATTATTACTCCTGTAGTATGTCCTCCTGGTATGGGCGGATCGATAAGAAGGCAGACGGAAGTACGGATCAGTAAATCCTAGGCTCCCAAATTGTTCACATACCAAGGCACTGCCAGTTCCAATCCTTTTTGCAGATCGAACTCCGGGGCGAACCCGAGGATATCACGCGCTTTTGAGATATCTGCCAACGAATCGCGGATATCACCGGGGCGTTCTTCGACATGTTTCACGCCCACTTTGGAAATTGCAGGATCGATCTTGGCTAGTTCATTCCGCAATGAGTCGATCAGTTCCAATAGGTCCACACGAGAGCCATAGGCGACATTGAATACTTCTCCTTCGCAACGCTTATCCGCAGCATCCATTGCCTTTAGCAC
>JAGNUG010000052.1 GCA_017987115.1 Flavobacteriales bacterium | reverse complement strand
CTTTCTTCGCGGTCTTCTTCGCAGCTTTTTTCGGAGCAACCTTCTTAGCAGTTGGCTTCTTTGCAGCAGCGCGTTTAACCACTTTCTTCACGGTCTTCTTCGCAGCTTTTTTCGGAGCAACCTTCTTAGCAGTTGGCTTCTTTGCAGCAGCGCGTTTAACCACTTTCTTCACGGTCTTCTTCGCAGCTTTTTTCGGCGCGACCTTCTTAGCGGTCGGCTTCACAGCAGATGCTTTTTTAGCGGCAGCTTTTTTCGGAGCGGCTTTCTTGGCAGCAGCCTTTTTCGGCGCAGCCGTTTTTGCAGCAGCTTTTTTCGGAGCGGCTTTCTTAGCAGTGACTTTTTTCGGAGCAGCTTTCGTTGCAACCTTCTTCGGAGCCGCTTTTTCAGCGGTCGTTTTCTTGGCAGCCGCTGCACGATTTTTACGTTTCGAAGGACGACTAACACCAGCGCTTCCGATAGTGCGTTTTCCTTTCTTGGTTTTCTTATCACCTTTTCCCATTGTTTGTTTTTTAGTTAATGTATCAGGCCAAATGTATTCGCGTGCTTCAACGAGGACCGTACGAATTAGGTTTCAGTTTTCAACGCGTATATGTCAACAGCTACGCGGGAGACGTGCGTGTGCCGTTCAATTCGGAACGCAATGAAACGATGGATCCCAGTATGCTTCAATGAACGACACGATCGTTGATGATCGTTGGTACCATTGATGATCCCGGATCAAAGGTCAGTTGACGAAGGGTCCTCAGTACGCCTGAAATGTTCTTCCAATTGCGCAGCGCTTTGTACGGTTTTTCTCGTCCATTGCAATTTCAGTTCGAACAGTTCTTTGTCCGATAATCGCCAATTGATGTCGCTTGCTCGCAGTCTTTCCATCACGGTATACAACGTAATAGCTGCGGAAACCGAGATGTTATAACTCTCGGTGAACCCATACATGGGTATCCGTAATTGGTGATCAGCATGTTCCATCAACTCGTCACTGGCCCCCGTAAGTTCGGTTCCGAAACAGAATGCCAATGGCCTGTCCAGAGCAATGGTCCCCGGCGTGATCTCCGGTGCACGTGGAGAAGTTACAACGATACCATAACCTTGATCGCGCAGTTTCTTGATACAGTGCATGGTGTTGTTCTCATGTTCGTGATGCCGTTCTATGTCCACCCATTTGGAAGAGCCCAACGTGACATCCGGATTCACGGTGAACTTATTCCGGTTCTCTATGATGTGCATCCGTTGGATCCCGAGCAGGTCTGCAGTACGGACCACGGCACTTGCATTGTGCGGTTGAAAGATATCCTCCATTACCGCGGTTATATGATAGGTGCGCTCAGCAGCGCGTTCATCGAACAAGTTGCGCTTGTGCTCCGTGACGAATGCCGATAGCTTTTCGTAGAGTTCTTGGTCGGTCATTGTCACAAGTGTAATACTCAAAGGATGATCCATGCATAACTCTTGCATTGGTAGAGCAGGGGATCGCAGACTTATATCCATAAAAAGAGGATCCCCCGCCGAAGCGAGGGATCCTCAAAATTATTGGTGGAAGTTCTTACTTCACTTTGCTGGAAAGATCTGCACCTGCTTTGAACTTCACAACTTTCTTAGCTGCGATCTTGATCTCCTTACCGGTCTGTGGGTTACGACCTTTGCGTGCAGCACGCTTGGTGATAGAGAAGGTACCGAAGCCAACGAGAGCTACGCGCTCGCCTTTCTTCAACGCTTTGGTCGTGCTTGTTACAAATGCATCCAATGCACGCTTTGCATCAGCCTTTGAAAGTTTTGCATCTGCTGCGATCGATTCGATCAATTCTGCTTTGTTCAATCCCATGTTAGTTAGTTTTTGAATTGGTTAGTTGTTAGTGAACTCTGGGGCAAATGTATTTGGAAAAGCCCGTCTGTCAAGGGTTTCAGGCGCAAAAGGGCCAGAATGTTGATAAACAGGGCGTTTTGTTGATAACTGTCTCTGTATCCCGCCCCCAGCAAGGTTTTCAGAAACTGACGATTTTGAACTTAGTAGTCGTTGATTCAACGGAATATCGACACCTTTTCATTTCCTTCGGCTTCATAACACACGTTGATCTACTTCAACGAAATGCTTTGAACGGATCGTGATCCACGGATGAATTCTTTAGCCTTCATACGGCGCTTACCTTCTCCTTGCACTTCCAAAGCCTCCAACCATTGATCAGAACAAGCAATCTGCATTGCGCCTTCATGTATGCGCATGGTGCCTGGTTCCATAGTACAGGACATATTGGTGATCCGTGTACGCAATACCTTGAAGTGGGAAGTTGTTCCTTCACTGTTCCAATTGCACCAAGCTCCAGGGAATGGTGACATCCCACGCACAAGGTCATGAATTGAGCGCGCCGTCCTATTGAAATTGATCCGAGTTTGGTCAGGTCCGATCTTGGGTGCATTGTGCGGCTTGCGATCCGCTGGTAGCTCCTGTGGCTTGGCAACAATGGAATTGTTGAAAAGGTCATGAACAGTACGGACCATGAGGTTCGCACCAATGACCATCATGCGATCGTGAAGTTCCCCTGCCGTTTCATCCGATCCGATCTCCATTGGTTCTTGTAATAGAATATCTCCAGTGTCAATAGCATGTTGGATCTTGAACGTAGTAACACCGGTGGTACGTTCGCCATTGATCACCGCCCAGTTGATCGGAGCCGCTCCGCGATAGTCAGGTAATAGCGATGCGTGCAAGTTCACTGTACCGTATTTCGGCCGATCCCAAACTACTTCCGGTAACATGCGGAAAGCGACAACGACATATAGCGAAGCGTTGATCCTATCCAGTTCAGACAAGAATTCCGGGTCCTTGAGTTTGGAAGGTTGAAGTATCGGGATATTCAATTCCAAAGCGCGTTCTTTCACAGCTGATCCACGCAATTGCCGCCCACGTCCTGCAGGTTTATCCGGTGCGGTGATCACCGCTGCAACATCGAAACCTGCGGATACCAATGCATTCAGTGTTCCCACAGCGAACTCTGGCGTACCCATGAAAATGATGCGGTCTTTGTTCATAGCAGGTGCGAAGGTGCGATCCGGAATCGATATGGCAATAAAGCATCCATACCGGCATAGTCGATCCCGATACGTGGCCCAACGAACACTTGCGACGGCTTTACTGCAATGCTATGATCCTCCAACCGAATGAGGCCGGAAGAAAGATCTGTTCCGGAATGTTCAGTACGGATGCCGAGCGCTTGCGTCAACGTACCCGGACCAGCAGTCGTAAGTGTATCGGAACTACGTCTTTCCTTCATGGTACATAAACCCTCAGATGGATGAATGGCCCGTATCAAGACCGCATGCGGTACGCCGGTCACATTGGTAACGACATTGAAAAGGTGATGGATACCATAACAGAGGTATACGTATGCTATACCTCCGGCTTCGTACATGGGCTTATTACGCGATGTGCGTTTACCTCCGTATGCATGAGACGCTTTATCGGTCACGCCGGCATATGCTTCGGTTTCCGTAATGATACCCGCAGTCCGATTACCGTTAAAGTTGGTCACGATCACCTTTCCTAATAGTTCACGTGCAATGTCAACAACGTCCGTTCCTTGATAGAACCCAATTGGGAGTTTGTGGATAGCTGACCTCATTGATCTTTGGTACGAGGCTTTTCGAACTCGTCATTGCTCCACCTTTTTTCGCGATCCGGTACGTCGAATTCGTTCAAGGGCTCGTTCACTGCGCTAGTCGCGGATCGCGTTATATATCCAGCAACTGATCGGCATACATCGCATTGGCCACAATCTTTAAGGTCGGGCTCATCGAAATAGGAGAGTAGTACGCGGACCCGACAGGTCTTTGAATTCTTTACATATGCCAACATTGCATCAAGGCGATCCATGGCGCGTTGTTTCCGCAATTCCAATGCGGCCGGTTCCAGCCTAAGACGATCCGAATCCACCCGCGGAGTAAGCAACGTGAGGGCAGGAGCATCATTCCTTGGTTTGTAGGTTATCACCTTTTGTTGGTCCAGTTCCTTCAACATTGCGCTGACATTGCGTGCCTCGCTACCGATCAATTTCGCAATACGAGCTTCATCAACAACAGCACTTTCCTCGTAAAGGCCGCCATAGAGTCTTAACAATGCTTCCAATACTGGACCATGCTTTTCGTTGGCAACACGCAGGTCATAAATAACCTTATGTGTTGCACGGATGAACACGCGTGAAGGTGATCTCACACCTTCGGATAGAACGATCCTGCCATCGAGCTCCAGTGCTTTGAGCGAATGGTGAACGACTGTTGGCGGCAAGGAGGTTCGGGCGCTTAATGCAGCGATATCAAGGTCATACGTTTCCAACTCACCTGAACCATGTGCGATCGCATTGATATCCGCGAACGCTTGGTACACCCGCCTTACATCAGTATGCTCAGGGAATGCGGCCTGTGCACGATCACGCAGATTCTCATCATCACCAGGACCGACGATCAGAAAGGCATAGGCCATATTTCCATCGCGCCCACCACGTCCTGCTTCTTGGTAAAAGCTCTCCATATCCGGCGGAAGTTCCATGTGCACAACGGCACGTACGTCGGGCTTATCGATCCCCATCCCGAATGCGTTGGTTGCTACCACGCAGCGCAGTGTTCCTGAGGTCCATTCCTTTTGGATCCGATCACGTTCGTTCGAGGTTAGACCGGCATGATATGCTTCTGCCGAGATGCCATGGTGTTGCAGGAATCGGGCTGTGCGGACCGTTCCTTTTCTGGTCCTTAGGTAGACGATGGAACTACCATCTACCTTTTGCATCACCCGAAGCAGCCGTCCGTGTTTATCATCTCCTTGGCTGGTCCATAACACCAATTCCGGTCGAAGGAAACTGCCTCGGACCATGTTGCGGCCGCGAAAGGCGAGTTTATCCATGATATCGTTCGCTACCGTTATTGTCGCTGAAGCTGTAAGTGCGAGGACCGGTATGTTCGGCACACGCTCCCGCACAAGTTGGATCTTCAGATAGGCCGGCCTGAAATCATAGCCCCATTGTGAAATACAATGAGCTTCATCGATCGCTATAAGACCTAAAGGAAGCCTTGGAAGACGTGCTTCGAAGAGCTCACTTCCCAACCGTTCCGGCGAAACATAGAGGAATGAAAGTTTGCCGAATGCTGCACTTTCGAGGACATTCTCCATTTCCGAATAGGACATTCCGGAAGTTATCGCGCGCGCTGCCACACCTGCCTTTTGCAACCGCTCCACTTGATCTTTCATCAATGCGATCAATGGCGACACTACCAAACAAAGTTTACCCATGGCCAGCGCGGGTACCTGAAAACACACGCTTTTTCCGCCTCCGGTCGGTAAAAGAGCAAGCGTGTCGTTGCCTGCCATTACAGCGTGAATGATCTCTTCCTGCTTAGGTCGAAAACCGCTGTGACCCCAATACTTTTTGAGGATTTCGTTGATCGAAAGTGGCGAATTACCACCCTTAGTTAGCATCTTTTATATCTTGTGGAACGGATTAGTCAGTTCGTGGCATGTCCAAAACGCTACATTTGCTATTAACAGAAAAAGACGAAGTTGGATGATAACCACCGGGCAAAAGATAGCCATACAACCGACCACAGCCTCTCGTTTGCCTGATACAGACCTTACGAACATCAAGTTCGGTCGTGTATTCTGCGACCACATGTTCGTAATGGACTATAAGGATGGTGAGTGGCGAACACCTACGATCTCACCGTTCGCGGACCTTCGGATGAGTCCTGCAAGTTTGGTGTTGCATTATAGCCAGACCATTTTTGAGGGACTGAAGGCGTACAAACAGCAGAACGGTGCGACTGCCATTTTCAGACCGAAGGAGAATATTGCGCGAATGAACAAGAGCACCGAGCGTATGTGCATGCCGCAAATTCCGGAGGACCTGTTCATGGAGGCACTGATCGAACTTGTTCGCTTGGATCGAAATTGGATCCCTGACGGAGATGAATCAGCGATGTACATCCGTCCCTTCATGTTCGCGAGTGATGAATACATCGGTGTGCGACCAAGTGATGGTTATAAGTTCATCATATTCACCGGACCTGTGCGCGGGTATTACAATAAGCCAGTGAACGTGAAAATAGAGACCAGTTATAGTCGGGCGTTCCCTGGTGGTACCGGAGAAGCGAAATGTGGAGGGAACTATGCTGGCGGTCTATATCCTGCAATGCTCGGAGCCCAGGAAGGTTTCGATCAACTCATTTGGACTGATGGTATTACCCATGAACACATCGAAGAGAGCGGCACGATGAACGTTTTCTTCAACATCGATGGCACACTTGTGACCCCTGAACTGGATGGAACCATACTTCGCGGAATTACACGCGATAGCATTTTACGCATTGCAGATGATCAAGGAAACAAGGTTGAAACAAGGAAAGTGAGTGTTAAGGAAATAGTGGAAGCGGCACGAAAAGGAACGTTGCGTTCTGCTTTCGGAGCTGGTACTGCTGCTACGATCGCACACATCCAAAGCATTACGCACAATGGCGAACGGTTCGAACTTCCTGAAATATCGAACCGGGAGATCGCGAATAGCATCGGCGATCGATTAAGAGATATTCGTTTGGGTAGGACTGCTGATCCTTATGGTTGGATGGTCCCTGTTTGATATGATTCAACCGATCTGAAAATGAAAAGGCCTTTTTGAGGCCTTTTCCTATTTCGGGTCATGGTGTGCGAACCGCAAATGTGCATAGGGTCTTCAAGATCTATCCGCAGTACTGCGTCTTGCGATCCTTAGTCCTTCAATGCTATCGGGAATAACCACTACACCTGGCACGGTCAAGAGCATTACGTATGCTGGCCAATCGAGCAATGTGTAGCCGGCCATAACGCCGAGAACGATCGAAACGCCGAAGATCAGACCGGTAAGATGGAGCCCGACGAATGCAAAATAGGGCACACTACGATCAGGTTCCGCGTCGTGTTGATGCGGAGCCTTCCGGCGTCTATCTGTTGCTTTAGGAGTGACGTGCTTTGAAAGATGGCCGACCAATTGATGATCGAAGATCATGCGGCGGTACGGGTCGCTTAGCACGTTGTAAGCCTCACTGACCACCAAGAAACGCGTGTGAGCACCGGGCGATGCGTTGACGTCCGGATGGCATTGCTTCACACGATCACGATACGCACGTTTAATGGTTTCCGAGCTTGCGTCTTTTCGCACACCCAGCACTTTGTAATGGTCATAGTTGAGCCGTTCTGCCATGCAAAGAATATCGGACGCGTAATAATTGAGGTGAATTTATGCAATTACAGAATGCCGTGCATCCTAAATTAGTAACGCTATGGCAACAAAGATCCATATCACATTGGTCATTTTACTGATCTGCATGGCGCCGTTGTGCGTAGCTCAATATGGATCGTTCTCTGGACTAGTGCTGGATAGTGTAGGCGGTTTTCCGTTGGCCGGTGTGCATGTTGACGGTGGAGAACATGGTGATGCGATCACGGATAATTTGGGGAAATTCACGTTGCGTTCCAGATCGGAACTGGGCGCGGAACTCGAATTCTCGTTAACGGGTTATCACACCAAGCGTCAAATGGTCAAGTGGAGCGAAGTGGATCCGGCTGAACATTTCGTAGTTTACCTATCACCACGGTATGAAGAGCTTTCGCCTGTTGTTATCCGGTCCGGGCCGGTAGTGGTGTATCAACGAAAAGACCTGCATGTGGGTGCTTATCACGCTAATAGCGACGGCCTGTGGGTGCTGGTCTATGATAAACCAAAGCTCTGGCATAGCACGGGGCAGGTGGGTGAGCAAGTATTTGAAGGCGCACGGATGTATTTGTTGGATACGCTGTTCAATGAACGGTCTGCCGTTGACTTGGATGGAGAGGTTCTTGCCCTTTACCATGATCGCGATCACCAGCCAATAATTGAAGGACGTACAAAGGCTTGGTATGCGCATGTTGACAACACGGCCATCACCCTACATCCGATCGACAAACAAATACTTCACGACGGGATCCTTCCATGGACCGACAGCGTGCCTGGCTATTTATTGGGCAGCAACCTTTCCCATACCTATCCTGCATTCAGCCACATAGCGTATGACCCGGAACGAAATGAAGCAAACGCCTTTTGCTCGGTGGAAGATGATTTCCTGGTTGAACTGCTCCGCAGTGAATACAAGTACATGTCCGGAGCTGACAAGGTGATCGCTATGAACTTCGAAACGGAGCTTGGAATTGACAAGGAGATCATTGCGGGCCACATGACACGATTCTACGAACACCTTTATTTCAAGATACCCTATGCGCCATTGTTCCGATCGAATGACACCTTATGCGTGTTCGACAAATACAAGCAAGCCATCCGCCGCTACACATTGGAACTGGAGCCAGCAGGCGAAGTGCCGTTCAGTGAAAGCTACGGGCGGGAGCATTGGGATCTATTGCTGCAGGACGCAAGTACTGGAAAGGTCTATGCTCAATTCTCCAAAGGACCGATCACTACACTACGTGCTATCGATACCACTACCGGTTCCTTTGGTAAAGCGTTCGCATTGGGACATCCGTTTCCGGAAGAGATCCAAGTGAATGACGGATATGTCTATTTCGTATACCGGACTTACGGATCTTTGCAGCGGAGGACGCTTTACCGCGAGGCATTGCAATGACCCCGGTTCAGTAGTGCCGCTTTGGATAGTCGTGCCAAACCATATTCCCCAGTCCTTTGCTTGCGTGCTCCCATTGATCAATTTCCAGATCAATGCGCATCATGGCACACGTGGAAAGCGCGATCGGATCTTCGTCACAGAGATAATAAGCCAGTTCTGAAAAGCCAGGATTGTGTCCGAACAGCATGACGTGTTCCGCTTGATCCGGAAGTGCTTGAACAACACGCATCAACGAACCCACGGATGCTTCATAGATGGACGCGTTAAGGTGAAGCTGTTCAGTTGGGATGTTCAATTCCTTGGCAAAAAAGCGAGCTGTGGTCTGTGCCCTGTTGGCTGGACTTGAAACGATGAGCTCTACGGGTTCATTTAGCGCGGTGAAGACTTTCGCCATCATAGGTGCATCATGCATACCGCGTTCGTTCAGTGGTCGATCAAAGTCGCGCTGACCTGGGTCGGCCCAACTGCTCTTCGCGTGCCGAACAACATAGAGCGTCCTCATGGTGACGTTTTAGACGGTAACACCCTTCAGGCCATCGTACAAACTGATCAACAGAACGTTCGGGTCATTCGTGATCGGCAGTTCCATTGTTGCAAGTTTGGCGTCGCTGAATTGTGTGGAATTCCGGAAGCCTTTTGAAACGGTCAAGTGCAGCGCTTCCGGATAGATCCCCGTGAAATGAAGTTGCGAAACGTTACCACCAGCCATGCGTAGCAAGTAGCGTGGGTAGTGGCTTTCCTTATCGTTCCAGGACTTGTCCTCCTCCAATACGTGGCCTAATTGTCGTAGATCAGCAGCCCATTCGTCCATAACGTAAAGAAGCACATCCTCTACAAAGATCTCGGGGTCCCGAGGCAATTGTTGTTGGCTGAAATCCAACGGAGCAAGTAGGCGGGAACGCGTGTTCCGAAGTGCATCCACCAACGTATTGATCTGGGCGGTAAAAGTCATCATATCCAATTCTAATTCGAGTGCAAACTACTCGATGGAAAATTGTTCGGGCCAATTAGCTGAAACAGGTTATACACGATCTGATCAACGATCCAACCCAAAACAACAAATGCCTCCCCGGAATACTGGGAAAGGCATTTGTTCAAAAAGAGTAGAGTAGTTCTGCAGTGTCCGGGTTCGGTCAGGTCAAGATCAAGCGTTCTCCAACTTTTTACCGGATCCATTCGTTTTCCTGCCTTCGTTTCGGGATTCTGTCTCATCGATCGGTTTGCGGAACACGATCTTACCATCGAATACATCCATGATCTGAGGTATTCCGGTTTCAACTGTACCAGCTATGATCTGTGTCGAAAGCGCATTCAGTAATTCCTTTTGGATCATGCGCTTGATCGGGCGTGCACCGAATTGCGGGTCATAACCTCCTTCCACGATGTGCGCTACCAACTCTTTGCTTGGTGTTAGGTGGATGTCTTTTTCTTCCAACCTTTTCATCAGTTGATCCAATTGCAACTCAACGATCTGCATCACATCAGTTCTGCTCAGCGGGCGGAACATGATCAGTTCATCCACGCGGTTCAGGAATTCCGGACGAACGGTCTTGCGCAATAGGTCCATCACCTCGGCTTGTGTTTTCTCAACCACGGCTTCAACATCTTTATCCTTCAGATTTTCAAAATTCTCTTGGATAATGTGCGAGCCGATATTGCTGGTCATGATGATGATGGTGTTCTTGAAGTTCACGACACGACCTTTGTTATCCGTAAGGCGACCATCATCCAACACTTGCAACAGAATGTTCCAAACATCTGGATGTGCTTTCTCGATCTCGTCGAGCAGCACTACGCTATATGGTTTACGTCGCACCGCTTCGGTAAGCTGTCCGCCTTCGTCGTAACCGACATAGCCCGGCGGCGCACCCACCAATCTGCTCACAGCGTGGCGTTCTTGGTATTCGCTCATGTCGATGCGCGTCATCGCGTTCTCGTCGTTGAAAAGCACTTCACTCAGTGCTTTGGCCAGTTCTGTTTTTCCAACACCGGTGGTGCCCAAGAAAATGAACGAACCGATCGGGCGTTTTTCATCACCCATGCCGGCACGGTTGCGGCGCACTGCATCACTCACCGCGCGCACGGCATCGTCTTGGCCCACTACACGTTTGTGCAATTCGTCCTCTAGTTTCAAAAGCTTTGAACGTTCGGCTTCGAGCATTCGGCTTACGGGTACTCCGGTCCAACGGCTCACTACATCAGCGATCTCTTCAACGTCCACTTCCTCCTTGATCATCTTGGAACTGGACTGCATCTCCGCTAGCGCCACTTTTGCTTTGGCCAGTTCATCTTCGGTCTCCTTCATACGACCGTAACGGATCTCGGCAACTTTACCAAAATCTCCATCACGTTCTGCTTTTGCGGCATCAAATTTCAATTGCTCGATCTTGTCTTTCGAGGTATTGATATTCTCGACCAAGCCACGCTCACTCTCCCAGCGGGCTTTCATGCCATCACGCCTTTCGCCTAATTCCGCGAGTTCGCGGTTGATCTCTGTTAGCTGTGATTCATCTTTCTCCCGTTTGATCGCTTCACGTTCGATCTCCAATTGCATTACACGTCGATCGATCTCATCCAACTCTTCGGGTTTTGAATTGATCTCCATGCGCAGTTTGCTCGCAGCTTCGTCGATGAGGTCGATCGCTTTGTCTGGGAGGAACCGATCAGCGATGTAGCGGGTACTCAGCTCCACGGCGGCTATTATCGCTGCGTCCTTGATCAGCACTTTGTGGTGACTTTCGTATTTCTCTTTCAAACCTCGCAGAATACTGATGGCATCCTCTCGTGACGGTTCATTCACCATTACTTTTTGGAAGCGACGCTCCAATGCCTTGTCCTTCTCGAAATACTTCTGGTATTCGTTCAATGTGGTTGCGCCAATAGCGCGTAACTCTCCTCGGGCCAATGCAGGTTTAAGAATGTTCGCAGCATCCATGGCTCCATCGCCACCACCTGCTCCAACGAGCGTGTGTATCTCGTCAATGAACAATACGATACTTCCTTCGCCACTGATCACTTCCTTCACAACGGCTTTCAACCGTTCTTCGAACTCTCCTTTATACTTGGCTCCGGCGATCAATGCGCCCATATCCAAACTGAATACCTTCTTGTTCTTCAGATCATCCGGAATATCACCACTCACTATGCGCTGTGCAATGCCTTCGGCAATTGCGGTCTTACCTACGCCCGGTTCACCGATCAGGATCGGGTTGTTCTTTGTACGTCGACTCAGGATCTGCAACACGCGGCGGATCTCTTCATCGCGACCAATGACTGGATCCAGTTTGTTCTGTTTTGCCAATTCATTGAGGTCCTTCGCGTATTTGTTCAGCGCGTTATAGGTCTCTTCCTGGCTTTGGCTTGTTACACGTTCTCCCTTACGAAGCTCTTTGATAGCAGCAACGAGGTCTTTCCTGGTCACACCATTATCCTTCAGCAATTGTGCTATGGTATCGCCAGTTTGCAATATGCCCAAAAGCAAATGTTCCACACTCGCGAATTCATCACCGAACTCTGGCATTGCGGCCAGTGCTTTGGTCAGTGCATCCTGTGCTGAACGGCCAAGGGTGATCTGGCCACCTGTTACCTTGGGATAACCTTGTACAATGCGGTCCAGTGCCTGCTGAAGGGATGAAAGGTTTACGTTAAGTTTCTTCAGCAAGAAGGGTGTAACGTCCGTATCCACTTCAAGAATACCTTTCAGAAAGTGACCGTTCTCGAGCACTTGTTGTCCGTAGCCGCTGGCAATGGTTTGTGCCTGTTGAATGGCTTGCTGTGAGCGTATAGTGAATTTGTTAAGGTCCATGGATATTCGATTTGTCTTGATCGAGCTATCCACATAAAGCACGCCGCGATGAGAATGTGTTCGGAACAGGAAATTTCGTCAGCAAGTGTGCAATAACACGGCCATTTGGACAGATGAACGCTAGTTGGTACGTCAAAAGAGCATGTTTTGGGAAGTCTGTCGCACTTCTACATTTGCCCCCATCACGAATACCCATGCATATGCGTTGATCGCCTCAGGGGATCGCAATGCCTTTGAACAAGCGTTCCGGATGCATTACGCGCCGCTTTGTGCATTCGCTGTGCAGTACGTGAAAGATCAAGATGCAGCGGAAGACCTTGTCCAAGATCTCTTCGTCCGCGTATGGCAGGATCGGGAGAAGATCAACGTGTCGACATCGTTGAAGTCGTATCTATTCACGTCCGTGCGGAATAGAGCATTGAATGCAATGAAAGTGAACGCACGCATGCGGCCGTTGGACGAGGAACGCATGGATCATGTAACGGATGTCGAACATGACGAAGCGGAATATACGGACCGGTCCGCGCGGGTTCATGCTGCGATCGAGATGCTACCTGAAGAACGCAGAAAAGTGTTCAAGCTAAGTCGGAACGAGGGATTGAAATACCATGAGATCGCAGCTCGGTTGGGCATTAGCATAAAGACGGTTGAGAATCAAATGGGCAAGGCATTAAAGACATTAAGGGTTGAATTGGCGGATCTGGTCCCAACTGCATTGATCGGTTGGCTTATCTGGTTTTTTGGAGGGCAATAGGGGTAAATGGAACTTGGATTGTCATAGAAAGGAACACACGTGAATAAAGGACCACATATCGATAGCGATCTGCTCGCACGTTACCTCGCTGGAGAATGCACCAATGAAGAGCGCATTGTCGTAGAACAATGGGTTGTCTCAGATGATACGAACGCTGAGGAACTCGAGTTATTGCGCGCCATCTGGAACGATGCCGGTACTGGTATTCCTTCCACTATCGACGTTGACGCCGCTTGGCAAAAGGTCAATGACCGCATGGATGTCTCAGGGGGTGGAGGTCGAGTAATTCCGATCTCCCGTTCCAAGATGGTCTTGCGTCTCTTGGCCGCTGCGGCTGTGGTTACTGCTGTTTTCGTAGGTGTTCAGTCTCTTATGAAAGAACAAGGTCAAGAACTCATGGCTACCACGGAATACCTACGCTCCACATTACCTGACAGCAGTCACATCATCCTGGCTCCTGGATCACATATCAGTGTAAAGATGAACGATGTAAGACATATCGGTCTTTCAGGTGAAGCCTATTTTGAGGTTGAACGGGATATTGAACGACCCTTTGTGGTGGAGACGGAGGATCTTAAGGTTACCGTACTGGGTACTGCGTTCGAAGTCAGTTCGGTTGATACCAGCAACAGTGTTCTTGTGCGGGTCCGGCACGGAAGAGTGCAAGTAAGCACTGCCGAGGATACGGTTATCCTGAAAGGTGGTGAGTATGCCCGCTACAATAAAATAGCTCGTTTGTTGGAGCGAATGCCAGCGCCGCATACCGAAGTTTGGGGTGATCGGGTCATCCAGTTCAAGGAAGCGCCACTTTCTGAAGTTGCCGATCAGCTGGAACGGTTATATCAGGTGCGTATCCGCTTGGCCAATGAAGCATTGGTGCACTGTAAGCTCACCGCAACGTTCGATGATGAACCCATTGACTATATCCTTCGCGTGATCGCTGATACCTATGGGTTCACACTGACCATGGAAACCACCGGGTCATACACTTTGGATGGCGATGGTTGCTGATCTGCGCATAGCCATAATTGCCCTGTTCATTCTGCCTGTGACCTTATTCGGACAGAAGATCATTGAGCGCCATGTGGAGGTCAATGCTTCGGGGATCCGTTTAGGCGAAGCACTTGCATTGGTTGCACGGGATGGGGGCTTCAAACTGAGTTATAATTCAGCTGTAGTTAATGGTGATAGTATAGTGAGTGTAAATGCAAACGGATCTGTTGAACATGCTTTGAGAGCATTGGTCGGACCCGGATTTCAGATCAAGGAGACCGGTGAGCACATCATTCTATTGGGTTCACGAGGAGATCGGAAGCGATCTACGATAAGTGGTGCGATCTACGATGCCGAAACGCGACGCCCGGTTCTACGCGCCTATGTGCATGAAGTGGATGGAAGTGCAATGGTGACAACAGATGCTTCCGGCGCATTCGAACTGACCATTTCCGGGGACCATGATAGAACTGCGATCCTTGTCATGCGAAGAGAATATCACGATACCGTGATCTATGTGGCAAAAGGTGGTTTATTTCGTGAAGTACCATTGCGCAAACGGGATGTTATGGAGCGCGTGGAACCGATCTGCTTATACGAACGCTGTCAAGTGGAGGATCTTGGGGTAACGCGGTTATTGGTACCGCGTTCCGAATTGGAGCATGCACAGAACCTTACGATCGAAGAAGAGCGGCCATGGCAGATCTCGCTCATTCCGAATGTGAGTACGAACGGACCTATTGCCAGTGCTGTGGTGAATAAGCTTTCACTCAATGTTTTTGGCGGTTATTCACGTGGATTGAATGGGTTTGAGATAGGTGGTCTTGCGAATCTTGAAGGAGGAGATGTAAAAGGGATGCAGATCGCGGGCATAACGAATCTGGTGGGTCGAAATACACAGGGTGTCCAGGTTGCTGGCGGTGTCAATCACACCATGCGTTCGTTGGAGGGAGTGCAGATCTCGGGCTTAGCGAACATTGTATGGGACACCTTGACCGGGATGCAGATCAGTTATGGGGTCAATGTTGTGAAAGGTGGATTACGCGGTACACAGATCTCGGGTTCGTGTAACGTAGCTACACAGAACGTTGATGGCATGCAGATCTCTTACGGAGTGAACGTTACACCGAAGGACGTGCGAAAGGCCCAGATAGCTGGTACTGGGAATTACGCCCGGAATGTATCGGGTGCCCAGTTCGCATTCGGAGTCAACATTGCACGTGATACGGTTGGTGGAGGTCAGATAGGCTTTGGAGGCAATTATGCACGCTACGTGACCGGAGGTCAATTCAGTTTTGGTGCGAACGTGGTACCCAATAAGGTCAGCGGTGGTCAGGTTGGATTTGGATTGAATTACGCAGGTTCCTGCACGGGTGGTCAATTCTCCTTCGGTGCCAACGTCGTACCAGGATTCGTTGAAGCGGGACAAGTAGGGTTCGGACTGAATTACGCAGGTAATATCACAGGAGGGCAATTCTCATTCGGTCTGAATGCGGTTGCAGGGACGGCCAAGGGAGCACAAGTGGGTGCCTTGAATTTTGCCAGGAAATGTGAAGGTGGTCAGGTCGGATTTCTTAATATCAGCGATACGCTTTCGGGATTTGCGATCGGGTTGTTGTCCGTTTCATTGAAAGGGTATCATCGGTTCGATGTGATCTCCGGTGACGTGATGCCCTTGAGCTTGCAAGTTCGAACGGGTACTAAAGGCTTTCATAACATTATCGGTTATTCGCCAGCGATCGAGGCTGAAGGGCGCTGGGGTTTTCTTTATGGGATCGGTACTGAACCTCGCATTGGAAAACATGGGTTCTTGAATATCGACCTCTCGTGTGAGCAGATCGTGGAACAGACCGATTGGGTCGATGCGGTCAATCTGGTAGGGCGTTTTTCGTTGAGTTACGGGCATCGCATTGCAGGGCCACTGTTGATCACTGCAGGACCTGTGCTGAATGCACAATTCACCGATTGGCGTAGCGCTGAGAACGGAATCTATTTGAGCCAATTGTCACCATCCGAACCGCTCTTCGAAAGTTTGGATGGTGCTTTACGCACCATGGGATGGCTCGGGTGGAAAGCGTCTTTAGGAGTGCGTTTTTGACCTGATCAGCGCTACTCTGTTGCGTCAATTAATGCTGTCATTTCCAACTGTTTTCATCTGGTCCTCGAACTAGTTGGAATGAACTGTTGAGCGCTTCAGCGATTTTCGTTGTTTTCATGAAGAGAATTCTCGTTTTCGAGTAGGGGTATGTGTGATCGCCATTGTCTTGAATAGGACAACCAACGAATACGAACCACAGAACAATGAGAACTTCAACCTATTTCGGCATCGCAACAGCACTGTTGCTCAGTTTTTCGAAAGACATTAACGCACAAGAGAACAACACGAACGATCATGCTCAGGAGCCGCGCACGTTGTTCGGAGGTAATGGTAAGATCAAGCACGGCGGGTGGGGTGCACCAACGGCATCGTACACGCAGGTCATGAAACAGGATGCAATGCTTGTAGGGGTCCGAGGAGGGTGGTTGATCAACCATAGGCTCACGATCGGAGTAGCGGGTCAAGGAATGGTAACGCCATTGACCAACAAAGCGTACGAAGAATTACTGATCGCGGAAGATGGTGCGGGCCTAAGCACTTCGCGCTTCAACATGGGATATGGCGGCCTCCTGATCGAACCGGTCATTGCATATAAGTCGCCGATCCATATCAGTTTGCCGATCATTATAGGAGCGGGTGGTTGCGGTTACACCACCAGCACGCGCTCGCCAGGTCATGATGAATGGTTCGAATGGGACGAATACGACTACCGGAATGATTCTGAAGCATTCTTCGTTCTGGAACCCGGTATCGATCTGGAGATGAATGTTATTCCGTTGTTACGGTTCGGAATAGGTGCATCATACAGGTACACCACTGAAGTGGATCTGCCCGCCACTGCAAAGGATGCATTGCATGGCATAACTGCAGGATTCAGTATCAAGGTAGGGAAGTTCTGAGCAGGGCTTTAACGAACAACGAGCCGGAAGGAACGGGTAGCGCCAAAGACCTTCCGGCTTTTTTCGTTTTTCGAATAGGGGTATTCATGAGTTGCATTGTCCTATGCACAACAAACAAACTTAAATGAAACGCGCGATCAAACTCTTTCTCCTTCTTGTAGTTCATGTATTCACATTTTCGGGCCAATTGACGGCCCAAGGCAATCTTCAAACGGTACGAGGCACCGTATTGGATGTGGATTCGGAACAACCATTGATCGGAGCAACGGTGGTCATAGTTGATAGTGATCCACAGCTTGGCGCCAGCACGGATCTCGATGGACGCTTCTCAATACCAATGGTCCCGACGGGGCGTTTGGATCTGCAAATTCGCATGTTGGGATATGAAGAACAGCGTATTCCGAATTTGTTATTGAACAGCGCAAAGGAATTGGTCCTTTCGATCAGGTTAGTTGAGTCATTGACGCAATTGAATGAATTCACGGTAAGGCCGGAAGTGCAATTCGGAGAGAACAGGAATGACATGGCTACGCTTAGCGCACGGCAGATCAGTGTTGAGGAAACATCGAGAGTTGCAGGCGGTATAAACGATCCAGCGCGTATGGTCAGCTCGTTCGCCGGGGTTGCTGGAGATGCTACCGGAAACAACGACATCATTGCGAGGGGGAATTCATCCAAAGGAGTTCTTTGGAGGTTGGAGGGAATAGAGATACCCAACCCTAACCATTTCAGTGATGAAGGCAGCACCGGTGGCCCGATAAATGTTCTGAATAGCGATATGTTGGATAATTCCGATTTCTATACCGGAGCTTTTGCGCCTGAATACGGGAATGCGTTGAGTGCAATATTCGATATGCGGTTGCGCGATGGTAATGACACGGAACAGGAATACACATTCAAGTTGGGGGTGCTCGGAACGGACCTCACAGCTGAAGGTCCATTGCCCGGAAAGAATGGCGGATCATATTTGGCCAACTTCCGGTATTCCACATTGGCGTTACTGGATGGCGCTGGAATTGTGGATTATGGCGGGGTTCCAAAGTATACGGATGCATCATTCAAACTGAAATTGCCTACCGCAAAAGCTGGAACGTTCTCGTTGTTCGGCCTTGGAGGCATAAGTCACATCATTGATCAGGACCAAGGCGTGGTTGGTGACACCCTGTTCTCGCGTGCTGATTTTGGTTCACGTATGGGCGTGATCGGGCTAACGAATACGCGCACCTTGAGCGACAATAGTTACGTGTACAGCACAGTCTCACTGAGCGGTAACAGCAGTAGCACGGAATATGATGAAAGCGACTCTACTGGAACTTCACCATTGGAACGAAAGCACACCGACGATCTTGGCAAATGGACAGTTAGGGCATCCACAGTGGTGAATAATCGATTAAGCGCAAGTCACAAACTGCGAACAGGGGTTATTATTTCATCGGAAATGTTCCGAATGGGTTCAGCCAGCTTTGATGACGATCTACAGCGAACCGTGACCGATCTTGAAGCGAAAGGTTCTTCGACGACCTTGCAAGCATTCACCAGTTGGAAATGGCGTATGAATGAAAAGCTGACGATGACCAGTGGATTGCACGTCCTGCACTATACGCTGAACAATGCAACGAGCCTTGAACCAAGGTTAGGTGTCAAATACCAATTCCACCCTGGAAAGGCCGTAAGTGTTGCTGGCGGGTTGCATTCCCGAACCGAAGCCATCATGACCTACACCATGCAAATTCCGAATGCCGATGGTCAACTCATTCGTCCGAACGAGAACCTTGGACTTTCAAAAGCTGCACATGCAGTGCTTGGCTATGAACATATGTTCGCCGAGGACATTCAATTGAAGGTCGAGGCTTACTACCAGCACCACTTCAATGTGCCCGTGGAGAATGATGTGAATAGTTCATACAGCCTAACGAATTATACGGGTTGGTTCACCACCAAGCCACTGGTGAATAAAGGTGTCGGACGCAATTATGGATTGGAGGTCTCCGTGGAGAAGTTCTTTACACGCGGATATCATTTCATGACCACGGCCTCGTTGAGCGATACACGGTACAAAGCCCTGGATGGCGTATGGCGGAATTCACGCTTCAATATGGGCATTGTTGCGAATGCGCTTGCTGGAAAAGAATGGAAGCTCGGTCCTGTCGGAAAGGATAGGGTAGTAACGACCGGTTTCCGGTATTCCATCCTTGGTGGGCAATATGGAACTCCGATAGATCTGCAAGCGAGCATAATTGCAGGAGAAGAAGTTGCTGGTGGTCCAGTTTGGAGTAAAAAGGGCGATCCCATCCATAAGTTGGACCTGGTCGTTTCATACCGGGTCGGAAGGCCGCGTGTGAGCCACGAGTTCAAAGTGGATGTTCAGAATGTACTGAACGGTAAGACGAACGTAACCCAATACTTCAATAGTCAGGACGGCAGGATAGAAGGCAACTCACAACTAGCGATATTGCCTGTAGTTCAATACATGCTGAGGTTCTAACGGAGCTGGAACGAAAAGAAAAGGGCGCTGTGTTCGATCATAGCGCCCTTTCTATTTGTGTGTAGCAATATGTCACAACACTCGCCGGACCATTCGCAACTTATGCGAATAGCTATTGGTTTCTTTATTGAAAATTCCTTGTTGGTCGAAATTGTCGATCCTTACGCGGCCACTGGCATGTACTATTCGCAGGTCGCCTTCTTCGGATCGTGTTAGGATCATTCCTACATGGGTGATCTTTCCCTCGTCATTGTCGAAGAACGCTAAGTCTCCGGGCTCGACCAGATCCAATAGTTCCACCACATCGCCTTCCTCAGCTTGTTGTGATGCATCGCGTGGCAGGTAGATCCCTTGGAAGATGTACAACATTTGGATCAACCCGCTACAATCAATACCACAGGGCGTGCGACCACCCCATAGATAAGGTGCACCCAGATAAGGATGCAGGTGCAGGTCGATCAATTCAGCGCGCGTATCATCGCTAGGTTGATTCGTAAGTGCATTGACCGGAACGCGACGATCTTGCCATGTTATCTCACCATCTTTATAAAAAGGAAGAACCGATCCATAGGGGAGTAGCACCTGTCTTTCGCCGAGGTCCACTATCGCTGATTGATCGATCACGCGCAGGTCGGGCTCGTTGTTGGGCGTAGTGCAGGCCGCGATCTGTTTATTGTCCACCCAGCCCTCGTAACCATCATGATCGAACACAAGTTTGGTCCACTTGGGTGTGCGCTCCAGCACTTCTGCTGTTTCACCGAAAAGCCATTGCGTAACCATTTCAGAACGGTCCGTGGGTTCCTTGCGCACAGGGACTATTGAAAGAGGGCAGATAACGGCTGTCATGGGTAATAGGATCAGAAGGTCATACAATTAGAATATCAGAAAATCGAAATACACACTAAGGCGTACACGAGGGGTATGACTGTCACGGAAATTGTCGGATCGTCTGATCATCTAATTGTCTGATCGGTTAAAGCAATTCGATCACAATTGCACTAGCACCTCCTCCGCCATTGCAAATTCCAGCTGCGCCATACTTGGCTTTATTCTGTTTAAGCACATTCAGAAGAGTAACCACGATCCTGGCACCACTGCATCCCAAAGGGTGTCCGAGGGAAACCGCGCCTCCATTCACATTGACTTTGGAAGGATCCAAGTTCAACATTTTCGTATTCGCAATACCAACTACTGAAAAGGCTTCATTGAGTTCGACAAACTGAATATCGCTCATTTTCAGCCCGGCTTTTTCCACAGCGATCGGTATGGCCTTGGCAGGCGTTGTGGTGAACCATTCAGGTGCTTGCTCTGCATCAGCATATCCAACCACTTTTGCCAACGGAGTCAATCCAAGCTCTTTGGCTTTGTCAGCGCTCATTAATACTAAAGCAGCCGCACCGTCATTAATGGTACTGGCGTTGCCGGCGGTAACGGTTCCTTCTTTGGTGAAAACAGCCTTTAAGGTCTTGAGCTTGTCGAAGTTCACGTTCTTGAATTCTTCGTCCTCGGACACGACAACATCGCCTTTTCGTGTCTTTACGGTTACTGGAACCACCTCGTCCTTGAATTTTCCGGCCTTCCAAGCTTCTGCACTCCGGGTATAACTTTCGATCGCGAAAGCATCTTGCTCTTCACGGCTGATCTTCTTCTCCGTTGCACATAGATCTGCACATACGCCCATGGCTTTCTGGTCATATACGTTCATCAAGCCATCCTTGCTTATTCCGTCAATGAGCGCACCGTCGCCAAATCGGTATCCGTACCGGGCCTTGTCAAGATAAAAAGGTGTCCGGCTCATACTTTCCATTCCTCCGGCAACCACGATCTCGGCGTCACCCAAAAGGATGTCCTGGGTCGCCATCATAATGGCTTTCATACCGCTCGCACACACCTTATTCACTGTTGTGCAGGCTACCTCATTCGGCAAACCTGCTGCTTTGGAAGCTTGTCGAGCAGGTGCCTGGCCTAGGTTTGCTTGCAACACGCTGCCCATGATCACTTCGTTGATGAGTTCTGGCTTTATCCCTGCCTTTTCAACTGCGGCCTTTATTGCCGCAGCTCCAAGTTCAGTTGCAGGAACTTCGGCCAAACTGCCGCCAAAGCTGCCAATAGGGGTTCGCACTGCGGATACAATTACTACTTCACGGGCCATGATCTAAGGAATAGTTGATGTTTTTTGAGGCTGCAAAGGTAACCTTAGAAAGAAGATAGTGCTGATATCAAACCTACTTCTATCTTTGCCGCCCCGCCGAACGTGGTGGGGCCCAAAAGGAGAGGTGGGTGAGTGGCTTAAACCAGTAGTTTGCTAAACTGCCGTACGGGTTATTCTGTACCGGGGGTTCGAATCCCCCCCTCTCCGCA
>JAGNUG010000051.1 GCA_017987115.1 Flavobacteriales bacterium | reverse complement strand
ACTCAGGCGCTTGGGCTCTCGCTTGCGTTGGGGGCTTTCTTCGCGGGTCTGGTGATCAGCGAGACCGATCATGCGTACCATGCGACCGGTATCGTTCTGCCCTTCCATCAGTTGTTCATGGCGTTCTTTTTCGTGAGCATCGGCATGTTGGTGGATCTTGAACAGTTCTTTGCATCTCCACTTCTTGTGATCGGTCTGACCATAGCCGTTCTACTGTTAAAAACACTAACGACTTTGATCGCCGTATGGGTGCTCCGTTATCCTTTGCGTACTGCGATCTATTCCGGTCTGGCTCTTTTCCAATTGGGCGAATTCGGTTTCATCCTTGCCATTCCAGGTTTGGAAATGGGTCTTTTGAGCAAAGAGCATTACCAGATCTTCCTGAGCGTATCGATCCTGAGCATGGGCGTTACACCGATCGTGCTGGAATACTCGGATCGAATTGTACGCAGGATCTTCATCGGCTTTTTGCCTGGCTCTGTTGGTGATCGACTCGGTCGCATGATGCGTGTTAAACAGCAATATGAAAAGTCTTTGGAGAAGGTCCTGAAAGACCATGTCGTGATCATCGGATTCGGACTGAACGGGCAGAACGTTCTCAAGGCAGCACAGGAAAACAAGATCCCATGTGCCGTTCTGGAAGAAGATCCGGATCTAGCGGACAAAGCAAAAGCCTTGAATGTACCTGTGCTGGTCGGGGATGCAACGAATCTGCATCTTTTGGAACAGGCACATGTGGAACGCGCACGTGTCGTGGTCATTGCGATCAGTGATCCGGCTGAAACACTCAAGATCGTAACAGGTGTACGCTCGCTAACGGCCAAGGCCCATATTATCGTACGTACACGTCACGTTACAGAACTGCAAGCCAACTACGATGCTGGCGCGAATGAAGTGATCCCCGAGGAATTCGAGACCAGTATTGAGATCTTCCACCATGTTCTTCGAAAGTACCTGATCCCAGAGACCCAGATACAGGATCTGGTCGCAGAGATCCGCTCCGATCATTACGGAATGCTACGCGGCAAAAAAGTGAACAGATTGAAGCGTAAGGCAGAAACGCTCGTTATCCCCGGAATGGAGATCGCCACGTTGCCTGTGACGCTTGGCAGGAGCAAGATCGTTGGCCATACGATCGCTGAGACAGCACTACGAGACAACTATGGTATAACCGTACTTGCCATTCGACGGAACGGCCGCTTCATCTCTAATGTAAAAAGCAGCGAACGTATCATGACCGACGACCTGCTCTACTTATTGGGCTCTCCGGAGAGCATCGTGCGTATGGATCACGATATACGATGAAAACAAGTTGGCCGGACGGTTCACTACTTGATCTGTCCGGCCGAATTGATCTCGCACTTCCAAGATCCAATTCAACTATGCGGCTCGTGCCGATCGGTGTATGAATACCCCGATCATCAAGCCTGCCAACCCTAGGATCATGATCATATTCGGAATGCTACTTCCTGCACCACCATTGCCACTGTCATCATTTGGTCCATCGACCGGTGTATAAGGCATTTCCAACCCGTTCCGTCGTTCCGGGCTGATCTTTCCTTTTACCTCTTCCATGTACTTGCGATCATTGCTCAGGTCCCAACCGGTAAGCGCATACAGTTCGTCCATCTCACGGGTGCGTTTATAGAAAAGCGTTTCCAGATAATCCTGACCTGCGGAACAACTCAGATCCCCGGTCGCAGGGTGTGTAAGGATATAACGCGCTTGAAAATTCTCCGTGTTAGGCGTCACTTGGAAAAAGAGGTCCTGTGGGAATTTCTCACGTCCATAACGCACGTGCAATCGCGTGAAGAATACTTGTCCTCCCCCACCCTGTGGCGATGCCCAATCCACACCAGCCTCCGCAAACTCCGCAGGCATAGGAGGCGGTCCAACACAAGGATCACACTTCATCCCACCCCAACTCGGCGTAACGTTCCAGGCATACTCCAAGGCGATGGCATTCATACCTTCCTGCTTCCAGTTGCGATCAAAAAGATCTTTGTAAAAAGGACCGAATTTCTCCTTGGTGAATAATGGAATGTTGCGATCGCTTGGAACTTTTACAGTGCGGTAGTTCACACACTCAACACGACCTGTACGCGTGAACGCATATACGATCATGTCCTGCACACCGCTGCTGTTGGCCATTCCCAATCGGATCGGTAACATGAACTTCTCACTTTCGAATGCAACTTGAATTGGCCGTAGAAACTCGAAACCGCTTTGTTGCATGCGCTCCAGATCCACCTTCACCACAAAGAACTTCAACCCGCTCTTGATGTATGGATCAAGTACGTCATGGGCTGTCGTAGGGATCTTATAGCCATTATCCAAGAGCCACTGCTTCAGGCCATTGCTTTCTTTCGCTCCAAGGATAAGAATGTCATATTCCCCAACGCTGTACTGCGCTTCTATGGTTACTCCATAGTCCTTGGCAGCTTTTTCTCTCAAATTCCCGCTCATTCGTTTGGATGTGGTCGGCGCTGCGTCCAGCATCATTTCGCTCTCTGCATACTCCCAACGTTGGCACGGGTTATCGTCCCAATACTCCACTAGTCTAGGTGCACTGTATGCATCCAACGCACCAAAAACCCGGCGCTCCACTATACGGATGTCGTTCCGTTGCAATACCGTCGGCACGGGTATCACCATCGCGAAGTCCTTCACATTGCCTTTGAAATCATTGCTCATGGTTATAATTGTGCGCTGACCGTCCCGGACAAGGATGACCTCACTTCGATCATTGAATAGTGTGGCATCGGCCTTGGCCACGTAAAATCCACAGAATGCAGAGGCGCTGCCGGTTGCACAAATGGCAGCAATAGCAAGAAAATGGTGAATTCTCATTGTTGATGTTGTTTGTTACTGGTTGATCAGGATAGTATTTGACGTCATGGAAGGAACAGCAGATCCCGTTCGGATTCCGATCGACCCTGCATGATCGCGATCCGCTGAATGCGGCAACCAGCAGAAGCGTTCACCTTTGAAGACCGCGTCAAGGATCGGCGTAATTGCACATAACACGATCAGGGCCCAAATAGGTGCTGTATGGACGTATGCGAATGAGCTGATCGCGAAAGTGATCATAGCGATCAATATGCTCCAGACAATGCGGGCCTTTGTCGCATCCGGAGTGGTCATGGGGTCGGTGATCATGAAGAATGTGAACAACAACAATGATCCATTCATCAGGCGATGCGCCCAAACATCAAGGCCCCAACCGAGGTACAGAACAGTTCTGCCCAGATCAAGCAAAGCGAAGGTCAACAAGAACGCAACGCTTGTATCGATACGCCCCACACGGAGTAGGACCATCAACCCTGCGGCAGCCACCAGGAAAACCAACGCAGGACCCGAGCCCCATTGCCCTGGACTGACCCAGGGGTCATCAGCAAGGAGAAGCGCAGCAACGATCCCGATGTTAGCAGGATTGAACACATGCTTTCCCTTTATACGCACAAGAAATTTCGATGCTATCGCAATAGTTGCGGCTAAGACCATCGTGGAAACGTTGGTGGCATGGAACAATACGCAGAGACCAAGACCGGTTATTGCGGCACTCTTCAATGCCGTCCAAGGCATTCCTTTCCATTTGATGAATAGCGCCTGCACGGTAAGACAGGTTCCCATCAAGGTAAAATACCTGGCCCATTCAGTGTCCCATTGCAATTCGAATGTGCCGTAGATCAAAAACACGCCTAGGAATAGGATCTGGAAATGGCGTGCATCCTGTTGCAGGAATCGCAAAGGTGAAAGCATATCGAAAGGGTGTTGATGAGCTAACATTCAACCACCCGTACACGGCACCGAAAAGAAAGTTCATTGCTTAGCACTATTCGATCAACTGATATGCACGGACCTGAACGAGCTGAACTGTTGCCATTCAGGGCCATTCCACTTTGGTCGCCTATATTTACAACGGTTATCCTACAATTCCACCTCTCGGATACATGAAGAAGAAGATCCTGATCGTAGAGGACGAGGCCATTATTTCGCTTGGCTATCGCATGCAACTCCAGCGGTTGGGTTTTGATGTTCTTGGCACAGCAAGGAGTTTTGAACAGGCAATGGAACTTTTGGCCAAGGAAAGACCGGACATTATCCTGATGGACATTTACTTGCGTGGAACAAAGACCGGGTTGGAATTGGCTCAGGAGATCCATGCCGTGGATTCCATCCCTATTCTATTCCTTTCGGCGAGCACCAGCCCAGAGATCATCGAAGCGATCCATAAGCTGAAGGGTTGTGATTACCTGACCAAGCCCATCAATACGGACTCGTTGGAGGAAATGCTCGAAACGTTGGCACAGAAGGATATTGGATAATTCCCAAGTTCACGCTGCCTCGATCCGTTTGACCTCCCTTGCAACACGCTGCCCACGATTGTTTACTGCGACGGAGAATTCCACTTGATCTCCGATCTGTAGATCCGTGAATTCAGCGTTGACCAGATCATCGTGGATGAAGAACAGGTTGTTCTCGGGGAAACGGATGAACCCATATCCGCTGTGTAAGCTCATTACATCACTCGTTCGG
Source organism: Flavobacteriales bacterium (assembly GCA_017987115.1). Classification (GTDB taxonomy): domain Bacteria; phylum Bacteroidota; class Bacteroidia; order Flavobacteriales_F; family PHOS-HE28; genus PHOS-HE28. The sequence goes on along the minus strand of JAGNUG010000051.1, from coordinate 17,790 downwards.
CGATCCTCAGGATCGAAGGTCATGGGTTCTTGAGTTTCTTCATCGAACTCACGTGCAATGGTTTCTCGCAGAACGAACATCTCCCGCACGACCGGGTCATCACTCTGTAGCCCTTCTTCTATGAGATCATGCATCGGCAAAGGCCAACTCACCTCGTTCCAAAGGTCGGTGCTGGTCTTTGTGGTCTGTTGCTCCCCTGTTTCCTGGTCCGTATATTCATAATCCCAGCCCATTAGCATGGTCTTACAACCTAAGGCATGCAATTTGCGAACAAGCGGAACATGATCGCCATCGCACGCTACAAGCACCACAACGTCATAGCGCTTCAGCATGCACAGTTCATAGGTCTCAAGGGCCATGAGCACATCAACACCCTTTTCCCGCTTTCGCCCTTGTTGGTCCTTTACCGGCAAATAATGGCTCTGCACATTGTTGTACATCAGAACATCATCGAAGACGCGATCGTAATAAAGCTGGTTCGGTTTGTCGTTGGCATCACGCGCACTGAAACGACCCCGAAAAAAATGAGCATCGATGATATGACACAGATTGGGCTTGGTTCCTTCGCGCTCAGCCACCATGTGCTTAACGAAGTCATGCAACCCTCCGATATGTAAGCGCCGATGATGAGGATGCACATAATTATAGTAGTTGCTCACATGGGTAAAATAGCTTCCGTCATAGAACACACCCACCTTCAACGAATGGCTGCCTTGCATAGTCTTTTCCATTTATCGTTATGTTATTTTGCATCAAAGGTAACTTCCCACATGGGCTTATGCCCTTTACCTTGCACCACGTGAGCCGTTCACTCAGCATATTCCTCTTTCTATTGTGTGCCTGTTCAGGTGCCGCTCAGTCGATATCAACGGATGTTCCTGTAGCATTGACCGTAACCAGATCGGTCAGCGTACCATTGAATGCTGTTCAACTTTTCGACAAAGCGATGGAATCCTACAAATGGACCTTCGGAAAGGAACCAGGTGCCCAATTGATCCGGAGCGATCGCGAGTCCGGCGAAATAGAAGCCATAGCGCGGGTAAATTTCAGATCCGATCAGCTTAGCATGAGAGAGGAAAGTATGGGGGTCATCGGATATAAGATCCTGATCAAAACCCATGCGGGTGAATGCTCGCTCTTGATCACGGAATTCGTTCACAGGGGAAATCATGGTTCCAGACGTGCCGCTATAGATCTGGGGCTTCTTACACTCAGTTCGGAACCGATCGACCCTCCCATTCGGATGGCTCATTCCAACTTAGTGAAGTTATATAGCAATGCCAAAGAGTCGGCAAATGACCGTGTGCTCAAGGTCATACAGGACTTCTGCTCACGGATCAGGGTCAGTAGTGAATGATCCGTACCTGACCCATTCCTGAACAACGACCTAGCGGATCCAGACGGTCCAACTAATGATCGTTGCGTAACCAACCTTCACGTAACTCCGTTGAACGGTGTCGGTAATATGTTCAAACCTTCATCCCTTTCCTGGCGCAAATGGCCTTTCGTCGCAGCATTGCTATCCGTTGCGTTCATCATTTATGGAATTTCATTGATGTCCCGCTCACGCGAGCTTCAATCCCGTATCGCTCATGAAGTTCGCCTTTTGGATGAACTTACCGAGCTCAACGATGGCATTCATCAATTAGCATTGGTACACCGTGTGGATGTGGATTCTCGGCAGTACAACTGGTCGAATGAATTGAGATCCCTGAACGATGAAATAGTGCTCACTCAGAAACTCTATTCGGATGCTCCGGGAATGGACCGTTTGTCCAGCTCGCTGATCCCTGTTCTTATGTTGGCGGACTCTCTCCATCGCGATGCGATGCAGCCGGGTACCAATGAGTCACAAGCCAGAGCGACGGAAGCTGTGTTCCAGATCATGGTACAGCGCGCACAAAAAGTGGTGGACCGCACGGCACGTAGCGTACATGAACAAGGTATCAGTCGGCATACTGGCACATTAAGTGCTCGTTGGAATGAAGCACAGTTCCTTTTGATCACGGCTTGTTTGTTCGCAGTTGTATTCGCTTGGTTGGTAGGCATCAGCAACCGACTATTGATAGAAGCCCGCTCCCGTTCGGAACAATTGGCCACGGCAAAACAGAATCTCGAAAGCACGAACAAGGAATTGCGAGAGACCATGCTCAGCAAGGAAGAGAAAGAGGTCATGATCAAGGAGATCCACCACCGCGTGAAGAACAACCTGCAGATCGTGAAGAGCCTGATCCGGTTCCAAATGGATCAGGTTGATGATGAACGTACGAACGAAATGTTCAACGAATGCGTGAACCGCGTTAGCGCTATGGCCTTGGTACACGAACAGACCTACTTAAGCAAGGACCTAGCGAATATCGATGTAAGTAGCTACCTGGATCATTTGATCCGCGACCTCTGTGCCGCTTATACGATCGATATGAAACTAGATCTTGACATCAAGATCGAGGTCCCAACACTAAGTGTCGACACATTGATACCACTGGGACTGATCATCAACGAGATCATATCGAACTCGCTCAAATATGCTTTCAAGGATAGAAAGGAGGGCGTGATCATGGTGCATATCTATGGAGATCAACTAGCTGGCATTTCCTTGCGCATCGGAGATAACGGTATAGGTCTGCCGGACCGCAGCCGCTGGTCCCGGCCAGAAACCTTGGGCATGGAACTGATACACACGTTGGCAGAGCAATTGGATGCTACGGTAGAGCTGGCGAACGGCCCCGGAACGGTCTACGAGATCGTCTCCACGCCTATCGTTAAGTTGAAACGGGCTTGACCGCTTGTCCGCGACTCAATTACCGTTCAGCACATTCCGGATCCGGAACACGTCCAAGGTTCTACATTTACGCTCGATCTGCTATCAGGCAGAGCCGAACTGACATGCGTAACCTTACATTTCTTGTAGTTCCTCTATGCTCCATTTGCTTTGTCTCTTATGGACAGAGCGACAACTCCGAACCATTGAAAGATCATATCGCATACCCACTTACTCTTGCTGATGCAGCTGCAGGTGACAACCTGCACGGTACCTTCGTAGCAGATCCATATCGCTGGTTAGAGAACGATACATCCAAGGAAACCGCCCAATGGGTGAAAGCACAGAACGCCATTACCGATGCTTACCTTGAACAGATCCCTTTCCGTGATGCAATTGCCAAACGCTACGAAGAGCTTTTCAACTTTCCAAAAGTGAGTGCTCCTATCAAAGTTGGTGATCTGTTCTTTCAATACCGCAACAGTGGTCTTCAGAACCAGAGCGTGATCTATGTACGAACAGGGATCGATGGTGATGACAAGATCTTCATCGACCCGAATGCCGTTGATGAGAACGGCACCACAAGTATCGGGCTGATGGGAGCCAGCAATGACGATAGATACATGGCTGTTAGCGTGCAGAAAGCCGGGAGCGACTGGCAGGATATCACGATTTGGGATCTTAGAACCATGAAGGAGTTACCCGACGTATTGAAATGGGCCAAATTCAGCGGAGTGGCCTGGTACAAGAACGGGTTCTTCTACAGCCGTTATCCTGAACCGAAAAAAGGAACTGAATTGAGTGCATCCAATGAATGGCAAAAGGTGTATTACCATACCATAGGAGAGCCGCAGGACAAGGATGTGTTGGTATATGAAGACAAGGTAGAACCACTCTTGTATATGGGAGTGAGTGTTACTGAAGGTGAAGAGTTCGCTACGCTATACATCACTACAGGAACCGATGGATTTGAACAGTATTACTTCGACCTGCGTGACGGTAAAATACCGACACCCGAAACGAAGTGGACACCCTTGCAAAGAGGATTCGACCATAAGACCAGCATCCTCGACTTTGACCCTGAAAGCAAGCGACTTCTGGTAATGACGGATGTGGATGCACCGAACTACAGGCTCTTAAGTGTGGACCCCTTGCATCCGGAAATTGAAGCATGGAAGGAGATCATCCCTTCCAAAACGATGCTGCTCGAGAGCGTGAGCATAGGTGGCGGAAAACTATTTGCTCATTACCTGAAGGATGTGACCACACGTGTGATGCGCTACGATATGGACGGCACCAATGAAACCGTAATTGAGCTACCTGGCCTTGGCAGTGCTGGTGGGTTCGGAGCGAAGCGCGGAGAAACATACTCCTTCTATAGCTATACATCCTTTACCGACCCTGGTACCACGTATAAGTATGACTATGCCTCCGGAAAAAGCGAAGTGTATTTCAGACCTGAGCTGAAATTCGATCCGGACCAATTCGTTACCGAGCAAGTGTTCTACCCCAGTGCTGATGGGACCAAAGTACCGATGTTCATTGTCCATAAGAAAGGACTTGACATGAACGGACAGAATCCCGCTTTGCTTTATGCGTACGGTGGATTCAACATTAGCTTAAGCCCGAGTTTCAGTACAAGCCGTATGATCCTGTTGGAACAAGGAGGTGTGTTCGCATTGGCCAATCTGCGGGGAGGCGGTGAGTACGGTGAGGATTGGCACAAGGCCGGTATGAAAGAGAAGAAACAGAACGTGTTTGATGATTTCATTGCTGGGGCCGAATACTTGATCGAGAATAAATGGACAAGCCGTGAAAAGTTGGCGATCGAAGGCGGTAGCAATGGCGGACTACTTGTCGGAGCCGTGATCACGCAGCGGCCGGAATTGTTCAGCGTTGCGTTCCCTGCGGTCGGTGTATTGGATATGCTCCGATTCCAGAAGTTCACCGCAGGCTTCGGATGGACGCCGGAATACGGCAACGCCGAGAATAGCAAGGAGGAATTCGACTATCTGCGCGCTTATTCGCCTTTGCACAACATCAAACCTTCAACATTCCCTGCAACGCTGGTCATGACAGCAGATCATGATGACCGGGTGGTACCTGCACACAGCTTCAAATTCATCAGCACGCTTCAGCCTGCGCAGGAAGGCACTGCTCCCGTGATGATCCGGGTGGAGACCAACGCGGGCCATGGTGCAGGCAAACCGACGAGTATGACTATTTCTGAACAGGCCGATAAATGGGCATTCTTTTTCAAGAATGTTGGCGTAACGCCGAAATTCTCTGGTCAGTAAGGTTGTGAACAACTAGATGGTGTCGAGAGCTATGGGGCTCAGGCGAATAGCTTCAGCAGAACGTGATCGATCAATTGTTATTGACACGTTGTGCTCCTAATTGAGCTATTTGTTCAGCTTCAACGTGTAGACATCTTCCCTGCGGTCCTTCAAGTTCCGCACGCTACCTCTGTGATGTAGGTCCTTGAGTAGGCTCAGATCCACATCCACCACCAGCACCATTTCCGTGTTTGCAGTTGCTTCGCCTTTTACGCCAGTGCTCGGGAACGCAAAATCACACGGCGTGAACACGGCGCTCTGCGCGAATTGGATATCCATATTCCGAACGCGCGGCAGATTGCCCACACTACCGGCGATGGCCACGAAGCATTCGTTCTCTATAGCACGCGCTTGGGAACAGTGCCGCACACGAGAGTATGCGTTCTGTGTATCGGTCAAGAATGGAACGAACAGGATCTGCATGCCTTGCAAAGCCAGCAAGCGCACCAACTCCGGGAACTCACAATCGTAGCAGATCAACACACCGATCTTGCCACAATCCGTGTCGAACACACGTACGGTGTCTCCTCCTTGTATTCCCCAAGCTTGTTCTTCATTAGGTGTGACATGGATCTTATCATAACGCTCATAGGTCCCATCCCGGCGGCACAGATAGCCCACATTGTAAAGCTTGCCATCTTCCAATAAAGGCATGCTCCCGCATATAATATTCACATTGTACTTGACCGCAGAAGCCAACAGGTATTCACGGATCTGTAACGTATGTTCGGATAATAACCGGATGGCCTCTGCTTCATTCGCTCCCAAATAGGCGGCCATTAACGGGGCATTGAAGAATTCCGGAAGTACAGCGAAATCACTTTCATAGCCGCTTACCACATCCATGAAAAAATCCAATTGGCTGAACAATGCTTCAAGGTCTCGGTACGGTCGCATCTGCCATTGAATAAGACCTAGGCGAACGTTACGCGACCAACTCCGTCCCAATTCCTCTTCGTTCTGATAGATGTTGTCCCACTCCATCAACGTAGCGTACTCCATGGAATTCTTGTCGTCCGGCATGTATCCTTTCAGCAATTTCACGACGTGGAAATCATTGGAAAGTTGGAATGAAAGCACAGGATCATGGATCTCTTTCGCCTTCACCTTCTGGATGTATTCCTTCGGGCTCATTTTGTCGGAATACTTATGGAAATTCGGTATGCGACCACCGAACATGACCGAGCGAAGATTCAGCTGCTCGCACAATTCCTTACGTGCCTCGTACAACCGACGACCAAGACGCATACCGCGATATTCCGGGTGTACAAAAACCTCGATCCCATAAAGCACATTACCTTTGGGATCATGCGTATTGAACGTGTAGTTGCCCGTGATCTTCACATAATTATGATCAAGCCCCATCTTGTCGATGTCAATGATCAATGTAAGCGCGGTCCCTGCGATCTTACCATTCACGAATACGCCGAACTGCCCTTCCGGGAACAACGAGATCAGGCGCTCAATGGACTCTTTCTTCCAGTAACCTCCACTCCACGTTGGATAAGCGGCCCGCATAGCATCGGCAAAGTCCTCGAACGTTCCTAGGTCCAGCGGCTTTACTTCCACTTTCTCCTGTTTCTTTCTTGCTTTCGGCGCCTTGGAAGTCCTAAGTATTTTTTTGCTCATCTCGTCAACTTTGTTCAACCCCGAGGATCGCTGGGGTCATTTCCTTTTTGAACCTTTCTTCTCACTTGCTTTCGGTGCGTCAGAGGAAATGGAGGTAAAGTGTTTAATGCCTTGTAAGCGCGCATCCAACCAACGGTCGGCCACTACGATCTCCATGGAATCAGGCGGTTCTTTGAAATGTATGGAAACCACCTTATCAAAAGATACCGTACTATCATTCTTCGGTTTCAGGGGCATATCCGCGATCGCGATCCATGCAATGTTCGTATCCACTGCCTGTGCTTCATATAATAAAGATCGATGCAACTGGGTCATATTGCCCAAGCTGTCGTTCAAAGCATTGTAACGCGCCAACATAGCGCGCTGCTCATCCAATTGAGTGCGCATTCCTGCATTCTCCTCGCTACCTTCTCCTAGCTCCTGCAAACTAAGCCCCGTACGTATATCCAACCCAGTACCTTCGATCCCGTAAGGTTCCATACGTCGCTGAAGTTGTGACTTTTGCTCTTCTGAGATACCATTGCCCAAATAAGTAAGCGTTATGTTCCTTTTCGGTGCATCGATGGTCTGCTGCATTAAATAATTCTCAGGGATACTGCATTCTGCAGCGACGAATTTCTCTGCTTTGGTCTTGTATACGTTCTGACCGACCAACCGATAAGCCAAGTAAATACTTGGAACTATGGTCGCCACCACGATCAACGTCGTGTAACGTCGGATACTTGAAGCCATCTTTTCGTCTTTCTGAGGTATGGATGGGTAACCGAGCCAACGTACCGTAAGCAACGCCGAAATGCTGATGAACACGGAATTTATGGTGAACAAATACAAAGCACCGAAAAAGTACGGCATGTTCAAATGCGCCAACCCGTAGCCTGCTGTACAAAGCGGAGGCATTAGCGCGGTAGCAATAGCAACACCAGGAACAACATTTCCACGATTCTTTTCCTTACTTGCTGTTGCGACGATCCCCGCGAAGCCACCGGCCAATGCGATAAGTACGTCCCATATTGTAGGTGTTGTACGCGCAAGGATCTCTGAATGTGCTTCACTCAATGGGCTCACCAGGAAATATAGTGTAGAGGTGATCAAACTTGCGCCGACCGCAAAGCCCAGATTCTTCAATGATCTCCTTACCAACCACAGATCCATTACACCCAGACCAGCACCAACTGCAACGATCGGTCCCATTAACGGAGAGATGAGCATTGCACCGATGATCACCGCAGCGGAATTCACGTTCAATCCTACGGATGCGATAATGATCGCGAACACCAGGATCAACATGTTGGTACCACGGAACTTCGAGTTGTTCTCAATGGCATTCATGGCAATGCCTGGGTCTTCGGCGTCGGCACCCAAACGGAGATATACTAATAAGCGGTCGATCCAGTTCATGATTCGTGTTCCAGAGCGCGAAGATGAAGAGTTCTTCTCAACAAGCCGCACCGAATTCGATGGCACTTTCTTTCCACCCGGTCAAAGTTTCACCTTCTTAGCTACTCTACCTACGGTCAGGCCCTGTACCAGAATGGAAAATGCCACGATAACATATGTCAAAGTGATCCAAAGTTCCCGTCCACTTCCCACAGGTAGAGACAGCGCCATCGCGATCGAGATACCACCGCGTAATCCACCCCACGTGAGCATGATCAACGTGCCACGCGTGATGCGCTGCTTGAATCGCAGGAACTGCACTGGGAGCCAAACTGAAAAATAGCGGATCACAAGAACAACGCCTATTCCAATGCCCCCTATTCCAACATGTAATGGGTCGATATCGATCACCAACAATTCCAAACCTATAAGAACGAATAGAACCGCGTTCAGTATCTCATCGATCAGCTCCCAGAATTTGTCCACATACTCCAGCGTAAGGTCGCTCATTGCTAGTTCCTTACCGTGGTTGCCGATCAAAATACCCGCAGCCACCATAGCCAACGGACCCGATACATGTATGACATGGGCGAAGGCATATCCGCCCATTACAACTGCAAGTGACAGGAGAACTTCGACCTTATAGTTATCAATACTCCGCATTAAAAAGAATCCGGCATATCCGATCAGCAAACCCCAAATTATCCCACCACCGGCCTCGTGTGCGAAAAGTGTGGCCACTTCCGTGACACCCATACCTGCTGGATCCTGTGAGATGGCCATAAGCGTGAGGAAAACTACCACCGCTACCCCATCATTGAACAACGATTCCCCTGCGATCTTCATTTCCAAGGACCGCGGCACCTTAGCTTCTTTCAGAATGCCTAGTACGGCGATCGGATCTGTGGGTGAGATGAGTGAACCGAACAGGAGCGCATGGATCAATTCAACCTCTATCCCGAATAAGCCCAGCAATGCTTTGACAATGAAGCCCACTAGCAATGTACTGGTGATCACACTCACTGTGGATAATAACATCACGGCCCATTTCTCTTGTTTCAGCTCATCCAATTTGATATGGATGGCACCAGCGAATAGCATGAACCCAAGCATGGAATCCATAAGTAGGTCCGAAAAACCAGTGGTCTCTATCACTTCACGGACTCCTTCGACCATTCCAGGAAATAATCGGGATGTCGCGATCAATATCATGGAAAGGATCAAGGCCAACAACATCAAACCGATAACACTCGGCAACTTTATGTACCGATGATTGATATACGCGAACAATGCCGATAAGGTGATCAGAATGGAAAAAGCTGCGAATAGATGCATTGTGTTCAGGTATGGACCATGACGTAAAGTTGAACATTCTTCGGTGAGTTGGTCATTGACGGTCCAACGTCCTATAAGTGCCATCCATTCACTTGGAATTTCTCAGGAACGATCCTTTGTGGATCTGAACAACCAGCCCCGAGCTCATTGCATATTCCTCTAGATGGTCATATCGTTCGCATATTTGCACGCTGCTATGGATCATTGCTCAAAGCATCTCAACTACTTCATGTAAATGTGTTGTACGGATCTGAATTTCAACCCGCCACTCAATGCATAGTCCGAAGAAACTAGGACAGCTTCCTGCCACTGCGATCTGCGGTAATGACATTACCAGTAGTTGCCTTTATGTAAGTGCGCTTACGATCGGGTATGCAGGGCCGTGGGCTTTCGTGGCGCTGGCCTTGGTTGCGGGTGTGCTTTACCTCTTCCGAAAAATATATGGCGAAGTGGTCGGTGCCCTACCCTTGAACGGTGGCGCCTATAACGTACTGTTGAATACGACCAATAAGACAAGCGCGACCATGGCTGCGTGTCTAACTATTCTTAGCTACATGGCAACGGCCGTTATCAGTGCATCCGAAGCCATGCACTATTTGCACAGCATGGTGCACTCCTTGCCCATTATCATTGCCACACTGATCGTACTTAGCTTCTTTCTCCTTCTGACAATGGCCGGTATTGGAGAATCATCCATCGTCGCTGTCATCATCTTCATTTTACACCTGTCATCCATGGGCCTTCTATTGGTCCTAGGCGGTCTGTATGTGGCGAACAATGGGATATCCATCGGCATGATGAACTTTGATGCGCCCATTCCCATGGGTGGTATGGCGGCGGCTCTGTTCTTCGGTTTCAGTACCGCGATGCTTGGCGTAAGTGGTTTCGAAAGTTCGGCCAACTTCGTGGAAGAGCAAGCACCCGGTGTATTCCGCAAAACGCTGCGCAACATGTGGATCGCAGTTACCGTCATCAATCCGCTGATGGCACTACTCGCCATTTTCGTCCTGCCCTTGGCTACTGTTGGAGAACACCAGGAAGCACTACTATCGTTCATGGGCAATGAGATCGGTGGCCAATGGCTCAGCACGTTGATCTCCGTTGATGCGGTGCTTGTACTTTGTGGTGCAGTTCTTACCAGCTTCGTTGGAGTAAGTGGCCTCATGAAACGTATGACGCTGGACAGAGTGCTTCCTCAATTTCTTCTGAAAGAGACGAAACGTGGGAGTTCCCCGAGGATCCTGATCGTCTTCTTTCTGCTTTGTGTAAGTGTCTTGTTCATCACCAATGGAGAAATTGGCGCGTTGGCCGGTGTGTACACGATCTCGTTCTTGATCGTAATGGCGTTTTTTGCTTATGGAAACTTTTTGTTGAAGATCAAACGGGCCAGACTTCCGAGACCAGAAACGGCAAAAGCGTTCATTGTATTCATTGCCATGTTCGCGGTCGTCTCTGCACTTTATGGAAATGTGCGCCTACACCCGGAACATCTGGTCGTTTTTCTACAGTATTTCATTCCCACATTCCTGCTCACCTTCGTTTTCCTGAAACGCAATGTGATCCTGGAATACCTGATGGTAGTGGTTTCCAGTTTCCTGGATTCGTTGCATCATTTCGCTGCGCTCAGCAGACTACGGCTATCCAGGACCATTCGTCAGCTTACGAATCAGGAATTCGTTTACTTCACAAAGGGCGATGACGTTGCGATCTTGAATCATGTGATGATGTACGTTGAGGAAAATGAGATCACCAAGAAACTGAAGATCGTAACCGTATTGAAAGATGGAGACTCCGTCTCGGAAGCATTCCTCAGCGATCTGGACGTTCTGGACCGTGCCTATCCGGACATCAAGATCGATTTTATCCCGATGCAGGGTGTGTTCGGGCCTGAACTTGTGAACAAGTTGAGCGCGGAGTGGAATATCCCCACCAACTTCATGTTCATCAGCTCACCTAGTGATCGGTTCACGTACCGTGTTGCTGATCTTGGCGGGGTAAGGTTGATCATTTGAAGGCATTGATACCTGATTCCCGTATGACCTTTCATAACGGCCGTTCGGTTCGATCATCTTTGTTTCCTTTGTTCCATGGAGAACCACCAACCGCCTAAAGGCAGTTTACGCCGACGCGTTTTCCATATCATTTTTGGGACCGATACACCGGCAGGTAAGTTGTTCGATGTGATCCTCCTGTGGGCCATTGTGGTCAGCGTGCTACTGGTGATGTTGGAGAGTGTTGTGGAGATCAAAGCGCAATATGGTCATTGGCTCTATGTGGCGGAGCTTGCCTTCACTACCCTGTTCACGATCGAGTATGGTCTTCGGCTCTGGAGCGTTAAACGCCCTATGCGATACGCCACAAGTTTCTTCGGGATCGTGGACCTGCTTTCGATCCTACCCACGTATATCGGACTGTTGTTCGGCGGTGCACACACACTGATGGTGATCCGATCACTTCGGTTACTCCGCATTTTCAGGGTGTTCAAATTGGCACGCTACATGACGGAAGCAGGCTCTCTTGGAAAAGCGTTAATGGATAGTCGACGAAAGATCCTCGTTTTCCTTCTCGCTGTATTCTCGTTGACGATCGTATTCGGGACCTTGATGTACATGGTGGAAACGCCCGAGGCGGGATTCACAAGCATTCCGCGAAGCATCTATTGGGCCATCGTGACCCTTACGACCGTGGGTTATGGGGATATCGCGCCGCAGACGGTCCTTGGTCAGGCGATCGCATCATTGATCATGATCCTGGGTTATGGCATCATCGCTGTACCTACCGGGATCGTTAGTGCAGAAATGGTGAAGAGGAATGACCCCGGAATGGAGTGCTTGAGCTGCCATGCCACTGGACACTTGGCGGATGCGAAGTATTGCAGGAAGTGTGGAGCTGATATGCCCATACCCGGATCGAACAACGCGATCACCGTCCTGAACGAGGGTCAAGAACCGATCGAGCCGAATTGATAATGGAATTCACATTAAGACCTTGGACAACAAATGATCTCGCATCATTGGTCCGATATGCCAATGACGCGACCGTTGCTTCAAACCTGATGGACACCTTCCCCCATCCTTATACCGAAAGTGATGGCATAGCTTCATTGGAACGCTTCATGGCCCCGGATCCCGTGCATGTGTTGGCGATAGACATTGGAGGCAACGCGGTAGGTGCGGTCGGTGTTCATCCGCAAGGAGATGTTTACCGGCGTAATGCCGAGCTTGGCTATTGGATCGGTGCCCCGTTCCGTGGTAAAGGCATAATGACATTGGCTATTCAACAAGCAACTGCTCGCGCTTTTCTTGATTTTCCGCGTATCGACCGTGTCTTTGCTCGGCCTTTTGGCAGCAATAAAGCTTCTCAACGCGTCTTGGAAAAAGCCGGCTTTGTGCTGGAAGCAACTCTTACCGGAACTTTCATCAAGAACGGAAAGGTCGAAGATGAATTGATCTTCGCCGTTCGAAGGCCGGTCTAATGCTCATGCCGGAGGAAGCAATTCAATGGAACTGCTCTTCTCGGTGAGTCTGAACCGTTCATATTCTCGACCGTGGCGAAAGAATGATCCGCGTTCACATCACCCGCCCTATCGTCTCTTTAGTGCGCTTGTCCAGATCGGCGAACAATGCTGTTTCCAATTGATCCATTTCGCTCGTTCCGAATGTGCGCAGGAACTTACCGTCCTGCAACAAATGGATCTGCTTGCACAATGCGATCAATGGGCCCAGGACATGCGAAGTGATGAAAACCGTTCTACCCTGCTCTACCAATTTCCTTATGATCGCCTCCAACACGCGGACAGCCGCAAGATCCAATCCGTTCATCGGCTCATCAAGCAGTATCACATTACGATCCAATTTCAAGATCCCGAGCAACGCGAGCTTTTTCCGCATGCCCGTGCTGTACGTCGCTATCAATTCATCCAAAGGAACCTGTAGCAATTCATTCAACCCTTCCAGATCGAATTGTGTGTTATCCGATCGGAACAATGCCAAGTACTCACCACCCGTGATGCCCGGATAGAAGTAATTCTCTGACTCCAGGAATGCGGTGTTGGTGTGATCAAGCGACACGTTCTCGCAGATCACTTTGGCATTCTTCGATCTTCCGAAACCATATACCGCATTCAAGAAGGTGGTCTTTCCGGAGCCGTTCAATCCTACAATGCCGTGCACTTGGCCCGTTGCGAATGTGAATGAAGGAATGGAAACAACTTCCTTATCGCCGTACGAGCGTGTGAGGTCAGTGATCTGCAGCATTGAAATAAAGTTCGAGGTTCTCGATCGCTTTTCGTCGTTCAGTAAGTACCATAAGCACTGCCAATAAAAAGAGTCCAGGCATGATCGCAAATACCGCAGCGACTGCTATAGTAGCGCCGTTCGCGGTCAGTCGTTCGCTGGGTACGTATTCCTTGTATTTGAGTGTTACGGCCAACGCGATCACACTCAATTGCCCAAACCCGAATAAGCCATGGATCCACCACCACTCCGGACGTGCGATCGTAGCGCCGATCAACACCGGTACAATGACGACCATAGTAATGGCTAGCGCCCCCATGATCTTCTTTCGCAGCAACGCCCTCGCATCGGTCGCTGTGACCAACAACATAGCGCGCGACTCACAGTCCTCGAGATTTGCGGTGAACATCATTGTCAAGATCCACGTAAGGAACAATGGCAACACGGGTAACCAGCAGAATGCTAGCGCGAGGATCCAAAGCAACAGCGCGTACGGATAGGTGCGTTGCAATACTGCTTTCATTTCGAATAATTCAATTGGGACCATGGATCGCAACCAACGCAACTGCGTTCCTGAGGACTCCGGCGTAGGTACATAAACCAAAGCCATAGTAGCTAACAGCACAATAAAACCAATGAACCATGCACCACCGCTGCATAGACCAACTGCGAACGGTAAAGCGAGAAGAACGTATTCCAGCATCAGAGCACTTTTAGGATGATCAATATGCTTGTGAACGAAAGAGAGATCTGCGCGGCGCTGATGCCAACCGTAAATGGTCAACACGAAGGCCCCACTGATGTAGTAGCGCATGTTCGGGTCGTCACCCATCAACTCCCACACTAGTCTAGGAACACCCGCTAACAAGAACAGAACCAGCAGCAGCCAAACACGCGGAAAAGCCCGGCGAAGCTGGTAGTAACGTAATCGTACTAATGTGAAGGGGATCTTCAGACGGCTAGGATGAAGATCCAAAGATGGGCATATCAGTACTATCTGCATGCAACGCGGTACATGACCGGTTCGATAGCGCTATAAGCGGTGTTTCGGAGGACCTTGCTAGTGAACATGACATTCGTCAGACCCCATCCCATCATTGCGTTCTACTTTGGGTAAACAAGCAAAACACAACTAGAATGCTCAAGAACAAAGTGGCCCTTATTACAGGCGCAGGATCAGGAATTGGTGAAGCGGCAGCATTGCTTTTCTCTTCAAATGGTGCACACGTGATGATCGCCGACACCGATATAAAAAGCGCGAACCATGTACTAGGGTTGATCACTAAAGCTGGCGGCAAAGCCCAAGTGGTGGAAGCTGATGTTTCCAGCCCCGCTGACTGCGAACGCATGGTCTCGGAGACCGTAAAGCAATTCGGCAAGTTGGACATTGCCGTGAACAACGCGGGGATCGGCGGACCACCGGCGCTGACCGGTGATTATCCGCTTGACGGTTGGGACAAAGTGATCAGCGTGAACCTGAGCGGTGTCTTCTATGGCATGCGCTATCAGATCCCAGCCATGCTGAAGAATGGTGGTGGTTCCATCGTGAACATTTCTTCCATTCTGGGCAAAGTGGGATTCCGCACAGCGAGTGCTTATGTGGCATCAAAGCACGGTGTACTGGGCCTCACAGAGAACGCAGCGATCGAATATGCAACACAGGGTATCCGTGTGAACAGCGTTGGACCAGCATTCATCAAAACACCTTTGCTTGATAACAACTTGGATGCCGAGCAGCTGAAGGGCATTGCCGCCATGCATCCGATCCAGCGTTTGGGTACCGCCATGGAAGTCGCTGAATTGATCATGTGGCTCGCCTCCGACAGAGCCTCGTTCGTGACAGGCTCATACTACGCGGTTGATGGTGGATACCTCGCACAATAAGCGATACGTATTCAGCACTTAGGCACTCAACGGACCGCATCGGGCAACCCTCTCGCGATAGATCCGGTCTTCCTCATCATGAGAACTCTTCGCGCCTTGTTCACATTTTCCAGCTTGTATCTACTCATTCTTGGTTCCAACGCACAACTCACCTATCAACTCAGTTCCACACTACTGAACATTGATGTGGTAGTGGACAGCGATCGCGTGGATATTCCTTGGGAGATCCTATGGGGTCCGGATGATCGGTTGTGGATGACCGACGGTCCACTGATCACTCGCTGGGACCCACTGACCGATGTGATCGATACGTTGTTGCAACGATCATACGGTAATGGACTTGGTATGGCGTTGCACCCGGACTTCCCTTTCACTCCGATCGTTATGGCCGTTTTCGATACCTCAAGTTATTATGCCGGAGGTGACCTTTGCGAAGTATCACGCTTCACCTATGATCCAGTGAATGACAGGTTGATCGATGAGGAGGTGCTCTTCACTTATCCGCACAGTGGCGAACACGGTGGTGGCCGATTGTTGTTCGATACCGCTGGGTATGTGTTGCTCACCACGGCGGACTATTGGCATCCGGATGATTCATTGTTCTACAACCGCGGTAAGACCTTACGCTTCGGGACCGATGGCACCGTGCCTTCGGACAATCCACGCGCGGACTATACATGGAGCTGGGGCCATCGTAACCCACAAGGCCTGGCCATGCTGCCGAATGGTGGTATCGTGAACACCGAACATGGACAGGCCACCAATGAGATAAACCTCATCCTGCCCAATAGGGACCACGGTTGGTTCGCATATGACGGTGCGCAGTGCACCAACATTTTTCCTGACTCGTGTACCTCCGCCACATTCGTGAACACCTTACCGCTTGCGGAATTCATTGAACCTCCCGCAGGTGCAGAATTCTATTCGAGTCCTGCGATCCCCGAACTCCAGAACAAGTTGTTAGCGGGCATTCTATGGTTCACCGGTATAAAGCTCTTCACATTCAACGAAGCATTCGACTCCATCACGGAACAGGACTACTTGAACGGCGGTGCCTTCACTGATATGGTGCGGCTTCGGGACATTGCCATTCGACCGGATGGGGCGTTCTACTTGATCACGAACGACAGACAGAATGCAAGGATCCGCTTGGTGCACAACCCACTGGCAACACTAGTAGCTCCTATCAACCCGATCGAAAATACCCTGGTCGCTTGGCCGAACCCAACGGTCGACGATCTCAATGTGATCACCGGTGCGAGCGGATCTCTTGAAGTGTTCGACATGCGCGGAAGTCGGTTAAGTATACCATCACAACGCATGGGCGACCGGATCATATTGGACCTGAGCGGATGTGCTAACGGTCTTTATATAATAAGGTCGACCGGTCCCGGGCCAGTGCGATCCACCCGGATCATTAAGCAATAGAACCCGATCAGATCTTATCCTGCTTGATCAGTCGCCTATACGTGTATACGATCCGCTCTTGCGACCATCTTAGCTTGTAGATCAAATACATGTAGTAGAATACCAACTGCATCCGGTAAATACCGTTCTCCAGGTACTTCCGCGCACTGGTGCGAACAACTCCTTTCAACACACGGAACCTTTCTTCCTTACCGATACGACAGACCATGTCGTTGTCCTCGAAAATGATCAATTCTTCGTTGAAACCTCCGATCCGATCGAAAACATCCCTGCATACGAAAAGGCTCTGATCACCATACCGGAAAGCATTCATAGTGAAACGCGTGAACCAACAGTTGAAACGCAAGAACCAATGATCATGATCGAACCCCAGGCGAAAACAACCAGCAGCCGCACCTTCAGCCAAAGCAGCTGAAATAGCCGCGACAAAGTCCAGAGGTGGTAAGCTCTCCGCATGCAAAAAATAAAGCACATCACCCGTCGCATGGGCTGCACCTTTATTCATTTGCACAGCACGGCCCTTGGCGGATCGTACAACACGTACGCCTAACTGCTCGATTTCCTGCACGGTGCCATCTGTACTTCCACCATCCACGACTATTACTTCGCACTGATCGATCCCCGCACAATTGCGCAATGCCATCAACGTTCTGCCGATGTAGCCTTCCTCGTTGTATGTGGGGATGATGATGCTGATCATTACAATGGATCGCGGATCGATCCAATTGCATGAAGGAACAGATCCGTAGCACGCAATTGCTGGTAAACCTGGATCTATTTCTTGCACAGGCGGTAAGACCTTGGA
>JAGNUG010000050.1 GCA_017987115.1 Flavobacteriales bacterium | reverse complement strand
CAAAAGTGAAAGACATTTTGTAAAAGAGTTAAATGTTTTCATGCGTTTGTTTTTTTAAGAGTTTGGACAAATATAAGAGAGGAGATGGATCGGGAGCACAATATCATGTGACCCGGTATTGGGTGCTTTGTTAACGAACGCTATTGAGTGCCGTCAATTCTGCGGAAATTGAGGCGCATCCCTAATTCGGGTGATATAACTTAAAGAGAAGTCAGTTAACAACTCCTACCTTGGCCTTCATGACCGACAGAAGGCGTTTTCTTAAACTTGGTCTGGTCGGGACAGCAGGAGTTCTGACTGGTTGTAGCGCAGCGGAGCAAGGCGAGAACCGGACGACTGCAACTGGATCAGGACCAGTTGGACCTATAGTGCTTTCCACTTGGGTCCATGGCATAGCGGCGAACCAAAAAGCGTGGTCCGTCCTTGAAGATAAGGGCAGCGTTGTTGATGCAGTAGAGAAAGGCGTTGCGATTGTCGAAAGTGACTTCACGAACCGCAGTGTTGGGCTTGGCGGCCTCCCGGATAGGGACGGAATAGTCACCTTGGATGCATGCATTCAGGACCACGATGGAAGGGCAGGTGCTGTTGCTTTCATTCAGCGCTTCGAGCACCCCATCAGCATTGCACGTGCGATCATGGAGCGCACACCGCATGTTATGCTCGTAGGTGCTGGCGCTGAAAAATGGGCCATGGAGAATGGGTTCGTCCAGCGCGTGGTGGACATTCCCGAAGTAAGAGCGAGATACGAGGAATGGTTGAAAACATCGGATTATAAGCCTGTTGCGAATAGCGAGAACCACGATACGATCGGGATGATCGCCATTGACGCAAACGGAAGGTTGGCCGGTTCATGCACCACCAGTGGCATGGCCTATAAGATACACGGGCGGGTCGGGGACAGTCCAATAATTGGAGCCGGCCTTTTCGTGGATGGCGATATAGGCGCGGCGTGTGCAACCGGAGTTGGCGAATTGATGATCCGAACCGCAGGCTCTCACACGGTAGTTGAATTGATGCGTCAAGGCTTCAGCCCGATGGATGCTTGCCGCGAAGCGGTTTTACGGATCATTGCCAAACATCCGAATGAAAAGGACATGCAAGTTGGGTTCTTGGCGTTGAACAAGGCGGGGAATCACGGAGCTTGGAGTGCCTACGAGGGTTTCAATTATGCACTAAGCACTACCGCGAAAACAAAATTGGTCGATGCCAGCTATGAACGAAAATATGAATGATCGGGTATACCTAAGCGCGGTCCGTTTCGTCTCTAGCGTTCAGTCCTTCCGATAGTTCCATCACCTTTAGCTTAACGCGCATTACTGTATAGTGATCGTTATTCAGCGGGAACTGGTCGAATTGTGAATAGATACTTGAAAACCATTGAATTTAGTTGCCAGATCCAGTAACTTTGTAGTGATGGGGCGTTTCTATTTCATATTCCGCAACACTGCGTTTCTTGGAGCGCTGCTAATTGGGTTTCAAGCAAATGCAGGTGGAAATGAAGTAACACCGGATAGTAGTAAGGTTTCTATCGAGTGTACGCGATCGTCCAGCTTGGTGTTGATCAACATCACAAATCACCGAAGGATCGGGCCGGTGAGTATTGCGATCAGGGACTCGAACGGACGTTCGCTGTACTATGAAGAAGGAAAGGCGATGACGGATGAACTTGTACGTCGGCTGGACAAAGGCCTTTTCCCTCCGGGGGAAGTAACACTCACGGTTCAGTCCCGGGACGTTTCAGAAACCCAAGCTTTTCTGGTCCAATAAAGGCTTCTACCAACCTGCATTCAGCAGCGAAACAAGTTCGGCATCTGCGGCCAAGCTCCTGCTCTGGCCTGCATTCCCAACTGATTTTTTGAACTTGCCTTCCTTTGCCACTTGTGCCGATCCAACGTTCGCTCGGCTTTGGTTCACAGCAAGTTCAGACTCGGTCACCACATGTGATACAGCTGGAGCCTGTGAAAAGGTCGTTGTTGCATCGGTTGATGAACTTTCGCTTTCAGCTTCATCCGCTTGCAGTGCCTCAACAAGAGTTACTTCGCTATATTCCGCATCTTCGGTCAAAGCATCATCCTTGGACATAGCCGTTGAGCCTACGCTTTTTTCCCGTTCCATGTCCTTTAGGCTTTCAGACTTTTCTTCGAGACCAGTTACAGGCTTATCCAGAGCTGGCACGTTCAAACCCTTGTTGCTACTTCCAGAGTTCATATCCAAGTCCGTATGAAAACCATTTTCATTCGTGTTTTCCTGTTCTTGCGCAAAACGCGCAGCGCTCTGTAATTCTTTAACGGCAACATCTGCAGCTTCTGCGGTCACAGGTTCCATTGCGGAATTGCCATCTTTTCCGATAGGTGCAGGCGCTTCCTTCTGTTCAACATCCTTTAGCTCAGCTAATTCGGCCTTTTCAGCGCCATAGTTCCGCACCAATAGAACCCCAGCGGTGATCAAGACCGCCAATGAAGCGAATGCCAGCGCAGGCCGCCACAATCCCGACATTTCCTTTGGCCATAATAAGGTTCCCACGCTATTGAGCCAGATCTGCCATTTCGGTTGTTGTTGAGCACGGAAGGCATTGATCACATTGGATCGTACACTATCCGGAGCGATCAACGGTTCTTGCTCCCGATCGCTTGTGCGCATGTGCAGCAACAGGCCGCGCATGGTCTCATATTCATTCCTGTCAGCGAGGTGTCGAAGCACATAGGCCCGCTCCTCTTCCAACAGCTCGTCGAAGCTCCGCTCACTGAGCAGGCTTTCGATGTCTTCAGGATCGTATCGTTCTCGCCGTTCCATTTGGTATCAGTGCTTTTGGGTCGAATTCCTTGAGGCGCTCGGCCAATTTTTTCAATGTGTAGAATAAGCGCGATTTCACGGTGCCTTCTGAGCAAGCGAACGCAGCTGCTATCTCTTTGATTGCCATATCCTCGTGGAATCGCATCACGAATGTGGCCTTATGATCGGGATCCAATTTGTCCAATTCCTCATCCAATCGCCCTCGGAAAAGTTCGCGATCCACACCTACACCTTCCTTCGCCTCTTCTCGATCTATTCCGTTGCGCAAATGCACAGCTGCAGCGCGTACCACTTCTTTATGGCGGTACGCGTTCTTGCACATGTTGTTCGCCACACTGAACATCCAGGTCTGAAAAGGCCTGCTAGGGTCGTAGCTTTCTGGTCGCTGTGCCAATTTGGTGAACAGGTCCTGCAAGTAATCCTGGGCCATTTCACGGTCCTGCCAGAGCATGCGGTGGAAATAGTTGAGTAGCCTGCGGTTGTAACGGTCGTATAATCCGGAAAACGCTTGTTCATCCCCGCGAACAACGAGTTCCATCAGGCGTTCATCGCTCAGCTTTCCATATTCCTTGCCGAATAATGCCATGCTTCAATGCTGCAATACACCGGTTTTGATCAAGCTGTTCGTGGCACCCAATTTTCCTGCAAGTTGTCGGAGTTCAAATTCCATCAAACTAGCGTTTTCCTCATCACCTGTGGAGCGGTAGTGCATTAATAGGATCGAGCCGGGCAACAAGTAATTCCGTGCAAGCGGACCTGCCGCTGTTGCCTTTTTCATGGCCTTCCAGTTGCGTTCAAGCGATGGTATGTTATCCATCAGCGTAGCACTATAACGCGCTGCGAGCCCGGTCACGTATAGCTTATCGCGCATGGTCTGCACAAGATCCGGTCCCAGTGCTAATGAAAGGCAAACCGGCCTTTTAGTAGCAGTTGCCAATGCACCAATGAATGCATGCCCCGCTGCAGTTGCAGTTCCCCGAGCGCCCGCACTGGTCCAAACCTGTTGGCGGTAAGCGGCATCCACTAAAAGTCGCTCATCCACGATCAAGACATCCTTCCGCACACCTTCAGCATATTGCTTTGCCCAGGCAGGGTAGGCGTCCATTTCACCAGCGGTGAATAGGATCGCATCCTTCTCCACCGAGAGAAGCAAGTCATCCGTGAGCTTCCAGAGGTCTGTGGCAACGTTTCCTTGCGACTTCAAAGCCTTGCTCCAGCGCACTATTCCACTGGAATTTGAAGTACGGATCGAATTCATCAATTGCGGCCCGATCAACTCATTCCGATCACTGCCCTTAGCGATCGCTTGATCAAGTTCAGCAAAAGCACTTGGCGCTGGAAATTGCGAATAGAATTGAGCCAAATGCGCTTCAAACGAATTGGGTGCAACCGTTACGATCCTGTCTGCCAAGACGTCCAAATTCACTTGATCAGCTGGAGGAATGGTACCGCTGTTGCGTGCAAGTGAGGCGTTCCGTTCACTACGGTACTGGTTCAATAGTGCTTCATTGTTTGCAGGCTGCTCTTCAACCAGCACACCCCATAAATTGGCGTTACGGGTCTGATCTTTAGCCTGCCAGCCACCTTGATAGGGGTCTTGCATGACCGGAGCCATTTGTTCAGCTTTGTCAGGCGTTCCGGTTTGCCCGTACCCAACGCTGGCGGTGAGCACTAGTAGAAGTGAAATAGTCGTTCGGGACATAGTTGATCCAGACATCTAGTAACCAGTACACGCGTCGTCCTAAAAGGTTCGATCGAATATGCGCGATACCTTTGCGAAGTTACAGGTAAGCTGGTTGGTATATTTCCATGTACAAGTTTGCAGGGCTCACCGTGATCATCAGATATGGACGAAGAAGCAAGAGATCGGTTGAAACTGCGGTTGGATGAAGTGCACGAATGGCCAAGCGTCTATATGTTCAAATTCATTTTCGAGCCGGAACAGGAACGTACGAACGCCATTCTGGCCTTGTTTCCCGAAGAGAGTGAAGTGCTGAGGAAATACTCTTCAGGTGGAAAATACCTCAGTATAACTGTAAGGGAAGTCATGCTCAGCGCTGAGGAAGTGATACAACGGTATGAAAAAGCAGGTGCAATTGAAGGGGTTATCGTAATGTGATGGACATGGACATTCAGAATATCCGTACCGCACTTATCGTAACGCTTTCCATTCTATTGGTAGCGGTGTTATGGCGAAGGTTCAAACGCGGCGTGCTTGCGAATGACATGCCTGCTCCGTTACATGCCGAATTGATCAATTTGCAAGTGCAATACCATCCGGCCAGATTACACGTTGTCCTAAAAGTCCCGAGCAACCAGATCATTCGAACGAATCTTTTGGACGGCGCTCATAACCCGCTGCACGCTTGGGCAGACCTGGAAATGAAGCCCGGGGAATCCACCATCGAGTTGGCGCTTCCGACCACTGCGGACGGCCAATACCATTTGGAAATGTGTACCGACACGCAACGAACCGTCCGCCAGTTCCGTCTACTTCAAGGATGAAGTTCTCAAGATGGTTGGTTATTGTGTTGTTCCTGGCCACTGCTGGTCAACTCAGCGCGCAGAAAAAGAAGCCCGACCAGCCTATTTTCACTACGTTCAAAGGCACATTGGTCTTGCCTATACCAACTGCTAATCCGTTGTTCCGTGATGTCACCGAAACGATCGGCCAATTGGATGGGTCGATCCAGTTCCCGGTATACAGAGGCTTGAGCTTGGGCGTTGGAACGAAATGGTCGTGGTTCGGCATCGAGGACCGTGCGTTATCACCACAAGGCTCACCAGGAGAGGTACGCCGCTCAGCCTATTACGGCAAGGTGGCTTTTGAGAAGTATACCGGAAAGAAAACGTTCTATGAACTGTGGATCAAATCAGGAATGGCGCAATACGAGTACAAATGCGCTACCTGCACAGCCGAACGCAACTTCGTTTTCCATTGGGGCGCCGGAGCATCCTATTACATACACGCCACTGACAATCTATCCTTCGGACTCATGCTTGGTTATGAGACGGATGCATCCACTTTCAGCATATCGGATATCGGTGTCGATAACCTACCCGGACGACGTATCACCAATGAAGAGCATAATTACCGGAACTTCCTGTTCGGTATGGGGTTCAGCACCACGTTCAAAAAGGCGTTGGATGGCCCTGGGGCGTGGTAGGGTTGCTCGCGTTGCTACCGAACCATTCGATCTCTTATCGCATTAACGTTCGTTTGACGCAAGGGACCAGATCTCGTTTTGCCCCCAGGTCACTTCACAACGATCAAACGTTTCGTTCCCAGAACACCTTGGATCGTTTGCAATTGATAGAGGTACGTTGCTGCTGGAAGTTCAGCTGTGGTGATCACCTTCGACCCTGAACCACGTACGGAAAAGCGCTTGATCTCGGCGCCTTGCATATTGAAGAGGACGATCCAAGCTGCTTTTACAGACGCAGGAAAGTCATAGGTGATGGTCGTATTTTCCGCTGTAGGATTGGGGTAAGCACCAAGGTTATTACCGTTCTCCATAATTTGCTCTTGCCCGCCAAGCGCAAATCCGGATATGGAGCCATCGCATTCCAAACAACCTAATGATCCCGGAAGGGAGTAAACGCGCATATCACCTGAAAGTCCTACGGAGGTCAGGTTCATTTGCGCTCCGTTCGGAGTGTTGTAAATGAACGGTTCAGTAGTGGCTGCAAAAAAATTACTTAATGCAGGAGCATAGTCGGTCGCAGAAAAGATCTCGGTGCCATCTGTTCGGAAGACTTTAGTACCATAATTTCCAGATATCGTTCCTGTTACCAAGAACTCGATCGTACTGGGGTCGGTATCGAAAAGGTCTTCGGAAATATACATAGGTACCGGATAGTCGTAGGCTGATGAAGCTACAGCCCAAGGACAAGCAACAGTGAGGTATGGAGTAAGATCCATATTATAAATGGTGAAACTACCGGGATAGAAACCGACAAGTTTTGGTCCAGCGCTAACCAGGGTGTTACAATGCCATAGGTTCACTGGTGTCGAACCGATCACCGTGATCTGGCCATTCGCTAATATAGCTAGGGCCAATGCTAGTACAAGAGTTGTAATTCGGGCTTTCATGGTAATGGGATTTTACTTTATGACGGTAATAGTCTATCCTGGTTGCCTTGTTCATTAGAATATCAGTTGAATGGTAGGGGTATGCTCAGAACACTCGTGAAATTCCCGCATCGTCAGCCATTATTCATCAACCGCAGCAGCCTACTAAAGTTTCATAAGGACAGACATTATGACCTAATGTTTCCCAACAAAAAGCCCCCCAACAAATGTCAGGGGGCTTTCAGAAAAGATAGGGTTAATTACTCCTTGCTCTTATCATCTGCAGGTGGCAGCTCCTTGGTATCGTCTGCATCACCTTTAGCGATCTTCTTTTTGCCCTTTGTGACTTTGATGACCAACTCAGTTTTGTCCTTGTTTACGCTCACGTTGATCTTGTCGCCTTCTTCAACGCCATGGTTTATGATCTCCTCAGCCATGGGATCTTCGATGAACTTCTGGATCGCACGCTTCAATGGTCTCGCACCAAATTTCTCGTCGTAACCCTTATCCACGAGGAAGTCCTTCGCATCGTCGTTCAACTTCAGATCATACCCGAGTTCACCTACGCGCTTGTACAAGTAACCGAGTTCGATGTCGATGATCTTGTGAATGTCCTCGCGCTTCAGATTGTTGAAGATGATAATATCATCGATCCTGTTCAGGAACTCCGGTGCGAACGCTTTCTTCAACGCCTTTTCGATCACTCCGCGATTGCTGTCGGCCTGACCTTCGGCCTTGGCAGCCGTACCGAAACCGACGCCTTTACCGAAATCACTCAGGTCACGAGCACCGATGTTGGAGGTCATGATGATGATGGAGTTCTTGAAGTCGATATGACGTCCAAGGCTATCGGTCATTTTACCATCATCCAGCGCCTGAAGGAGGAGATTGAATACGTCCGGGTGAGCTTTCTCGATCTCGTCCAATAAAATAATGGAGTAGGGGCGACGGCGCACCTTTTCGGTAAGCTGTCCACCTTCTTCGTAGCCAACATAACCTGGAGGCGCACCGATCAAGCGGCTCACGGAGAACTTCTCCATGTACTCGCTCATATCAATGCGGATGAGCGCATCGTCCGTATCGAACAGGTAACGCGCAAGCTCTTTCGCCAATTGTGTCTTACCAACACCGGTCGGTCCCAAGAAAATGAATGAACCAATAGGGCGGTTCGGATCCTTCAGTCCAGCACGATTCCGTTGAATGGCCTTCACAACTTTGATCACGCCATCCTCTTGACCGATCACCTTGCCTTCCATCTCCTCCTTCATGCGGCGCAACTTGCCACTTTCCTTCTCAGCAATACGCGTAACAGGAATACCACTCATCATGGCCACAACCTCAGCAACATTGTCTTCGCTAACGGTGGTGCGGTTGTTCCTGCTTTCCTCTTCCCAAGCCTTTTTGGCAGTCTCGAGTTCTTCTAGCAATTGACGCTCTTTATCGCGCAGTTTAGCAGCTTCTTCATAGCGCTGGCTGCGCACTACTTTGTTCTTTTCGTCCTTGATATCCTCGATCTTCTTTTCTACATCAAGGATCGTTTTGGGGACAACGATGTTGCTGATGTGAACGCGACTACCGGACTCATCCATGGCGTCGATCGCCTTATCGGGCAAATGCCGATCGGTGATGTACCTATTGGTCAGTTTTACACAAGCATCTATTGCTTCAGGCGTATAGGCCACACTGTGGTGATCCTCATACTTCTCTTTGATATTGTTGAGGATCTGAATCGTTTCTCCAACCGTCGTAGGCTCAACGATGACCTTTTGGAAACGACGCTCCAATGCGCCATCCTTTTCGATGTACTGCCGGTATTCATCCAAGGTTGTAGCGCCGATGCATTGGATCTCTCCACGCGCAAGTGCTGGTTTGAACATATTGCTTGCATCCAATGACCCGCTAGCGCCACCAGCACCAACGATCGTATGGATCTCGTCGATGAACAGGATCACATCCGGACTGTTCTCAAGCTCGTTCATTACTGCTTTCATGCGCTCCTCGAACTGACCACGGTATTTGGTACCGGCAACGAGTGAGGCAATGTCCAGCGCAACAATGCGCTTATTGAAAAGTACGCGGCTCACTTTGCGCTGTGTAATGCGCAGTGCAAGGCCTTCAGCAATCGCGCTCTTACCAACTCCGGGTTCACCTATAAGTACAGGGTTGTTCTTTTTTCTGCGGCTCAGGATCTGGCTTACACGTTCGATCTCTTTCTCGCGACCGACAATGGGATCCAGCTTACCGTCTTCTGCCATTTTGGTAAGATCCCTCCCAAAATTATCAAGGACTGGTGTCTTGCTTTTACTATCTCCTTGTTTGCGTTGTCCGCCACCGGCACCGGCACCGCCTCCCGCAAATCCACCGCTATCATCATCATCATCGTCAGCACTTTGCTGCGAGGCCTTAGGGCGCTTCTTGGCCGGGATGATGTTCATGTCATCCGAACCATCGGCAAGAATGGTATCCACTTCATGTTTCACATTCTCGTAATCAACACTGAATTTGTGGAGTGTACGAGTTGCCAAATTGTCCTCATCCTTCAAAATGCTGAGCAGAACATGTTCGGTGTCGATGTGTGGGCTTTTGAAAAGCTTAGCTTCCAAGAAGCAGATCTTCAACATTTTCTCAGCCTGCTTCACCAAGCTGATCTTGTCCTTATCCGGAGGTCGCATGGCACTTGCGGGTTCCATCGAACTCTCAACGGTCTTTCGCAATTCGTCCAGATCCACCTCCAACCGTTGCAACACCTTCACGGCATTGCCTTCGCCTTCACGGATCAGACCAAGAAGAATGTGTTCAATACCGATATATCCATGTCCTAAGCGCAATGCCTCCTCACGACTAAAGGTGATGACATCGCGCACACGGGGTGAAAATTTTGCGTCCATATAAGTTGGTGTTCTTCGTTCTATTACCCACTTGGGCGTTGTGTGCTAAGGTAACTAACGCACTTCAGCGGGCAAGCTATTTAGGTTAATGATGCTGCCTTTGATATTCCTTCGATCTTTTATCCACAATATCGTGTGCGGTTGTGGAAAACTACCGTTCGACGAGCGGTGAATTCGGCCTACTTTCGGGCTCCCTTTCGGGAAACGGTCAGGTCACAAGGATCAGGCCAAGTGTAGAGAATTGACAAATATGGCAGAAGCAGCAGGAGAGAAGATCATTCCGATCAGTATAGAAAGTGAAATGCGCACCGCGTACATCGATTATTCGATGTCAGTGATCGTTAGCCGGGCATTGCCCGATGTGCGTGATGGATTAAAACCCGTTCACCGTCGCGTGCTCTATGGCATGCAGGACCTGGGCGTACTCAGCAATCGTGCCCACAAGAAAAGCGCACGTATCGTGGGTGAAGTACTCGGTAAATACCATCCACATGGCGACAGTAGCGTTTATGATGCTATGGTCCGTATGGCACAACCGTGGAGCTTGCGTTACCCCTTGGTAGATGGTCAAGGAAACTTTGGCAGTATCGATGGAGACAGCCCAGCGGCAATGCGTTATACAGAGGCGCGTTTCAGAAAGATCGCTGAGGAAGTCTTAGCGGATCTGGATAAAGAGACCGTTGACATGCGGCCGAACTTCGACGATTCGTTGGAGGAGCCGAGTGTAATGCCAAGTAGGATACCGACGCTTCTAGTAAATGGAGCCAGTGGTATTGCTGTAGGTATGGCCACCAACATGCCACCGCATAACCTTTCCGAAGTGTGCGATGGAATTGCGGCATATATCGAGAACAAGGACATTGATGTGGAAGGCCTTATGCAGCACATCAAAGGCCCTGATTTCCCTACAGGTGGTGTGATCTATGGAACGGATGGTATCCGCGAGGCCTACGAGGGCGGTAGAGGTAAGGTGGTTCTGCGCGCTGCTTGCAACATCGAAGAAGATGAGAAAACCGGTCGTGAGACCATCATTTGCACGGAGATCCCATACCAGACCAACAAGGCCGTGCAATTGGTAAAAGGGATCGCTGATCTCGTGAACGATAAGAAGGTCGAAGGCATTAGTGATGTCAACGATTATAGCGACCGCACCGGGATCCGAGTAGCCTACGAAGTGAAGCGCGAAGCAATGGGTACGGTGGTCCTGAATCAGCTGTTCAAATACAGCATGTTACAGACCAGCTTCAGCATCAACAACATTGCTCTTGTTGGTGGCAGGCCTATGCTGCTTGGGCTGAAGGACATGATCAAGTACTTCGTGCTACATCGTTTGGATGTCATCGAGCGCCGCACGAAGTTCGAGTTACGTAAAGCGGAGGAGCGCGCTCACATTCTGGAAGGTCTGTTGATCGCTTTGGATCACCTCGATGAAGTGATCAAATTGATCCGTGCTAGCCAGACGCCGGATGAAGCACGTGAAGGTTTGATGACCACCTTTGGTCTGAGTGAGATCCAAGCCCGTGCGATATTGGATATGCGCCTGCAGCGGTTGACCGGTTTGGAGCGGGATAAGATCCGTGAAGAGCATGCTGAACTTATGATCCTGATCGGGAAGTTGAAAGCCATTTTGGCCGACGAGAACCTGCGCATGGACATTGTAAAGCAGGAGACCTTGGAAGTAAAGGAGAAGTACGGTGATGAACGTAGAACCAAGATCGTTCATGCAAGTGGTGATATGCGCATGGAAGATCTGATCGCTGATGAAGCGGTCGTGGTGACCATCAGCCATTTGGGCTACATTAAACGCACAAGCCTAAGTGAATTCCGGACACAAGGCAGGGGAGGAGTTGGCAGCCGCGGCAGTACCACACGTGATGAGGACTTCTTGGAGCATTTGTTCGTAGCGACCAACCATAATTACCTATTGATCTTTACACAGAAAGGAAAGGTATTCTGGATGCGCGTTTACGATATCCCTGAAGGCACGCGCCAAAGTAAAGGTCGTGCGATCCAGAATTTGGTACAGATCGATGGCGATGATAAAGTAGTTGCCTATTTGAACGTCACCGACCTGAAGGACGAAGAGTATTTGAACTCACACGCCGTTGTGCTGTGCACGAAGAAAGGCGTGATCAAGAAGACAACTCTGGAAGCCTATAGCCGACCACGCAGCAATGGTATCATCGCAGTGAAGATCAGAGAAGAGGATCAACTACTGGAAGCACGTTTGACCAACGGCACGAGTGATATCATCATGGCCAGCAGGGAAGGCAAGGCCGTTCATTTCAATGAATCAGGCATTCGTCCGATGGGCCGGAATAGCAGCGGTGTGCGCGGCATGCGGTTGGGCAGTGAAGCCGATGAGGTCATTGGTATGATCACTTTGGACAGCGAAGAGACCGCGAACCATCAAGTATTGGTGGTGAGTGAAAAAGGGTACGGAAAGCGCAGCCCGGTTGATGAATACCGGATCACCAAGCGCGGTGGTAAAGGGGTGAAAACACTTCAGGTCACTGAGAAGACAGGAAAACTGATCGCGATCAAACCAGTTAAGAGCGACGATCAGCTGATGATCATCAACCGTAGCGGCATGACGATCCGAATGGACCTGAGCGAAATGCGGGTTCTGGGTAGAGCGACACAAGGAGTTCGTTTGATCGACCTGCGCAAGAATGATCAAATTGCCGCTGTGGCCAGAGTGGATAGTGAGTTGAGCGAAGACGTGGAAGCTGAAGTTGTGCAAGGCGAAACACCGAATGCCGAAGGAACTGCTCCTGATAGCGATAGCACGGAAGAAGGAACAAATGGCACCGAAGTTGCAGGAGACGCTGACGAAGAATGAAAATGATCGAACTACAAGGAAACATGAGAACCTTTCTGACCATTGCGCTTGCCGCAGGAACTCTTGGTATGTATGCCCAGAATGCGAACGTGGTGAATGCATATAA
The DNA here is from genome assembly GCA_017987115.1 of Flavobacteriales bacterium. Lineage (GTDB taxonomy): Bacteria > Bacteroidota > Bacteroidia > Flavobacteriales_F > PHOS-HE28 > PHOS-HE28. The sequence continues at coordinate 9,789 of JAGNUG010000050.1, read as the reverse complement.
CTATATGAAGGATGGCGATCTAGCGAAGGCCGCTGAGTTCATAGAACCGGCTATCGTTGATGCGAAGACCGGCGCCAATGAAAAGACCTGGCGCTACCGCGGAGATATCTATCGGATGATCGCTTTGGGTGAGGACGAAGCGGTAAAGACCCAATTTCCGGACGCCATTGAAAAAGCCGTTGAGAGTTATATGAAGGCGAATGAACTCGATACGAAGGAGTCCTACAAGTTGGAGAACATCAAGGCACTCGGTGCGCTGCAAGGAACTTCGCTGAATTCGGGTAATAAGGCATTTACTGCCAAGGATTACGACAAAGCGATCAAGGATTACGCACGTGCCGAATTGATCGCTAAAGCATTCGGTCAAGTGGATACCAACGCGATCTTCAATAGCGCCTTGGCGCATGAGAGCAAAGGAGATGCTGCGGGTGCAATTCAGCGGTACAGGGATGCCATCGCAGGTGGCTACAATAAATCCGAGGTTTATAGGTACATCGCGAGCTTACAGGCAAAAGGCGATGATCTTGATGGAGCCATTGTAACGCTGACCGAGGGAAGGACCAAGTACGCTGATGACAAGGATCTGATCATGGACCAGATGGCCTATCTGCTGCAAGCGGATCGTGCATCAGAAGCAGAGGAAATGGTTAAACTGGCATTGAATAAAGACCCGAACAATGCGACTTTGTACAGCGTTCTTGGTAGCTTGTATGACAAAAAGGCCAGTGATGCCAAAGAGGAAGCTCAAATGATAGAATGGTATACCAAGAGCGAAGAAGCATACAAGACCAGTATTGAAAAAGACCCGAAATTCTTCGATAGCTATTTCAATGTTGGCGTGCTGTATAACAACCGTGCGGCTTATGAGTACGAAAAATGCAACGCTTTCAAGAGCGATGCTGAGTATTCGAAGTGTAAGACCGGAGCGGACGAGATCTACCTGAAAGCGGTTCCATACTTCGAGCAAGCACACGAGTTGAACCCTGAGGACGTTCAGACCATTCAGCAGTTGATGAAACTGTATGCGCGTAGTAATGAGCAGGCGAAGTATGAGGCCATGAAAGCTCTATTGGGAGAATAATTCCCGATGATCGTAAGTGCAAAGCCGGGCTATTGGGTCCGGCTTTTTGCATTGTTGTATGTACTCGATCTTGATTCAACGTAGACATGAACCCAAAGGACTTTCGTTCTGGATCAATGAACGCTTGAAGAACTAAGTAGTTTGTAAGGAATGATCAGTCCGAACACGATCTTGAACAGTTGACCATTACTCGTGATATTCGCACGTGTTTAACTAATGGGTGAGTATCTGACTGGTTTCTAGTCTGATATAACTTAACATAATATAAATTATGCGCCAATAGTGATCCAGCTCAAATAGGTGGGATCAATAAGGTCAACACCTAAACCAGCCATACCTAAGCATCTCAGTCCATGCCCATCCCAGACTAGTCCTTGGAATGGATCATTACTGATCAACCATGGCCCGTCGAGATCAATGAGGTCCGCATATTGTGCAAGTTGTGCCATAGCACCGCAACCCAACGAACTCTCCGACATGCAACCGAGCATTATTTGAAGATGCAATTCTCGCGCTTTGAATATGATCTCTGCTACCCGATCTATTCCGCCGCATTTCATCATTTTAATGTTAACGCCACCAAAAACGCCTTTAGCACGGATCAGATCATCAGTTCCTTGAATGCTTTCATCCCCAAAGATCGGAACACGCGTACGTTGGCTTAGGGCTTCATGAAGATCCCATCGATTCTTCCCGAACGGCTGTTCAATTCCGGTAATACGATCCTCTCCAGCAAGCTCGATCATGTCCATAACTTGGGAAATTTCCGTCCAGCCCTGATTCGCATCTAGTAATAACTCCCTGCAATCCAATTCAATAACCCTCTTTATCGTATCCCGATCCTGATCGGTACCAAGTTTGACTTTCAGTATATTCGAATTGGGTAACTGGCTCAGTTTGAATTCAATTAAATCCAATTCAGAATGGCCTAGGGTTACCATGGCAAGTTTACTCGCTTTTGGTAATCCAGCAGTTTGAATCAAGGTTTCAATAGGCCTATTCAACTTCCTGCTTTTCAAGTCATAAAATGCTGTAGATAGTGCTGCTCTGCACGGTTCGCTGAGTGTTTGTGGAAAAAGTTCGTTCAGTTGCGATGGATATCCAGAAAATTGCTTGAACAATAAAGTATGATCAATACGCTTTAACTCTTGAATAACAGAGATTTGTGTATCTATTAGATATGGAGGTAACGTAGCTTCACCATAACCTGCAGCATCACCATCTTCTAGCCGCACGAATACGGCGTCAGTACCGGTTCTAATACCGTGCGCTGTCCCAAAAGGGTGTTTGAATTGTAACCGATAAGGTGCGTAAGAAAGGTTCATTAGATCGGAGTGTGAAGATGAGAATGAACTCGGATACTTCAACATGTGAATGGTCCTATGAATTAACCAAGCTATAAGCAAAAGCCCCGGACATTTCAGGTCCAGGGCTTCCGGTATTGTCCAGAAGTGAATTCTATTTCACCAAATAGTAGATATTGGTCAGCCATTTGGAGGTATCTGGCTCAGACATGGGGTCGGTCACGTATTCTTCGATAACGACATCGTGTTGTGTCAATCCATTAGCCTTGATCATTTCATCCATTGCATAGTGCGCTTCACCAACTTTATCGTATGCTCCCATGTATGGAATGTGCAAAGCTTTAGACGCGGGTGTGGTGTATGTGGTATACCCCGCAAGCGAGAATCCTTGGTCCGCTTTAACAGGGAACGCGGGCATCATATCCGCACTCATTCCCTTATCATCATACGAGAAGTACAAAGCAGAAGGTGATCCGGACATTGGTACTTGAGCCTTTCCAAGCGCAGCCCCAGCTGCACCGTAGGTGGTTCCGATGAATCGTTCCATTTCAGCGAACTTGGTAACAGCCCGTTTTCCAACATAGGTCATCGACGGGCGTTCAATCGTCTCGATAACATAACCTCTGAATGTTTTAGCGGCAAGCTCTGCTGCAACAGCGGTATACTCTGCTTCGCTCATGTCCTTCAATTTCGTTAGACCCTTTTCGAATTCAGGACCTATCATTTCGTCCATGTTCATGAAAACGTTCATAACACGTGCCATGAAATTATTCTGAGAGGTCATCTTCCATGTCACCTTGGACCCATCCCCCTCTGTAGCCAAGTCAAGGTCAACCTTTGCTTGTGATTCAAATGGTTCTATGAATTTCAAGGTCGATCCAACGTGTTTGTTCGGTTCCAGTTCAATGATCTCCTGTGAACCTGTACCTACCGTATCACCGACCCATTCCTGGATCGAGCCAACTTCACCATCAGGCCCACTGAAAGTGGTAACTTGATCTTTGTCCGCATCTTTCCACGGGCTCCACTTGAATGACTCCTTTAACGATGACACATGTGGGTAAACGCTTTCGACAGGTGCTGCAATGGTAGTAGACCGCTCTACTACCGTGGTCTTTGGACCGATGAGGCCGAGCACAACGATCAACGCTGCTACGGCCAATAAGATGATAAGAATGGTTTTCAGTGCTCTCATGATGGGGAAATTTGACCGAAAGATGCATCGAACATTTCGAGCTTCCAATATATCCCATGGAAAATAGATCAAAGAACGACGTGGCACGGTGTTTTCTTTGCAAGACCGAGAGCTTCATCTGCTTGATCGAAAAACCACTACTACCCTAGCATCCTTTCCACATGAACATTCTAAGAACTATCGCTATTGCGGCAATATCCTTCTCATTGATCGGATCAGGACTTGTCGGATGTAAGAGCAAGAAAGCTGTCCCTCCAGGCAGCGTAAAAGTGAACCAACCATTCTCGGGCAACAAATTCGAAAGCAACGGTGCATGGTTCCGTGGCACGGGACAGGGCACCAGCATAAAACAGAACATAGCCCGTAGCAAAGCAGACCTGGACGCAAAGAATCAGTTGGCCGGTCAAGTTGGGACCAACATGCGCGCCGTAACTGACCAATACTTGGCCCAAACGGAGAATAATGATGCCGCCAATATCGCCGATAAATTCCAATCGTTGATCCGTGAAGTAATGAATACGGACCTTGGTGATATGCGTAAGATCGGTGAAGAGACCTACCAGGACCAGACAAGTCAGGAATTCACGGTACACGTTGCATATGAGATCAAGAAGAACGCCATGTTCCGGTTCATGAAAAAGCAGGCCAAGACCAGTGAAAAAGTGGACGAACGAACCCGGCAACAAATGGAAGAGATCCTCGACAAGGAGATCGAAAAGGCGGATGCCGCCGGGGAGTGAGTGTTGAGTTCGCGTTCGTTATCATGCCTTTTTGTCGCTTACACCTAGGCTGGCAAGCTGTTTGAACACAAGATCCCAAATTGAACGAAGATGTCAGGTAACCCGATGATGGGCGCGTATTTGATCGGAATGATCATAATGGGGATCAGTTGGCTGATCGGTAAACAATTGCGTGATCGATTTGCCAAGTATTCGAAGACACCATTGAGCAATAACATGTCGGGGGCGGAGATCGCGGAAAAAATGTTACGTGATAACGGGATTTCCAACGTTAAAGTGATCAGTGTAAAAGGTCAACTTACCGATCACTATAACCCGGCAAACCGTACGGTAAACTTGAGCGATGCCGTTTACAATGCGAGAAATGCCGCCGCGGCAGCTGTAGCAGCGCATGAATGCGGGCATGCGGTGCAGCACGCCCAAGCGTATCAATGGTTGGCAATGCGAAGCAAACTCGTGCCAGCGGTGAGCTTTGCCTCGCAATGGGTACAATGGGTCCTATTGGCCGGTCTTTTCCTTGCCAATTCCCTTGGAACCGGTCTATTGATGGTGGGGATCGTTCTTTTCTCGCTTACCACGCTCTTCAGCATTATCACACTTCCAGTAGAGTACGATGCAAGTAACCGAGCATTGGCATGGATGAAGACCAACAACGTGGTCACACAAGGTGAGTATGCCATGTCCGCTGATGCACTGAAATGGGCGGCAAGAACCTATTTGGTAGCAGCCATCGGTAGCATTGGCACGTTGCTGTACTACATCATGATCTATATGGGGCGAAGAAATTGATCGCTGATCCTGAATGATCAGGCAATTTGGTGATGCGATCAATTGATCTCGGATCGTTGAGACCGCAAGTTCAATATTGTCATGAATTTCGCAATACGATGGTCAAAAACACTTATTGGGCTTCACATTGATGAACTTGGTCGGATAACGGAGAGATCGCGAAACTTAGCAAGGCAGACCACGTAGAACGGGAATAGCGACAACCTAATGTCGTCCCTGTTTGAAAAAACTTCTACTCATATTGGTCTTATTACTAGTTGGTTCAGGAGCCAGCGCTACGCACATGTCCGGTGGAGAGATCTACTGGGAGTGCATTGGGCCGAATCAATTCAGGATCAAGTTGGTGGTTTACCGGGATTGCGCTGGGATCAACGTGGACCCGAGCTACAACCTACAGCTTACAAGTCCATGTGGTAACAGAACATTGACCGTAACTACCCCGGGCGGTGTAGAGATCTCACAGCTCTGCGACATCCAACTACCCAATAGTACCTGCAATGGCGGAACGCTACCAGGAATTCAGCAATACGAGTATACTGGCACGATCACGCTTCCTCCTTGCGATTCATGGAGTATTACCTGGACCAACATCTACCGTAACAATGCCATCGTGAATCTAACGAACCCCGGAACTCGGGAAATGTACATCGAAGGTGTGCTCAACAGTGCAGCCGCCCCATGTAACGATTCGCCGACGTTCACCAATACGGCAATACCCTACGTATGTCTAGGTTTTCCGGTATCCTTCAGCTATGGAGCCTACGACCCTGAAGCCGACTCACTGAGCTATTCTCTGATCGGTGCGCGCATGTTGAATGCCGCACCAGTGCCATATACCGCTGGCAATTCAGCAACAGCCCCAATTCCTGGAATTATGCTGAATCCTACCACAGGCCTGATCAACTTTACCTTGAATGTTGCTGGTAATTGGGTAGTTGTGGTGCTTGTAACACAGTATGACGGGAACGGCAATGTGATCGGCACGATCATGCGCGATATGCAATTCGTAGCATATCCCTGTTCCAACATTCCACCCGATGCTGCTACAGGTCTCGTCACGAACTTGACCGGAACTGCTGTACAAACAGGACCGAGAGCTATAACGGTCTGTGAATCCGGTAATTTCTGTTTTGACATGGTGATCACGGATGCGAATGCGGGAAATATTCTTACGGCTACCACTAATCTGCAACAGAACCTACCTGGAGCGACCATCTCATATTCCGGGACGAATCCTATAACAGCAAACATTTGCTGGAATGCGCAAGCGAATACCGCTGGGTTTTACGCGTTCATCGTGTCTGTGAATGATGGAGCTTGTCCAATACCTGCTATTCAGACCTATGTCTATTCAGTAAGGGTTCTTGCAGGGTTGGCAGCGACAATAGCAACCACGGATGAGGCTTGTGCAGGGACTGCTGACGGAACAGTGTCCACAAGCATTGTGACCGGCTCCCCTCCTTACACGTATTCATGGAGCAACGGTGCCACAACGCCTTCAATTACGGCGGGTCCAGGAACCTATTCAGTAACCATCAGTGATGGAAATAACTGTGTTTCCCATTTACTTACCGGCACCATCGGCACAACTGGACTACCGAATGCGGCCAATGCAGGACCCGATCTTGTCGGTTGCGCCGATGCGCTACCTGTACAACTCAGTGGTAGTGTGGTGAATGCTACGGGCGGCGCATGGTCCGGCGGAGCTGGTAGCATAACCGGGCCATGGAGTACGGCTCAATATCAACCTACCCCACAGGAGATCTCAGCTGGATCAGTTCAACTGACCTTGACCACCACCGGAAATACGACTTGTCCGCCTGGTACGGATGTGGTAACTATAAGTCTACCGAACAGTTTCGCGACACAATCCATTACTGGTACCAATGCACTTTGCTATGGCGGTAATAGTGGAACAGCCACATTCTCACCGAATGATCCTGGTTTCAGTTATGCTTGGAATGATCCGCAACAACAGACCACCGCTACAGCAACCGGTTTGGCAATGGGCGATTACACGGTATCAGTAACGGATACGTACGGTTGTAATACGCAGATGTCCATCACACTTTCGCAGCCCGCCGCCTTGGCCATTGCGAACATTTCATCAACGACAGTAACATGCACAGGCGCAGGAAATGGCTCAGCAACGGTAACTCCTAGTGGCGGCACCCCACCTTACACGTACCTCTGGAGCACTGGCGCAACAACGGCTACGACCGTTGCCGGTGTTGGAACACATTCTGTTACGGTTTCAGATGCAAATAATTGCGCCGCTGTGACAGCCCAAGTGGATGTGACGGCCAATGGATCCCCAAATGCTGCGAATGCAGGACCAGACCTGATCGGATGCATGGGAGCGCCACCAATTCAACTGAGCGGATCCGTGGTCAACGCTACGGGTGGATCCTGGAGCGGCGGTACTGGCAACATTATAGGATCAGGCATGACAGCATCCTACGCTCCTTCAAGTAACGATGTTATTGCAGGAGGTGTTGATCTGTATTTGACCACTTCAGGAAACACTTCTTGTCCTCCGGACGTGGATACGATCCACATTACGCTAAGCAATAGCTATTTGTATACACAACTGAACCCATCAGCTGCACTTTGCAATTCTGCGAGCGATGGAACAATTATGGTTACCCCTGCCATACCAGGGTTGATCTATCAATGGAATGACGCGGCGCAACAGACTACAGCGATCGCTACCGGACTTAACGCGGGCACGTATACCGTCTTGATCACCGATCAGCTTGGTTGTAATAGCTCATTTTCCGCCACGATCACGGAGCCTACGACACTTTCGACCCCATCGATCAATACGGTGGACGTGTCATGTCCGAATGGCAACAATGGCTCGGCCACTGTCATGGTCACCGGTGGAACACCACCCTATTCAACGCTATGGAGTACCGGATCAACGTCAACCATGGCCACGGGTCTTATGGTCGGTAATTATGGCGTGACCGTGACCGACAGCAATGGATGCACAGCTCAAGGCAATGTATCCATTACGGAACCACCACCGATCGTGCTGACAGCCCAAGGACCGGGTACCATTTGCGTTAATTCACTTGTTCAGCTTACAGCGCAAGCAAGCGGGGGCACAGGCGATCTATCCTATAACTGGAACGGGCTCGGCTTTAACGACACTATCAATGTAGCGTTCAGTGCTTCACAATCCATTACGGTGACTGTTACAGACCAAGCTGGTTGCAGCGGTCCATCAGTAACACTACCGATCACGGTACTCGATCTCAGCACCGCAACCCTAACGACGTATGGTGATACCACGGTCTGTTCAGGAGGCACAGGATCAATAGGAGCCACGCTTTCAAATTATTCCGGCAGTTATCTCCTTTCATGGACTGAGCTTGGAACCAACAGTTCAGGACCATTTACCGTACCAATTACGGAGAATACCGTGCAACATGTGGTAGTTACCGATCAATGTGGTAATACGCTGGCGGGATCGGTATCCCTACAGATCGAAACACCACCGAACGTAGAGTTACCACCGATAATTGCCGAGGCCTGTGCACCGTATACCACGCACTTTCCCAACCTACAATTGGGCAATGTAACAGCGCTATGGGACCTCGGAAATGGCACTACAAGTAACCAAGCCTCACCTGTCGTTAACTACCCTCCAGGCACATATCAGATCAGTCTTACGGTCACCACACCGCTTGGATGCACAGCAACCAGCCCGGCGTATGGCCAGGTGATCATTCATGCACCACCAACAGCAGCATTTACAGCATCTTCATGGGAAGTGGATTTCGACAACGCATTGATACAATTCACTGACCAAAGTGTAGGGACAATAACAAACTACGCTTGGACCTTTGGCGATGGTGGAACATCAGAACAAGCATCTCCGGCGCACAACTATGGAGAACCCGGTTACTTCCAAGTTGAGTTGTATGTTGAAGATCAAAATGGGTGTACATCCATCGCTGATCATACGATGCACATCACACCTGTATATGATATAGTGATCCCGACAGCCTTTACTCCGGATCCGAACGGTGGTGCCGGTGGTCAATGGGTAACAGGTGATCTGAGCAACGATGTGTTCTATCCGTTCGTGCGTTTCGTGGATGAATTCAACATGCGTGTATTCAATCGATGGGGAGAACTGATCTTCGAAAGTGACGACCTGAAGATCGGTTGGGATGGCTTCTACCGTGGTGAAATGTGTCCGCAGGATATGTACGTCGTACAGACCTGGTATAAGTTCCTTGATGGAAAGGAGATCAAAAAACTGAGCGATCTGACATTGATCCGATGAAGAGCTCACGTTTCCTTCTTTTCTGGCTCCTGCTGTTCAGTGGGTGGATCAATGCCTTTGGACAGGATCCACAGTTCTCTCAGTTCTACGCATCACCACAATACCTGAATCCGGCATTGACCGGTAACACCTATCAGGATCGTATAGCTATGAATTTCAGGTTGCAGTGGCCTGGTGTACAGCCTGGCTATAAATCGTACTCGGTTGCCTATGACCATCGCAATGCTGCGCTGAGCAGTGGTTTCGGAGGTTATGTCCTGCATGACCAGACCGGGAATCAAGGATTGAAATTCACACTATTGGCATTATCATATAGCTATGAAGCACGGATAAATCGCAAAAGAGCCTTACGGTTCGGTGTACGTGCCGGCTATACCATGCGG
>JAGNUG010000164.1 GCA_017987115.1 Flavobacteriales bacterium | reverse complement strand
ACCTACCATCAAATGGATCGAGGCGATGTATTCCCCATAGCGATGAACAGAGGAGCAGATGGCATTCCGGCCTATGAGTTGGGGGATATTGTACTGGCACGGTTGAACATCGAAGTGCCCAATTGATCAGGGCCTTGACCTGAAGATGCAGTGCTCCGTAAGGCTATCCGCATTGGCGTAGAGCTTGTTCGTTCGCGTGTCATGCGCGACATAGGCCCCGTTGTCAGCGATCAGGACGAATGTGCTGTCCGAAATATTCTTCTGTTCGAAAATTCCCATGTCACCTAGCTCATGGTGCGATGCAACAAGCACGCTGTCATGATGCAACGCAGCACTTAGAAAATTGCCATTGTGGGCCAGAAAGGCGTAGTGGTCCGGCGCAACGCGAATGCGCAGGAACAGGCCCCATGGTCCCACTTCCGTGCGGTCCATGATCGCGAGGTCCTTGTTGATCGTATTCAAACAAACATACCGTTCGTGGAGTCCTTGTAAATGCACGGTGTCTTCACCCAGAACTGGTCTTCGCAGGTTGTTGACCCTGTTGATGGTCTCCATCCCAATACCATTGGATACGCACCAGTCATTCAATGTTCGTTCATCCAAGGCAACCCAGAACTTCATGTAATTGCCCGGATAACTACCGGTGTAAGCGTTCACTACGGGAATGCCAAGCTGTTGCCCCGCCAACATGCTATTGAGGTGTAACTCTATGCTGCGCACATGGTCTTCTTCGTAAGGCATAACACTGCGTACGGGCATGTATGCAATGGCTTTCGTTGTGCTGTCATATTGTAATTCCATGTCCCGAACGATCCGGTCGACCATGCCTTGCGCATCGTATTTGTTGAATGACCGCATCTTGGTCATATCCAACTTGTTCTCCAGCACTATCAACAACGGAATAGCTAGGCTGAACAGGATCCGGCTCCATTGCTTTTTGCCGAATTGTGCAAAGACAAGGACCATGATCAGTGCGAAATAAAACGCTTGTATATGAACGATCCGGTCAATGGAACGCAAAGCACTGAACCCTGGTAGCTCAAAGACCAACTTGTATAGGGTGAAGTCCCCGATCCGTAAACAGAACAGTATGCTAAGGAGCATAGCAGAACTTACTATCGCGACCACCCGGGTCTCTTGCGAACCATCACGATTTTTCCAAAGCACGAACGGCACCAACAGGATAGCGAGCCATGGTATGGCTCCCATGAAATGGAAGTGGTTTGAATGTTCATCGACCGTAGAAGTTGGATGATCACTTAAGCTACGCCAGGACAATGCAGCCGGGTGGGAGGAAAAGTAAGATGAGAGTGACGGTACGGTGTTGAGTACGTCGGAGAATTGCTGCGGTTCCGTGTTGAATGATGCATCAACAGAATGTCGGATTAAAGGATACAAAAACAGAACCGTGACCGCTACAATGACCGAACCACTGACGAGGGGCCGCCATGTTCTTGGCTTCATTTCCCACAGTCTTCGGTGTTCAATAAGTACGTATGCGGCAAGCAGGAAAAGCAGTCCATAGCACAAGGTGAAACCCAAATAAATACCGCAATAGAATTGATAGACCACCGAAACAGCTAGTAACGCAAGATGCACGAAGCGCCCAGTACACAACCATTTCCAACAGAAATAGAACGCAATGGGGATCATGAATTTTGGAAATACCTGTGCATGTTCCATATGGCCGAGCATGTGAATGCCGAACGCGAATATGTATGCGCCACCTGCCGACAACGCCGCACGTTTGCTCCATGCGTAGAGCGCAACGTAACAACCTGTGTAATTCAACGCGAACAAGGCCAAGATCCAGAACTGGAAAGCAGATTCGCGGTTATAGCCAATACTTCGGAAGAGCGAATAGAGTGGTGCGGTGCCCAATAAGTTGTCACTGAACGCGATCACATTCTTGTACGGATACATGAACGGCGCATCCCAATAGTCAGCTATTCGGCCGGTGGCATACGCGTGATAATGCTCCAAGATGTAGTTGTTGAATCGGGCATCGCCTAGGTCTCCCGGTATGCGGTCCCGCTCCGGACCGAACGTGGCCAACGGGAAGGACCATAGTCCATAGACCAATAAAAGAACAGGGATGACCTGGGCGCCAAGGAGCCGAACTATTCGGGGTAACGCATTGATCCTCTTGAGCATATTGACCTGCTGTTGTTAATTGATCAACGCCCACCCATTACCCCACTGACCTCCTTGAAGAAGAGTTGCCAGGTCCACTCTTCTTTTGACCATTCCCAATTGAAGCGTTCCATGAGTCCGAAGTTCAGGACGATCAAAAATGTGAGTACGAATCCTGTAACAACACGCGTAGATATGGAGCGTGCGAAGATCGAACGGAAAAGCCATGCAAGCGGGATCGCAAACAAGGCATAGAGGTCAACGAATCCACGTCCGCCGAAACTGGTGCCTAGCCACCAGCACCACCACGCACTGTATAACAACCAGGTGAATAGCAAAACCAGCACTATGCCGATTGCCACAGCAGAGCGTCGCCATGCGTGGACCAACAGCGTGATAACAACCGGGATCATCAACGGCGTATAGATCAGCCAACCGTTGCGCACACTGGTCAATACGGCCCAGGGTTCCATGGTCGTAAAGTCGAAATGCTCGTCCTTCATTCCGTAGGTGAACGTTATCCAGTCGCCTGTGATGTAATGCCAATACCAACTTTGCAGGACCCAGGGAATGATGGCCAGGACAACCCCCGCGATCAATGCAACCCGATGTGTGATGAGATTCCGCCAAAGCGTGGTAAACCCATTGGGTCGGTTCAGCACAATGACCAATGGGAAGATGAACGTAACGATGTTCAAGTGCCGGATAAGGACGAGCAATGAACCACCAAGAACAACAAGGAACACATGCACCCATCTCGATGGATGATCGGCTCCATCCAACAGGCGGAGTGAGCAGTAGCAGAACAGCCCCGCCAGGAAGAACGAATAAACGTGCGACATGTTGGGTTCATAGACGCTGTAGTAGAACAAGTTGGTCGCAGCGAACAAGGTGACCGCTGCTATTAATGCGCTTTCCTTCGTACTGAAACGTTTGGCGATCCGGTAGGCCAATACGATCCCGGCTCCAGCGTAGGTGGCTATACCAATTAATTGTGCAACACCGTAGGGCGATGAAAAGCCATCGATCGGGTACACGAATGCTTCGGCACCGATCTGCCCGAGGAAAAAGAACGGAAGTTGCAGTACCGCAACACCAAGCGTGAATATGCTGAGCCTCTTTCCATTCTCCATGTTGAAGCACCAATACATATGGTCAACGCTTTGGTCGATGAATACCGATGGAAGCCAATGGTAGTAGCCCAATTGATCACCTCCATGCCGCAGGAACTCGAATGGGTTAGCACTGAAGATGGCCCACCCCGATAGCAATGAAATGCTGAATACCAAGAGGAACAAACACCACTCGAGCAAATGGTCTTCGTTGACCCCTATTCCGCTTTTTTTGAACACGCGGCCAAGGTAGCAGAGTTTCGGTATTGGTGCATAAGGTGCGATCGGGACCAGACAATTTCACCCAATGCAAAAAGGGATAATGATCAGATCAGTGTGATCCGGTCTTCCGGGATAGGTTCCTTACCGGTCAACCGCATGAATACCTGAGCGGTGGCTACGACGTCCTTTTTGCAATAGGTAGCGATCCGTTCCAGTCCGTGCTCTTTGTAATACACGCGTGCGACATCGGCGCCGGTTATATCGTCCTTTGGTGTTGAAATACCTAGAATGTGCGTGAGCAAGGCCAAGGAGGTATATGCTTTTCGGTCGCCAAAGCTCCAAAGGCTCATGGTGTCCAACAAGCCGAGCTCCCATGGTTTTCTTCCGGCAACATCGAGCAGTTTCGGTAACTGGATCTTGTGTACCACACACCTGCGTGCGATGTACGGGAAGTCGAATTCCTTGCCGTTGTGGCCACAGAGCCAATGGTCATCAGCGGAGTAATGCTTGTTCAATAACTCAACGAACTTTCTTAGCACGACAACCTCGTCATCATCCTGAAAAGAAGTGACACGCAATGAATAGCCGCTCTCGCTCTTCTGGACGCTTCCTACACCAATGCAAATGATCTTGCCGAACTCCGCCAGGATCCCTCCTTTCTCGTCATAGATCTCTGCGGCGGTCTTCTCATTCCGTTCTTGTTCAAACCGCGTTTTATCACTGAAGAGCTTTGCGCTGCTCGGGTCCAGTTTATTCCAGGAATACTCCTGCGGTACGGTCTCGATGTCCAAGAAAAGGATTTTGCTCAGGTCGTTCGGTTTGTCCGGTCTCATTGCGGTTGATCAATAGACCAATGTACGCTTTTGGTACATTGAATGGCACGGAATGCGGACCACGTAGAAAGAAATGAGCCAGGTCTATTCGATCATCACGCCACGCTTTTCCATTAGCGGGATCGTAGTAAAATTGCTTTCCTCAATGCTGCCTGCCAAGAAAATGTACTTCTTGTCGTAGATCACACCGTCAACGTAATAACTCAGCCAATACTGGTTGCTCAAAGCAAAAACATCTTCAACGATGCGTTCAATCCGGGCCCAACTTTTCGGACCCAGATGTTCGAGCATATGACGCAATTCACTGGTCTTGCGCGTTTCACCTTCCAGCTCGCCGTATCCACGTGAACTTACAAGTACGGTATCCAATTCCCGGTCCGTCCGGTTGATCAAATACACGTACCAAGCCTCTTCACCATCATCATCGGGCTCGCGCACAATGGCCATGGCTACACCTTCGACCTTAGGTGGATGAATGTCTTTTCGCATGGATCAACTTTTCCTCGACGCCAATTCCCGTGCAATGGCGATCCATTGGTACACATCGTTCGGATGACCTACGGTATTTACCTCTTCACGCTTCATGCCTGTACGTACGAATACGAGGTCCTCGTGCGGAATTACGACCACGTACTCACCGTGGAATCCACGACAATAATGGATCGGATGGCCATCGATCTCAGCTAACCACCAGAAATAGCCATAGCGTTCATTGCGTTTTCCATTGTCCTCCAGATCGGCCGGTGTAATGGACGCCAACCAATATTCGCGTGGTACGATCTGTTTTCCATTCCACATGCCGCTATCCAAATACAGCTGTCCGATCCTGCCGAAATCACGCGCCGTCGCGTACAAACAGCAGAACGCACGGAAGTCACCATCTTCACGGTCCTTGCCCCAATACGCATCGTGCTCACACCCCAATGGTCCCCATATTTTTTCACGAACCAGAACATCCAACGGTTGTCCATACGCTGCCTCCAACACTTCAGACATGATCTGCGTACTGCCACTGATGTAGTCGAATTTCTGTCCTGGTTCTTCGCGGCAAGGCTGACCAAGGCTCACTTCACGAACATTGTATCCATAATAACCTCTGGCATTATCGCTGAACGGGTTAGCGCCGCTTTCGCTCCAATCCAGACCAGTGCTCATCGTAAGTAGGTTGTAGATCGAGATGTTAGCGTAACAACCCTCCTTATACTCCGGCAAGAAATCACCGATCGGTTGGAATACGTTGTTGATCTTTCCTTCATCCATTGCAATACCCGTGAGCACACTGATGTAGCTCTTCGCTACACTGAAACTGTTGCTAACGCTATCCGCATCCCATCCATTCCAGTATTGCTCGAAGATCAAACTGTCGTGTTGGAAGACCGCAAAACCCACGGAGTACAGATCCGTTAGTTCCTGCTCTTGCGCAGGGGTCAACGCAAGTGTGCCGTAACGTTCTCCTTGTGGCCAAGGCTGCGGTGCTTGTGCAGGAATAGTGGAATAAGGGAAAAAGTCACGGTCATCGATCTCCGGAGAACCACGACCGATCAAATAGGTATAGCGCAAACCACGGATCAGATGGTCATTGCCAGTTGCATAGGCAAGAACGATCAGTGCGCCAATGACAATAGCGATCCAAAGAAAGAAACGAAGCAAAATGCGCATGTGT
>JAGNUG010000163.1 GCA_017987115.1 Flavobacteriales bacterium | reverse complement strand
TTCCCCTCGAAAATACGCCCCTCTTGCACTACTGGCTGGAATTTTAGACACCTGTATTTACCATTCCGGAGTTTGATGGTCTCTTTACCCATGAACTGCATGCGCAGCGGCCAACGCTCACCGTCCATAAACGTCTCGATGGTGTACACATCACCAACGGCAGCAGTGCTATAGTTGATCGTACGTGCATAGTAGAATGCGCTAAGCATGTCCTGAACACTGCCTGGAACTTTGTACACCTTGTCCTCTTGTGTCTTTACCTCCCTAAGATGCTGGGTGTACTCGTAGTTCTGGGAAAATTCATACCCACCCTCGCTTACTTCGCGAACGAATTTCCAAGGGAACACACCGTTGGCATCAATGTAGGTCTCGTAGGTATCTTCAACTTTATAGAAGGTGTTGAACGCACCCAAGGTCTTACCCGTTCCTACCGCATGCCAGACCTCACGTCCATGAAGGTCACGGTCATTTTTCTTGAGTTCCACAACTGCTTCACCCGCATCAAGCCAGCCATAGTGTACCACATAGGTCAATTTTTCACCAGGTTTGAAGGCGTTGTGTTGAATGGAACGCAAGGGATAGTTCTCCTTACTTCCGGACATCGGCGTTACAGGGCTTGGTGGGAAACCACCTTGTGCAAATGCTAAGCTGAGTACACCTGCCCCGAACAATGAAAAGACTGTTTTACGTGCCATGCCTTTGGTATGCAAAACCGGTGCCGAACCACGCCTCTGGCTGAAGAATAGGACATTATGTCGGGAATGTATTCGCTCACACTACGATATTCACAATGCGTTTGGGGACCACGATCACCTTTTTCGGGGATTTTCCTTCCAGTCGTTCCTGCACCTCAGGGTTGGCCATGACCTGCGTTTCCACCTCTTCCGTTGAAAGCGTGGCAGGGAATTCCAGCAACATGCGGGTTTTACCGTTGAAGCTGATCGGGTACTTGAAACTATCCTCCACCAAATACTGCGGATCGAATTTTGGCCAATGCGCTGTTGTGATGCTCTGTGTGTGGCCCAATTTATTCCACAGTTCTTCTGCGATATGCGGTGCGAAAGGTGCGAGGAGTATGGTCATCGGTTCCAGCACATCCCGTTTGTGGCATTTCATCGTTCCCAGTTCGTTCACTGCGATCATGAACTGCGCCACACTGGTGTTGAAGCTCATGTTCTCAATGTCTTCCGTCACTTTTTTAATGGTGGCATGCAACACCTTGAATTCGGCTTTGGTCGGTGCTTCATCGCTCACGCTGAACACATCACTTTCATAAAACAAATTCCAGAATTTACGCAGGAAGCGGAAGGTACCTTCAATGCCGTTGGTGTCCCACGGTTTGCTTTGCTCCACGGGGCCGAGGAACATTTCGTAAAGACGAAGGGTATCTGCGCCGTATTTGGAAATGATTTCGTCAGGGTTCACCACATTGAACTTCGACTTGGACATTTTTTCTACTTCTGAAGTAGTTCGGAATTCGGTTACTCCACGCAATTGAAAACAAGGCAGTTCATCATTATTCGTACGGTCTTCATTCAGATAGCCAAAAAATTCACCTCGAAGCCAATAGCCATCCCAGGTCATAAACACGCCATCTCGAATCTCCTTATTCGATTCAAGGATTGGAAGTTTAATAAAATCCACTATGTTGCTATTCACATAGTCGATTGTGAGGTGAGTACTCGTTAGATTGTCTTGTCTGCCAATATGAATAGTCCTCTTGTCCAAATGTTCGAGCATATCGGCACTAATAAAGTACCGATGCATTTCTTCGTCTGGGGCGACCTCTCGGTACTCACCATCTTCCATATAAACTCTCCAACCATCGCTCAAGGATCCCCCTTTCATACCATAACTCCCTTTAGTTACAGATGCAATAGCCGACACCCCCTGAATCATCCCCTGGTTCACCAACTTCTTAGCCGGTTCATCGAAGGGCAAATAACCCCGGTCATGAAGGAACTTGGTCCAGAACCGGAAGTAGAGCAAATGGCCCGTGGCATGTTCGCTACCACCCATGTACAGGTCGATCTGTTTCCAGTAGTTGATCGCTTCCAGGCTTGCAAAACGGCCTTCGTTCTTCGGGTCCATGTACCGCAGAAAGTACCAACTGCTACCGGCCCAACCGGGCATGGTGGTGGTTTCCAACGGATGACCTTCGTAGCTCCAATTCTTCGCGCGCGCCAATGGTGGTTCACCATCTTCTCTTGGCAGGAATTTATCCACCTCCGGAAGCACTAACGGCAATTCACTTTCCGGCAATGGATACGGAATATCGTCCTTGTAATAGATCGGTATCGGCTCACCCCAATAACGCTGGCGACCAAAAGCGGCATCGCGCAACCGGTAATTGATGCGACCATCACCGGCATTCAATTTTTCCAGCTCTTGGATGGAACGGCGGATCGCATCGGGCACTTTCAATCCCTTCAAGAACCCTTCACTACAGATAGTTGCTTCCTTGCTTTCGTCCGCGCCTTTGGTAATATCCGCTCCTTCTGTTACGGCAATGATCGGCAAATTGAAATGCGTCGCGAACCGCCAGTCGCGTTGATCGCCACCAGGCACTGCCATGACCGCACCTGTACCATAACCGGCAAGCACATAATCACCCACCCAGACCGGTACATCTGCACCCGTGAAAGGATGTTTCGCAAAAGATCCGGTAAATACACCACTGACCTTATCGACCTCTGTTTGGCGCTCACGTTCGCTACGGTTGCTCGCTGTTCTAACATAGGCTTCTACCTCAGCTCGCTGTTCCTCCGTTGTGAATTTGCTGACCAGCACATTCTCTGGAGCCAAGGTCAGGAACGACACGCCGAACAACGTATCCGGCCGCGTAGTGAACACCTCAATGAAATCTGCGCCAACCGAAAATCGAACACTTGCACCTTCGCTTCTACCGATCCAATTGCGCTGCGACTCTTTCATGGAAGTGCTCCAATCCAAGGCATCCAATCCATCCAACAAGCGCTGTGCATAGGCTGTGATGCGCATGCTCCATTGTGGCATGCGTTTGCGTTCCACCGGATGGCCTCCGCGTTCACTTACGCCGTCCTTTACTTCGTCATTGGCAAGTACAGTACCCATGGCTGGGCACCAATTCACCCACGCATCACTTAAATATGCAAGACGAAAATGTTGCAGCACCATTTGCTTGGTGCGCTCATTGAATTGCTGCCATTCATCCGCGGTGAACGGTCCAAGTGCCTCTTCCACATCGCCAGTAAGTACTTCGGCATCCTGCCCTTGACAGCCCGTGGTTTCAAACCGTGCGATCAGATCTGCGATAGGGCGTGCTTTGTCCTGTTCAGTATCGTACCAACTATCAAAAAGTTGGATGAAGATCCACTGCGTCCATTTGTAGTAATTCGGGTCACTGGTACGCACTTCGCGGCTCCAATCGAAACTGAAGCCCATGCCATCCAACTGCTTGCGGTAACCCGGGATAACATTTCCACTTTTATCGGTTCCTCCTTCAATATTCGTCTTGGTCGTTTCAGCTGGGTGCTGCCCGGTCTGTATCGCATATTGTTCAGCTGGCAAACCGAACGAATCGTACCCCATGGGGTGCAGTACATTAAACCCATTGTGACGTTTGAACCGTGCGACGATATCGCTTGCGATATAACCGAGCGGATGGCCCACGTGCAACCCGGCACCGCTTGGATACGGGAACATATCCAATACATAATACTTGGGTTTCGACGGATCGTTCTCAACCCGGTAGGTGCTCTCGGCCTTCCATTGAGCGCGCCATTTATCCTCGATCTGCTTGTGGTCGTATTGCATATTTTTCCGTCTACGGTGGCAAATGTACTGGGCTGCGCCAAGTCAGAACAATGCATTCGCCGCCCTAACTACATTTGTCGCCGATGGGAATGGACCGTAATAACAGAACACGCACTCGCTCCGCAGGATTTGGGACCATTATCGGAATTGCACTTGTGCTGTTCATGCTGGGCATTCTCGGTTTTTTGGTCCTGAATGCGCACGCCTTGGAACAGTATTTCAAGGAAAATGTCCGTGTTGAGCTTTTCTTGAAGCGAGACCTGAAGGAGGTGGACATCATGCAGTTCCGCAAGGAATTGGATACGGAAGCATATACCCACGAGACCCGCTACGTTACCGCTGATGAAGCGGCCGAGCAATTGAAACAGGATCTCGGAGAAGATTTCTTGAGCGTTCTTGGAAGCAACCCGCTATTGCCTTCAGTGGAATTGCGTTTGAACGCTGACTACGCCCAGACTGATAGTTTGAAGTGGATCGTTGAGGGCCTGAAAAAGGACCAGCGTGTGCAGGAGGTAACCTACAACGCCGCAGTGGTGAAGAACATCG
Source organism: Flavobacteriales bacterium (assembly GCA_017987115.1). Classification (GTDB taxonomy): domain Bacteria; phylum Bacteroidota; class Bacteroidia; order Flavobacteriales_F; family PHOS-HE28; genus PHOS-HE28. The sequence continues at coordinate 1,651 of JAGNUG010000163.1, read as the reverse complement.
ATGCCAATCTGAACAAGATCGGGCTGTTGGTCCTTGGGTTCACAGCATTGTTATTGATCATTGCAATAGCACTGATAAACAATACGATCCGCTTGGCCATCTACAGCAAACGCTTTCTCATCCGCACCATGCATCTGGTGGGTGCCACACAATGGTTCATCAAGAAACCATTCATTGGACAAAGCATGTGGCAAGGCATTGTAGGTTCCATTGTTGCAGTTGGCCTAATGGTCGGCGTGCTTCAGTTGGTGAAGCATTACATGCCGGATATGCTTGCGTTCACGGACATGTTCACCTTAGCGCTATTATTCATCGGCGTAGTGGTTTTAGGACTTCTTATATCTCTCGTCAGCACATGGTTCGCGGTACGTCGCTACCTTCGCATGAATTCCGAGGACCTTCACTGGAGTTGAATAGTTAGATCATGGCATCCAAGCACAACGAAGAAATGGATATGGCGTTCACCGCCACCAATTACAAATTGCTGTTGATCGGCCTCGGTATCGTCGTCGTTGGTTTCATGCTCATGGCCGGAGGTGGAAACGGCGATCCGAATTCCTTTGAAGAAGCGGAGATCTTCAGTGCACGCCGCATAACTTTAGCGCCCATCGTTACGTTGATCGGCTACTTGTTCGTGGTCTATGCGATCTTGAAAAAGACCGGAGGCTCGGAGGCATGACGATTATCCAAGCGATCATCCTCGCGATCATCGAGGGGATCACCGAGTACTTGCCTGTTTCCAGTACCGGCCACATGATCATCGGGTCCACCATCATGGGGATCCAGCAGGACGAATTCGTGAAGCTTTTTACCGTTGCGATCCAGTTCGGGGCCATCCTGTCCGTGATCGCTTTGTATTGGAAGCGCTTCTTCCAGACCTTCGATTTCTATACCACCCTGTTCGTCGCATTCTTACCGGCTGTTGTAGCCGGTCTGTTGCTGAACGACTTCATTAATATGCTCTTAGAACATGTTGTTGTTGTTGGGGTGATGTTGTTCTTGGGTGGCATAGTATTCCTGTTCATAGACAAATGGGCGCCCGGTGGAAAAACAGAGGAAACACAACCCATTTCATACAAAAAAGCATTCATCATCGGTGTGTGGCAGTGTATCGCCATGGTTCCAGGTGTATCCCGTTCCGCAGCCACCATCATCGGTGGCATGACACAAGGCTTGACCCGCAAGAATGCCGCAGAATTCAGTTTCTTTTTGGCCGTACCCACAATGTTCGGTGCTACGGTAAAATCGATCTACGATTACATGAAGGATGGCGGCGCTTTTACCAGCGAGCATTTCCAACTTTTTGCAATCGGCAATGTGGTGGCATTTGTCGTAGCGATCATCGCTATACGGTCTTTCATCGCATTCCTCAGCAAACATGGGTTCAAGGCATTCGGCTGGTACCGGATCGTGGTAGGAGGGGTCATTATCCTGCTATATTTGATGAACGTACCCTTGCAAATGATCTAGGTGAAGATTTAGAGCGTGACAGGCCCAGAGGATGCCCCTAACATCCTGCTACCTTAGCCGCTGTTGATCCGCATGGAAGATACAGGAATATTTGAGGATTTTGTTTTTCGACCCGATGAAGGGGGATTCGTTCTAGTGGACAAGCCGTTGGACTAGACCAGTTTTGATGTGGTGAAGAAGA